>DATCGU010000387.1:0-3878 GCA_036508735.1 Gemmatimonadaceae bacterium
TGGTCAGACGTGTGGGTGGGAGCACTGGTGACCGCGGGGCTGTTTACCATCGGCAAGTTTCTGATCGGCCTCTATCTGGGCAAGAGTACCTTCGCTTCCACTTACGGGGCCGCGGGATCGGTGGTCATCATCCTGGTGTGGGTCTATTACTCGTCTCAGATCATTCTGCTCGGCGCGGAGTTCACCCGAGCATACGTAGAGCGGTTCGGCCCACGCCCGCCGCCCGTGGATTTTGCGACCAAGGATCCCGACCCGAAGAAGTGAATGGGTGAGCTTTCCCATTATCATAGTGCCACGCGTTCAACGGAGGTCCCATTGATTCGCAAGCTCAAGAACGGTAGTTACCGCCTCTACTCATCAAAGAGGAATCCGAAGACAGGCCAGCGGCGCAACTTGGGCACGTTCACGACACGGGCTGCAGCCGAAAAGCACGAGCGTGAAGTGCAGTTCTTCAAGCGGCGCGGCTGATACGCCGCGGTGGAGTTGCTACTCGTGCCTTAGCGCCACCACCGGATCGAGCCGCGCGGCCTTGAGCGCCGGCAGCATCCCGAAGACGATTCCCGTGAAGGCGCTGGTGGCCAGCGCGGCCACGACGGCCATCGGCGGCACCGAGGCGGCAATGGGCGTCGTGGTCCGCAGGATCACGGCACCGCCCCAGCCCACAACCAGGCCGATGGCGGCCCCGGTAGCGGTGAGCGTGACCGCCTCCACGAGGAACTGCCACAGGATCACGCCCCGCGTCGCGCCCAGCGCCTTGCGCACGCCTATCTCACGCGTGCGCTCGGTGACCGAGATCATCATGATGGCGACGACGCCGACGCCCCCGACCAGCAGCCCCACGGAACTGAGCGCTATCATCACCAGGAAGAACATCCCGAAGACCTTGTTGTACACGTCGAACAGCTTGTCCTGCGTGAGGATCGCGAAGTTCGACTCGCGGGCGGGGCGAAGGCCGCGCATGCCGCGCATTGCCGACGTCACGTCGTCAATGGTCACGTCCTGGGGCGCGTCGCTGCGCGGCTTGATGACGAACGACATCCACCGGGTGTTCGCCCCCAGCCGGCGCTCGAGCGCGTAGATGGACGTGATGATCCGCGGCCGCTCGCCCCCCGACAGGAAGCTGGCCTCGTCCTTGAACACGCCCACCACCACGAACGGCCCGCCGCGGTTGGCCCCCGACTGCGACGCCAGCATGATCTCCTTGCCCAGCGCATCCTCGTCGCCGAACAGGCGCTCCTGGGCCGTCGTATTGATCACCACCACCCGCGACGCCGACCGCGACTCCTGCTCGGTGAACATGCGCCCGTCCACCATGTTGGGCGGGTTCACCGCCGGCCAGTTGGCCGTGACGCCGGCGACCTGCACGCTCGACAGCTCCCTGTCGCGATACTTGGCCGACGCGCTCCAGCCCTGCTGGATCAGGACTTCGCCGACGGTCTCCACCCGCTTGAGCGCCTCGGCCTCGCCAAACGTCAGCCGGGGGTTGGAGCGCCACTTGCAGGTGTCGCCGCTGTCGTCGCAGGCCTCGAACACGATGGGATAGCGCTGCACGAAGAACGTGGTGGGCCCGGCCGATTCGAACTGCTTGGCCACGCTCACGTTGATGCCGTGCACCGCGGCCGAGATCAGGACGACCACGAAGACGCCCACAGCCACGCCGAGGATCGTGAGGGCCGCACGCACCCGATTGGCGCGCATCGCGTCGAGCGCAATGCTGACGCCTTCCAAGGACATTCGCAGCCGGTCGAGCAGGCGCATCGCCCTCACTCCTGCCGCAGGGCGGCGACGGGGTCGAGTAGCGACGCGCGGCTCGCCGGGTAGACCCCCGAGACGATGCCCACGCCGGCGCCGATGAGCACGCCCACGGCAATCGACCACGGCGCGACGTAGGTGGGCATGGGGGTCGTGGTGCGGATCACGAGCGCGGCTGCCGCGCCCAGCGCGATGCCGATGGCCGCCCCGAACGTGCTCAGCGTGGCCGACTCGATGAGGAACTGGATGAGGATGTCGCGCCGCTTGGCGCCGAGCGCCTTGCGGATGCCGATTTCATGCGTCCGCTCGGCCACGGCCACGAGCATGATGTTCATGATGACGATGGCGCCGACGACGAGTCCGATGGCCGGCAGCGCCACGCCCGCGAGCACCAAGTACTGCTTGATCTTGTTCCAGAACTCGAGCGCGGTGTCGGATGTTTCGAGCACAAAGTCGTCCTTCTGCCCCGGATGCAGCTTGTGGCGGGCGCGCATCACCGCGCGCACCGCTTCCTCCGCCTCGGGCATCGCCTCGGCGACGGGCGTCTGTACCATGACCGCGTCGATGACATGCGGTGCCCGGTTCAGCAGGCGGTGCACCGGCGACCGGAACGGGGCGAAGACGTAGTTGTCGAACGACATGCCGAACGCGCTGCCGCGCGATTCGCCGATGCCGACCACGGTGTAGCTCTTGCCGCCCATCTTCACCGGGCGGCCGATGGGGCTCACCGTCGGAAAGAGGCGCTTGACGAGGTCGGGGCCGAGGATCACGACTTCGGCGCCACTCGACAGTTCGTTGGCCGAGAAGCTCCGGCCATCGGTAACGTCCAGCTTCTTGATCTCGAAGTACTGGCCGTCAATGGCCGTAACGGTCGCCTGGCGGGGGCGCGAGTAGGCCGACCCCATCTGGACGCCGCCCTCGGAGTACATCGACGACAGCACGCCGGTCGGCAGCGCGTCGACGACCGGCTGCACGTCGCTCTCCAAGATCCGCGGCCGTCGGTTGTACTCCATCCAGGTGGCCCGGTCGACGTCGCCGATGTTGAGGTTGGGGCGGGTCCGGAGCTCGAACGAGTTGAGGGCGATCAGCTTGCCCACCAGCTGCGTCTCCATGTAGCGACCCATCCCGTCGACGATGGAGACGACGGTGATGAGGAACATGACGCCGATGCAGACGCCGAGCATGGTGAAGAAGCTCTTGAGCTTCTGCACGCGGATGGTCTGGAGGGCGAGCCGAATGGCCTCGAAAAAGGGCATGGAGGAACCTAACGGACGGGGTTTCCGCATTGCGAGGGGGGAGGGATGGGCGCAACGTACCCGCTTCGCGCGTCTCCCCCCTCATGGACTCCTGGGCAGTGATGACACCACGAAACATGTACGCGCGTGGCATCGTTGCCGCGGCGCTCCTCACCGCCTGCGCCCGCGGCATCGCCACCACGCCGGGAGCGTCGAATCGCAGCGCGGCCCGGCTGCTCGATCCGGCGAATGCCGAATGGACCCGCCCCGCGCCCCCCGTGTCGCACCTGCGATTCGAGACGACCAGGGGCGTGTTCGTCCTGGAGCTTCATCGCGCGTGGGGACCCGTCGGCGCCGACCGGCTCTACAACCTGGCGCGGCTGGGCTACTATGACGACACGCGCATCCATCGCGTGCGCCCCGGCTACATCGCGCAGTGGGGGCTGCACGGCGACCCGGCGGTGAACGCGGCGTGGAAGGGACGCTACCTCCGCGACGATCCGCCACGCTCGCACAACGTGCGCGGCACCTTTGCGTTCTCGTACGAAGGGCCCGGCCACGAGAACACGCGCAACACGCAGGTCTACGTGAACCTGTCCGACAATGCGCGCAATGACGCCGAGCCGTTCACCGTGCTTGGTACCGTGACGGAGGGCATGACGGTGCTCGACAGCCTGTACGGCGGGTACGGCGAGGAGTCGGGCAGCGGGGTGCGGCAGGGCAGGCAAGGGCCGCTCGAGCGTGGCGGCAATGCATACATGGATCGCATGTATCCCAGGCTCGACCGAATTGGGCGCGTTACGGTAACCAATCCGTAGATGATGACTTCTCGAGCCACGCGCTACGGCGTAGTGCGCTACGGCGTAAACCAGTAGTTCACCTTCACGAGCA
>DATCGU010000388.1:0-8807 GCA_036508735.1 Gemmatimonadaceae bacterium
GGCCCGCAACTTCATCCCGCTGCGCATCAACTCGTCGGGCGTCATGCCCATCATCTTCGCCCAGTCGCTGATCGTCGTGCCGGGTGCCATTGCCCAGTTCAGCGGCAGTGAGCGGGCGCGCGAGTTCTCCGACCTCTTCGCGCCGGGCACGGGGCTGTATTTCCTGCTCTCGGCGGCGCTCATCCTGTTCTTCACGTATTTCTACACGTCCATCATCTTCAACCCGGTGGACATCGCCGAGAACCTGAAGAAGCAGGGCGGGTTCATCCCGGGCATCAAGCCGGGCTCGAAGACGGCCGAGTACATTGATGATGTCGTGAGCCGCATCACGCTGCCGGGCGCGATCTTCCTGACCATCATGGCCCTGCTGCCGGTGTGGATTGCCGACGCCATGAGCGTACCGTTCCGCTTCGGCGGCACGTCGGTGCTGATCGTCGTGGGTGTCGCCCTCGACACCATTGCGCAAATGAACCAGCACCTGTTGCTTCGCAAGTACGACGGCTTCATGAAGAAGGGTCGCGTGCGATTCCGTGGCCGTCAGGGGAGCGCCGGGTTCTGATCGGAGGTTGAGACAATGATCGTTGTCCTGCTCGGACCACCGGGTTCAGGAAAGGGGACGCAGGGGGAACGCGTAGCCGCGGCCCTCGGCGTCCCCAAGGTTTCTACGGGTGACGTGCTGCGTGATGCGGCCAAGGCGGGTTCAGCGCTCGGCCTGGAGGCCAAGGCGTACATGGACCGCGGGGACTTGGTACCCGACCCGGTGATCCTTGGCATCATGAAGGAGGCCCTGTCGGCACCGGCACAGGCGCGGGGCGTCGTTCTCGACGGCGTGGTGCGCACCGTGCCGCAGGCCGAGGGCCTGGCCCGCGTGGCGGCGGAGATCGGCAAGCAGGTGGACGTCGTGCTGCTGTTCGAGATCGCCGACGAGGCGCTGGTGGCGCGGCTGAGCTCGCGCACGACCTGCGGCGCCTGTCAGACGCCCTTCGCCGGCCGGCAGCCGGGCGAGGCGCACGCCGAGTGCACGGCGCGCCCCAAGGGGACGCTGGTGCGCCGGGCCGACGACGAGCCCGACGCCATCCGCAACCGGCTGCGCGTGTACAAGGCGCAGACTGAGCCGGTGGTGGCCTGGTATCGCAGCCACGGCGGCAACGTGCAGAGCATCGACGGCGTCGGGTCGTTCGAGGACGTGAAGGCTCGTGCGCTGCGGGCGGTCGGTCGTTGATCCAGCTCAAGAGCGTCCGTGAAATCGAGACGATGGCGGCGGGCGGCAGGATTCTCGCCCTCACGCACGCGCACCTGCGCACGCAGGTGCGCCCCGGCCTGAGCACGGCGCAACTGGACAGGATCGCCGAGGATTTCATCCGCAGCCATGAGGGCGCCACGCCGGCGTTCAAGGGGCTGTACGGCTTCCCCGGTGCCATCTGCATCTCGCTGAACCACGAAATCGTGCACGGCATCCCGTCGCCCAAACGCGTGCTTGCCGAGGGCGACATCGTGAAGCTGGATGTCGGCGTGCAATACCAGGGGCTGTTCACCGACGCGGCCATCACCGTGCCGGTGGGGGTGATCGACCCGAACACGCAGCGACTGATCGACGTCACCGAGCGCTCGCTGGACGCCGGCATCGCGCAGGCGGTGGTGGGGAACTACGTGGGCGACATCGGCCATGCCATCCAGCAGGTGGTTGAGCGCGCCGGGTTTTCCGTGGTGCGCGAACTGGTGGGCCACGGGGTCGGCCACCTGCCGCACGAGGATCCCCAGGTACCGAACCACGGCAAGCCGAAGCGCGGCACGCGGTTGCTGGCGGGGCTCACCATCGCCATTGAGCCGATGGTGAACGTGGGCGGGCCGGCTACGCGCACGCTGGGCGACAAATGGACGGTGGTGACGCTCGACGGGATGATGAGCGCGCACGCCGAGCACACCGTGGCGGTGACCGACGGCGGGCCACGGGTGCTGACGTCGCTGTAGTCCGCGTCTGGTTGGCTGCGGACGTGCACTGCGCTTTGTGTCCCCCTTCGTGACTTTCGTGGTGTGCGCCGAGTTCTACTGCGGAACTCCCGATTACACGGATTTCACGGATTGCACGGATTCCCACGTACAGGAGGGGCCGCTCTGAGGTGGCGCGTCGCAATTGCCATGCACGCGGCCGAACCGCAGGTTGAAGGCAGTCCATCCCGCCCAAATGACAACGCTAGAGCGCCGACTCGCCGTACTCTCATTGTTCGCCACGACGCTGGCCGTGCCGCTGATGGCGCAGCGCGTGCGCGGCGACGTGTTGCGGGGCGACGGTACCACGCCCGCCGCCGGCATCGTCGTGGTGGCCAGCGGTGCGAATGGCGCGGTGGTCGCCCGCGCGCTCAGCGGAAGCGCCGGCGCGTTCGACCTGCGGCTGCCGGCGGCCGGCACCTACACGCTGAGCGCGCTGCGCATCGGCTATCGGCCGACGGTGGTGGCCGGCGTGGTGGTAGCGGACACGGGAGTGACATCACTGAAGATCATGCTGGGCGGGGCGGCGATCGCGCTGGAGCCGGTGTCGGTGCGGAGCGCCGACGTGTGCGGCTCGGCGGACGCTCCGCAGACCGGCGTCGTTGCCGTGTGGAACGAGGCCCGCACGGCGCTGACGGCGGCGGCGCTCTGGTCGCGCGAGCAACTGGACGCCGAGTGGATCATGTACCGTCGGGAGCTGAGGCCCGGCACCGAGGCCGTGCGGTCACAGGAGGTGCGAGGCAGGCAGGGCGCCACGACGCACGCCTTCGTGAGCTGGGCGGCCGACAGCCTGGCCGCGCGCGGCTACGTCGTGACCGACAACACCGGCAGCATGTACTACGCGCCGGATCCCGACGTGCTGTTGTCCGAGAGCTTCGCCGCCACGCACTGTTTTCACTTGGAACCGCCGCCGGCCGATGCGCCCGGGCTGGTGGGTGTCGGCTTCGGACCGCAGCGAGCGCGCGGCGATCGCGTGGAGATCGAAGGTACGCTCTGGATCGACCGCGCTTCGTCGGAACTGCGCTGGCTGGAGTACCACTACGTCGGGCTGCCCGGCCTGGCCGAGGAGGCACTGCCCGGCGGGCGCGTGGAGTTCCTGCGCCTCGCCGAGGGGCCGTGGATGGTGAATCGCTGGTACATCCGCATGCCGCAGATTGGGCCGCCGGAGCGGAAGGAGCAGGGGTCGGCGGTGACCATGCTGAAGGGGCAGGGTGAGGTGCTGCGCGGGATCGGCATCACGGGCGGCATGGTCTCCAGGGTAAGGCGGCGCGGCCAGACGCTGTACACGGCGGAAGGCGCCGGCGTGGCGCTGCAGATGGTGCGCGCCGACAGCGCGGTGTCGGTGGCGCTGCCGCTCGTGAAGCTGGAGGGGACCGACTACGAGTGGCGCGGTGACAGCAGCGGCGGCGTGCGGGCGGCCCCGGTGCTCGATGGGCAGTACAGCGCGCGCATCTCGACAGCGGAGATGGTGGCGCTGGGCGCGCCGCCCATCGTGAAGGAGCTGAAGGTGTCCGCGTCCCGGACGCGCGTCGACAGCGTAATGCTGCCCACGGCCCGGGAGATCGTGCGCGGTGCGTGCGGCGCCGACGCGGTGAAGAACGGGCTGGGAGCGCTGTACGGCACAGTGCGCGACACCAGTGCCCGAGCGGCCGCAGGGCGTGCCGTGACCGTCTCGTGGATGGGCACTGTGACTGGCCTTTCCACCGGCCACATCTTCGCGGGGCGCAACACCACGGGCACGCTGAGCGACGACGCGGGCGCCTGGCGCCTGTGTGACGTGCCGCGCAACCGCGCACTCACCGTGCGCACGGCCGGCGACGACGGCCACGCTTCGGTGGAGGTGACGGTGCCCGAGTGGCGCTGGTTCGTGGAGGTGCCGCTGCGGGTGAGTGCGGGGCCGATGGCCGCCGCCGGCGACGCCGACTCGTCTGCGGCCACCCTGGAACTGTTCGTGCATGACAACGCGAAGCGCGTGATCGAGGCCGCGACGCTCGAGCTGAGCGCGCTCACCGGTGAGCGGCGCAAGGTGACCACCGACGCGCGCGGTCGCGCGCTGGTGGCGTCGTTCCCGACGGGCATGGTGAAGATGCGCACCAAGCGCGCCGGCTACGCGCCGGGCGAGCTGGTGTTCGCGGTGGTGGCCGGACGCAACACCGTGCCCGTGATCCTCGACAAGGTGGCGTTGCCGCTTCTCGACACGGTGCGGGTCATCGGCAATCGCAAGGGTTCGTCGAAGCTGGACGGATTCGAGACGCGCCGGGCGCGCCACGAGGCGACGGCGAGCTTCAACCGCGAGGAAATCGCCGCGCGCTCGCCGGTGGAGATCTCGGACCTGCTGCGGGGCGTGGGAGGGATACACGTGGTGGACAGTTCCGGCGTGCAGATCGCACAGCTCTCGCGCGGCTTCTCGCTCGACAGGAACGCCAACGCCAAGCCGTGCAACATGCGCGTCATGCTGGACGGCTTGATGATGCCCGAGGACGCCGGCGTGAACATGGTTCGCCCCAGCGAGGTGAGCGGCCTCGAGATCTTCGCGTCGACGGCGCGAACGCCGGTGGGGCTGGGGATCATGCCGATGGACGCGGCGTGCGGAGTGATCGCGATCTGGACGGGTGCACCATGAGCCGACCAGCCCGCATCCCCGAACGCACTGCCCTGGTGGTGGCATGGACGGCAATCCTCGTCGGCGCGGCGGTACGCGCGTGGGCGGTGTCACGGCGCGGTTCACTCTGGCTCGATGAAGGGGCGCTGGCCCTCAACGTGCTGACCCGCAGTCTCGGTGCGCTCGCGCATCCGCTCGACTGGGGGCAGGCGGCGCCGGTGGGCTTCCTGTGGATCGAACGACTGATGGCCGCGCACGCCGACGTGCCCGATCGCTGGCTGCGCCTGGTGCCGCTGTGCGCGGGCATCGCGCTGCCGTGGGTGTTGTGGCGACTGGGGCGTCGCGTGGTGGGAACAGGCGTTGGCGCGCTGGCGGCCGTCACCGCGGCGGGGTCGCTGCTGGCCCTGCGGTATTCCACCGAAGCCAAGCCGTACGCCAGCGATGCGGTCGTGGCGGCGGCGTTGCTGTGGCTCACATGCGAAGTGATCAGGTTGCCGGAAGACATGGCGCGCTGGTGGGCGCTCTCGATCGCGGCGGTGATTGCGGCCGCGATCTCGATTCCTTCCGTGTTCGTGATTGCCGCGGTGGTCGCGGCCATTGCGAGTGACGTCGCCGCGCGACGCGCGCCGGGCGCGCGACGCGTGGCCCTGCCGGCGCTGGCGATCGCGGCGGTGCTGTTCACGACGTTCTGGCTGCTGGCGTACCGGCACGGTGCGTCCAGCCCGCACCTGCGCGACTACTGGGCGCCCGTGATGCTCGAGCTCACGGCCGACGACCGTGTGGCGCGCGTCATCCGCGTGCTGATGGAGCTGACGTGGATTCCCCTGCGGTGGACCGGTTCACTGCTCGGCACGGCGGCCGGGACGGCACTGTGGGTGGGTGGCGTGGCATTCGTCGCGCGACGAAATCGGAGCGACGCGGTGCTGCTGGCCGGTCCGGTTGTTTTCGCCGCGGCGGCGTCGGTGATGGGTGCGTATCCGCTCTCCGACCGCCTCGCGTTCTTCGCGGTGCCCGGCGTCTGGGTGGCGCAAGCGGCCGCGATCATCGCCATTCGCAACACGGCATTCTCGGGCCGCAGCATTGTGTCGAATGCCCGCACGGCCGCCGTCTTTGTCGTGGCCGTCGCCTGCGGCGTGGCGGCATGGCAGTACACCGATTCGCAACGGTTCCTGCGTGACCCCGGGGCGCTGGAGCCGACGCGCGCCCTTTTTGCCAAGGTCGATGACGACGCGGCCACGGTGCCCATCTACGTGTTCGCCCGTTCGGCGCCGGCATGGCTGCTGGCCGCGCGCGACAGCACGTGGCGCGGGAATGCGCGAATGGAACGATGGACGCTGTTGGCGGGACGCGACGGTGCGCCGGGATACGAGAATGCGCCGCGTGCCGGCGCGGTGGCAGCGGGCGATGGGGATTCACTGGTTGTGGTCTCGGGGACACGCACCGAGCTGGTGGGGCTTGCCCCGGGAGTGCAGTACCGAATCGCCGGCGCGCCGTCACGCGCCGCGCCGTCGCCCGGCTGGGCCGAAGAGGAAGCGCGTCGCCTGCTCGCCGTCGCGCGGCCGGAGGTCTGGCTGGTGGCGAGTCATTTCTTCGCCGACACGCCACGCAACGAACTGCGGCCACTGGTGGAAGCGGCCGTGGCGGCAGGACTGCGCGTGCTGGAGGAGCGGCACGCCGGCAATGACGTGGTCGCGCTGAGGCTGTCGCGCTAGGCGGGGTCTTTCCGATCCAGCGGCACCCGTTCACGCTGCGGCACGATGACCCCGGTGGTTGCAGTGGCGAGGGCGCGCCGCCGGTCGGCCCACCAGAAGGGACTGTAGAGCAGGACGCAACTCAGGATGCCCATCCCGATCATTGGTGCGAGATACCGTGGCCACGGGCCAAACTCGTCGAGCAGGCTGGCGGATGCCGGCTTGGCCAGCGTGTACATGTAGTTGCCGCCGACGGCGAGGTTCACGCCGGTCACCGCGACCATGTATGCGAGGGTGCCCAGCACGACCCTCCATACGGAGCCCGGCCTTGGACGGAGCCCCTCGACCACGGTGAGGTAGAGGGCGGCGATAACCAGGAGGCCATGCGCGCTGAGCGTCTCGAGGGCCCTGTAGTGCGGCAGGCCATACGGACCCGCTTCCGGAGTGAGCAGCGCCGCGAGCGATGCGCCGATTCCCATGAGGTACACGAATTCGTAGGCGATGACGTCGAGCGTGACGAGCGCGTAGGCCGTCGTCCAGATGAGCGCGGAACAGAGGTGCAGCGGCAGCATGGTCTGCATGGTCCAGCGGCCGGTGACGAACATCCAGACGTGATAGGAGGACTCCGTCGCGACCATGAGCAGCGCCAGAACGAGGCGGGCGCGCCGGCGGCTGGCCCTATTCGCACCGCGGAAGCGGAGCATGAAGATGCCCAGGGCGAACAGGACTCCGAGCACGGCGAGGTGCCTCGCACCGAACACCACGAACGGCGCACCCGGGTAGTCGCGGGCGAAATAGTCGCGCCAGTGCACGCGCTACGCGCCGATGTTCCGCTCAACCGCGGCCGTGGCGCGCGCGGCGGCGTCGTGGGCTCGCTGCAGCGCTCCGGTCGCCTGGTCGGCCAGTGGCTTGCCCGCCTGCTTATCGCGCATGGATGACACGTTGATGCGCACGTTGTACGCGGCGCCACGGCAGGCGGCTTCGGCCAGCAGCGCGGAAACGCCGGCATCGCTGGCCGCATTGGTGTTTCCCTTGTCGGCGCAGACGGCGGCCAGTTCGGCCACCCGGGCGCAGGCCACGGCCGTCCGCAGCGGCACCTCGGAGGCGCTCACCAGCGCGCCCTGGATAGCGGCATCGCGCGCCACCAGTTGCTCGGGCGAGTCCTTGGGCAGCTTGTATGCATTGCTGACCAGCGTGTAGGCGGCGGCATCGTCGGCCACCAGCCGCGTGAGCTCGTTGCCCAGCGCGACCGCCTCGAGCGCCAGCGCCTTCATTTCCGCCTCGACGGCGGCGTACTTCTTGCGCCCGACGGTGAGCCCGCTGACCATCTGCGCGAGCGCCGCCCCCAGCGCACCGACGTGCGCCGACACCGACCCGCCGCCCGGCACGGGGGCGCTCGATGCCACCGACGCGACGAAGCCGCTCAGTGATTCACCGCCGCTGATGGCGCGCCGCACCTTGTGCTCGAGCACGATCTCGTTGGAGAAGCCGCGCAGTTGCAGGTGACGCGCGGCCGTCTCGAAGAGCGCCTGTTCGGGGACGAGTCCGATGATCTCGCTCCACGTGGGCGACACGCCGTGCGCCTCGGCTTCGCGCTTCACCAGGTCGAAGGCGCGATGGACGGGCGTCTTCTCGGTGTCGACGAGGTTCATGGACACCTGTGCCTGACCATCGACCTCGAGGCCGAGGCCTTTCACGTACCGCAAGCCGCCGCTCGAACCGCGCACCGCCCTAGCGACCTCCCTGGCGACGGCGACGTTTTCCGGGCCGCCCAGATAGACGTTGTAGGCCACGAGGAACGGGCGCGCGCCAATGACGGTGGCGCCGGCGGTGGCGTGCACGTGGTTGGGGCCGAAGTCGGGTACGCGATTCGGTTTGGTGCCGATCTCGGTGCGCGCCAGCTCGAATTCGCCGCGCCGGACGTCGGCGAGGTTCTCGCGGTCAGGGCGGCTGGCGGCGCGCTCGTACAGGAAGACGGGGATGCCCAACTCGGCGCCCACACGCTGGCCGAGCGCGCGGGCAAGGGCGATGCAGTCGTCCATCGTGGCCCCTTCGAGTGGAATGAAGGGGCAAACATCGGTGGCGCCGATGCGCGGGTGCTCTCCCGTGTGATGGTTGAGGTCGATGAGTTCGGCCGCCTTGGCGATGCCGCGGAAGGCGGCGTCGACCACGGCGTCGGCGGTGGCGACGAAGGTCAGCACGGTGCGGTTGTGCGACGGGTCGCTGGAGACGTCGAGGATGGTGGCGCCGTTCACGGAGGCGATGGCGTCACGGATGGCAGCGATGACCTCGGGGCGACGGCCTTCGCTGAAGTTGGGGACGCATTCTACGAGCTTCATATCGATTCCGGATTGCGGATTTCGGATTTCGAATTCGGATACTGAATTCGGATGGCGATGGACGATACAGGCACGGTAGCGGCTGGCGCGCACGTCAACACAAATCTACGCGCCCTCCGGCCCCCTGCGAACCACCGAGCGCGAACCACCAACCACCAACCACCAACCACCAACCACCAACCACCA
>DATCGU010000389.1:0-4938 GCA_036508735.1 Gemmatimonadaceae bacterium
TCGCCGCCTGGGCGCGGGGCGGGGGCGGCCCGTGGCACCTCGCCGTCGAGACCGGCATGCACCGAGCCGGCATCCGCTGGGACGCCATCGGAACCGTGGTCGACCTCGTGCGGGAGCACCCGCCGGAGGGAGCGTTCACGCACTTCCATTCGGCGGAGCGAAACGACGGATCGTGGGAGGTGCAGGAACAGCGGTTCCGCGATGCACTGGCCGTGCTCCCCTCCCGGCCGAAGTACCTGCACACCCAGAACAGCGCCGGCATCGTGCGCCGCGCGCCGTCCCCGTGGAGCTTCGTGCGGCCCGGCGTGTTTCTCTACGGTGTCGGCAGCGGGGACGGCGCGGCCCTGTACCCGGAACCCGTCGTTCATGTGCGCGCCCGGGTGCTCGAACTGCACGACCTGAAGGACGGCGACACGGTGAGCTATACCGCCAGCTGGCGGTCGGTGGGAAACCGCCGGGTGGCCACACTCGGCGTCGGCTACGCCGACGGTTATCGACGCGCGCTTGGCAATCGTGGGCCGGCGCTCCTCAATGGCCGGCGTACCACGGTGGCGGGCGTCGTCACGATGGACATGACGATGATCGACGTCACCGACGTGCCCTGTGCGGTGGGTGACATCGTGACACTGGTCGGAAGAGACGGCGGCCACCTGATCACGGTCGAGGACGTGGCGACCGTGGCCGATTTCATGTCGCCCTACGAGGTGCTCACCGGACTGCGCCAGCGCCTCCCACGCCTGTATCACGAGGCGGTGGCATGAACCGCCGAGCCTGCATCCTCGTGCTTGACGGCGTGGGCATCGGCGAAGCGGCCGACGCCGACGAGTACGGCGACGAGGGTTCGCACACGCTGGCCAACACGGCGCGCGCGGTGGGCGGCTTCGACCTCCCCAACCTCGCTCGCGCCGGTCTTGGCAACCTCGCCCCCATTGCGGGTTTGGCCATCGAGCCTCACCCCACGGCGGCCCACGGCGTCCTTGAACCGAAGTCGGCGGGCAAGGACAGCACGGCCGGGCACTGGGAAATCGCCGGCGTGCACCTCGCCAAGCCGTTTCCGACGTACCCGAACGGATTTCCGCAAGCCCTGCTCGACGAGTTTTCGCGACGCACGGGGCGGCGCTGCATCGGCAACGTGGTGGGCAGCGGCACGGTCATCCTCGACCAGTTCGGCGCCGAGCACGTGCGCACCGGGGCGTGGATCGTGTACACCTCCGCCGATTCGGTCTTCCAGGTCGCGGCCCACGAACAGGTGGTGCCGCTGCAGGAACTCCACGCCGCCTGCCAGGTGGCGCGGGACATGCTGGTGCCGCCCCAAGACGTCTCGCGCGTCATCGCACGGCCCTTCGTGGGCACGGACGGGGCTTGGGTGCGCACGACGAACCGGCGCGACTTTTCCGTCCAGTCCCCCGCCGAGACGCTGCTCGACGCGCTCGCGGTGGCCGGCATCGCCCGCACGGGGGTGGGGAAGGTGGACGACCTGTTTGCACACCGGAACCTCGAAGGGGGGCACACGAGGTCAAATGCCGAGGGAATTGCCCGAATCGGCGAATGGTTGGCCCGGGGCGATGGGTTCTGCTTCGCCAACCTTGTAGATTTCGACCAGGCATACGGGCACCGAAACAACGCTCCGGGGTTCTATGGAGCGTTGAGGGAGTTCGATGCCGCGCTCCCAGCCTTGCTTGCCGCCCTCCGCCAGGAAGACCTGCTGTTCGTGACTGCTGACCACGGCAACGATCCGACGACTTCGTCCACCGATCACGCCCGGGAGAATGTTCCCGTGCTCGTGTTCGGTCCGCGCGTGCATCCAGTGGCCCTCGGCCTGCGGCCGACGTTTTCCGATCTCGGGGCGACGGTGGCCGAGTGGATGGGGCTTGGCTTTCGCGGACGTGGCACGTCGTTTCTCCCCGCAATCCTCGGGTGATGGCTGACGAACCAATCCTTGCCGCGCTGCGCGCGGCCGCCTTCGCCGCCCTGGAGAATGCGTACGCGCCCTATTCGAAGTTCCGGGTTGGGGCGGCGCTGCGCGCACCGGGTGGCGAGATCGTAGCCGGCTGCAACGTCGAGAACTCGGCGTACCCGGCGGGCTGCTGCGCCGAACGCGGCGCGCTGGGCGCGGCCGTCGTCCGTGGCCTGCGCAACTTCACCCATGTCGTGGTGGCCTCCGAGGCCAGCACACCGACTCCTCCCTGCGGCATCTGCCGCCAGGCGCTCTGGGAGCTGGCTCCCGAGTGCATTGTCATCAGCGTGACCCGCGACGGCGCCGAAGCACAATGGCCCCTCGCCGCGTTGCTGCCGTACCCCTTCACGCCCTCGTCGCTGCAAAACGAATGAACAGAACTCCCCTCCGTCGCGCGTGGTCGGTGCTTGCCCTGGCGGTTGCCGCGGTGGTGCTCGGCGCCTGCAACGAGCATATCGACGCCGGCAGCGCCTGCCCGTCGCTCTGTCCCGGCCTGGCGGTGCCCATCCGGGACACGGTGCTCTCGCCCATCCTGGATCTGGACTCGACGCTGGTCGGCTATCCGTCACTCGGCACCGAAGCGGGCATCCCGCTGGCGGCTCGGGGCGACACGCTCGACGTACGCGGCGTCATCCGCTTCGACTCGCTCACCAAGACCTTCGCACCGCCGAGCGACACCGTGCGGCCGATCACGCGGGCGGACACGGCGATCCTGCGCATCCGACTCAACCTGACGCAGAGCCGGCTGCCGGACACGGTGACCTTCCTGGCGTACGATGTCGACACCACGGCCGCCGACGAGAACCTGGGGGCGGTGCTCGCGCTCTTCCGTCCGGATCGCCTGCTGTCGTCCCGGAAGGTTGCCCGCGCCGACATCACCGACTCGCTCGTGTTCCCGTTGTCGAGCGACATGATCGTCGCGAAGATCACGTCGGGCGACAACCTGCGCATCGGCCTGCGGCTGATCGGCAGCGGCCCCGTCTCGCTTCGCGTGCATACCATCGAGACGGGGCTCCCCGCCCAGGTGCGTTACTACGTCTCTGCGGACACTGCCGTTCATCAGATCGTGGAGCAACCGTACTCCAAGACGCCGGTTGAACCGCAGCTGCTCGCCAACGATTATCGCGACTACGCCGTGGTCGCGCGGAACGCGCTGCCGTCTGCCGGTCCACTGGCGTTCAGTACGGGAGGCGTCCCGGCCCGGCGTGCCTACCTGCGCTTCGTCATTCCGCAGTGGCTGCTCGATTCCACCACCATCGTGCGCGCCACGCTGCAGTTGACGCAGGTACCCATGCGTGGTTTCGACCAGAACGACAGTGTCACCGTCATTGGCGAGGCCGTGGCCGCCACCCCGCTGATCAGTGACCTGTACCGGTCGTCGCAGATCCTCGTTCCGCAGGGCCTGTTCGTCACCGACTCCATTCACGTGGCGCCGGCCGACAGCGGCACGCGCTCGCTCGAGCTGAACGCCCTGTTGACCATGTGGAAGTCGCAGACGGGCCTCGTCGCGCCACAGCGCGCCATCGTGCTGATCATGAAGGAGGAAGGGTTGCACGGCGCCGAAGTGCGCTTCTTCAACTCACGTGCGGCGGCGGCGGTGCGCCCGCGGCTCCGTGTCAGCTTCATTTCCCGCATTGAATTCGGAGTGCCCTGATGCGTCGCCTCTTCCTCTCGACCGTCCTGGCCGCGGCATCGGCCGGGTCGCTCGCGGCCCAGGGCGCACTCAGCGTGCAGGGCTTCGGCTATCCCATGGGCCAGCTCAGTACCCGCGCCGCTGGCACCGCCGGCGCCCTCGGCGAGACGGACGCCGGGTCGCCGCTCAACCCCGCGGCGGTGTTCAGCGCCGGCAGGACGATCCTCTCGTTTCAGTTCGACCCCGAATTTCGCCAGGTCAAGGTGGGCGGCGCGACGGTGAACACCACGACCGCGCGGTTCCCCCTGATCATGGTCGGCGCGAGAGTCGGAGCCAGGGGTTTCGTCGGCGCGTCGTTCTCCACCCTGCTCGACCGCACGTGGGATGCGTCGTACCAGGACAGCGTCACGGTGTCCGGCGACCGCGTGCTCTCCTCGGTTGGCACCTCCGTGCGCGGCGGGATCAACGATGCGCAACTGGCCTTCGGCTGGCTGTTCTCCGAGAAATTGCAGGCCGGGCTGGGCATTCACGCCATCACCGGCGCCAATCACATGCACCTTGCGCGGGTGTTCACCGACAGTACCACCTTTGGGTCGCTCTCGCAGAACACCGTGCTGTCGTACAGCGGCTCCGCCGTCTCCGCGGGCATCGTCGCCCTGCCCGTGCCGCACCTGGCCTTTGCTGCGTCGCTCCGCCTCGGCGGGGCCATGAACACCCGCTACGACGATACATTGGCCACGCACGCCAAGGTTCCCAACCGGTATGGGGCGTCGCTCACGTACGACGGCATCCCGGGTTCCCAGATTGCCGTGCGCTTCGACCATGAGCAGTGGTCGCGCCTGCAGTCGCTCGGCTCACCGTCGCTGCAGGTGAACGATGCCACGGAGCTGTCGGCCGGCGTCGATTTTGCCGGACCGAAGGTTCAGGGACTGCCGACGCAGCTGCGGCTGGGCGCACGCACGCGTGACCTGCCCTTCGGCTGGAACGGCCACAGGGTGTCGGAGCGGTCGTTCGCGCTCGGCGGCGGACTGCCGCTCGCGCGGGGATGGGCCAATGTCGACGTCAGCGTGCAGCGGGCACTGCGCAAGGCGGGTGACGTGACCGAGCGCGGCACGATTCTCAGCGTCGGACTCACCGTCCGGCCGTAGCCGCATGTCGAGCGCCGGCGCCGAGTTCCCCCCGCTCATCCTCGTCGCCGACGACGTCGAAGCGAATGTCGAGTTGCTCGCCGACCAACTGGCCGTGCTCGGATTCCGTACGGTGTCGGCGCACGACGGCCCGGGTTCGGTGGCCGCCTGCTTCGAACACCGGCCCGACCTCTGCATCCTCGATGTCTCGATGCCGGCCG
>DATCGU010000390.1:0-4786 GCA_036508735.1 Gemmatimonadaceae bacterium
CCTCAGCGTGAATGACGCGCCGAGACTGTCCCGGAGCGCCTGCGGAAACGCGCCCAACACGTAGAGCGGACGTTGTGCCAAGGTGTCGCCAAACGCCCTCAGGCCGCCGAAGTGGTCGGGGTGGGCATGGCTCAGAACAATGGCCTCGATGCGGGACGTCGCGATGCCCAGGGCGTCCATGTTGCTCCTCAGGATGTACGGGTTCATGCCGGCATCCATGAGCAGCGTGTGTCCCTGATACTCGATCAGCGCGGCGAATCCCCACCCCTCCCGGAAGTGGGCATCCGAGGCAGTGTTGTCGTTTATCACGGTTATGCGCAAGGCGCCCGCCGGCGCGGCCCGCCATGGCGCTGGCAGGGACGATGCCTGCCGGCCGAATCCGGCGCCGGGAGAGACGACGAGGATCATGCCAGCCAGGAATTGCGCGCACTTGCCAATCATGTGCTGCCTCCGGGTCACGTTGTACGGCACGCTGACAGAGATCGTGTACTCATTGATCCAGAGGCGCACAGGTGCAATCGGGCAATCAACGACGCCGTGTCGGCGAAGTCCCCGAGCGGCATCCGCGCGCACGGCATCCGTACGCTCTTGCCGCGACGGTCGGCCTTCCGCAGACTATGCACATGAGCCGTGCGCAACTCCTCACGGCGGGTGTCGCGCTCGCGTTGGCGATTCCCGCGCCGATCGTCGGCCAAGAGACCATTTCGCTGCGGCGCGCCGATGGCCAGTCGCTGCGCATCAGGCCCTACGCGGCGGCATCGGGCACATGCCGCGGCATCGCCATCCTGTCGCACGGCGCCGGCGGCTCGGAGGAGGGCCTCGGCTACCTGGCGCAGGCGATGGCGGCGGACGGCTATCTCGCGGCGGTAATCGGCCATCCGGAGAGCGGCGCTCAGGCGCTCAGGCAGCGGGTGAGCGACGCGGGTATTCGAGGCGGACTTTCAACCCTCGTCAACGACTCAACCGCCTACCGTGGCCGCTTGATGGACGTGGCCGCGGCGCGTGAGTGGGCCGGTGCGCGCTGCAAGGGCAAGGAGTCGGTGCTGCTCGGCCACTCGATGGGCGCCGCGACCGTGATGATGGAAGCGGGGGCCCGCAACGGCGTCGGCGTGGCGGGCGCGGATGCCTTCGATGCCTACGTCGCGCTCTCTCCGCAGGGCGCAGGCTCGCTCTTTCCCTCGGGCGCGTGGAGCCGCATCCACCGGCCCGTGCTGAGCATCACCGGCACGCGCGACACCGGGCTGGGCGGCGCGTCGTGGCAGCGGCGCACGGAGCCGTTCGCCGGCATGTCGCCCGGGTGCAAGTGGCTCGCCGTCATCGATGGCGCGACCCACCTGGACTTCGGCGGAAGGGGCGGCGCGCCGCTGGTCGAGGACCTGACGGTGCAGACGATCCGCGCATTCCTGCGCGGCGTGCGCTTCGGCAACTGCGCGGCGCCGGCACCCGCCCGGGGCATCGAGCTGCAGGTCAAGTGACCGGGGACGGCGGCGAGTAGTCACTGCCGCTCACCGCGGAACGCACAAACTCAGCAGCCCGGATGTCGGTCGTCGAGTCTGCACTGAATGTCGACCCGCAGCGCGCGCGGACGGGCGACCGCCCCCTCTTGGACCGCACCCGGGCGGATGGCACAGCGTGAAGCGTCGCGCCATCCTATCGCGTGCTCGATTGGAAATCCTATCCCGGAGTCACGCGCCGCTGACTCGATCCCATGCATCGCGCACGGCCGGCCTCGCGTCATCCCACCCGAGCCCACCCTTCCCGTGCCGCACATACCAACCGGCGTTGAGCTCCTTCTCCACGTCGTCCCACTTCCGGCCAGCGTGCTTCTCGCGCGCTTCCCAACCGTAGCGGTATGCGGGCTGATATACGTTGTATTTCCGGTCCGTCGTCGCGTATGGGCGCGTCGAGTAATTGTCACGCCAATAAGCATCCTCGACTGTAGGATTCACTTTTTCGCCCACGCCGTGACCGGCCACGCCGCCTGTCACCGCGCCAATCACGCCACCCACCGCAAAGCCAACAGGGCCGCCGACCACTGCGCCAATCGCAGCGCCCGCCGCCGCCGCCGCCGCCGAGCCGACGCCGGTGCCGACCGGATGCGAACCCGGTGCATTCGTGATCGGATCAAGGTTCAACTTCTCCCGCTCGATGTCCGAACTCATGGCTCACCTCGTGCAGAGTGAATATTCTCGCCGCGTGAGGTGAAAGATTACGAGTAAACGCCGCCGTCACCTATCGCTCGAACGGATGAAATGCGACGTACGCCGAACGAGGGGGCGCGCCGGCGCTGGCAGACACTCCGATCGCACGCGACCAGCTTCTGCTGCGAAAGCAGTGCGGGCGGACGGGAGAAAGGCCCCGCCCGGACCGCACGCACGTCCGTGACGCGTCGTAAAGCGTCGCGCTATACTTCTTGGTCCTCGATTGGAATGCCTATCCCGTTACAACACCTTGGACACCCCGAACGCGGTGCCGGCGCGATCACGGGTCCCGCGCGTGTCTAACGCCGACCGGTAGTACAGCAAAGAGGTACTGCGAAATGCATATGCTGTCATTGCCACTCCTGATCGGTGTCTTCCTCGCTGCTGCACTGGCGACCTGGCTCGCCGGGACGAGGCTGACCGCCGCGACGGATGTCCTCTCGACGCGTCTCGGGCTCGGCGAAGCGCTCGCCGGAATGATTCTGCTCGCGATCGCGACCAACCTGCCCGAAATCGCGATCACGGTCAGCGCCGCGCGCGAGCACAATCTGGTCCTTGCCATCGGCAACATCCTCGGCGGCATCGCACTGCAGACCGTCGTGCTCGTCTTTCTCGACATCTTCGGACTGAAGAAAGCAGACCCTCTGACCTACAGGGCCGCGTCGCTCGTGATCGTGCTCGAGGGCCTTCTCGTCGTGGCGGTGCTCACGCTCGTGATGGTCGGCCATCAGCTATCGTCGGCGCTGCTGTTCGGATGGCTTCCCCCGGTCGAAACGATCATCGCCATTGTCTGGATCGCCGGCGTCTATCTCATCGGCAAAGCGCGCACGGGATTGCCGTGGCACGAACGCGGCTTCGCGCCCCCGGACGGACAGCGGGAACGTCGCGGGCATTCAAAGGTCAAGAAGCGCGAAGCGTACGAGAGGCAGGGGGTCACGACCGGCCGTGTCGCCATGCGGTTTGTGGTCAGCGCCGTGGTGACGCTCGTCGCCGGCGTTGCGCTCGAGCTCAGCAGCGGCGCAATCGCCACGCGTGTTGGAATCAGCGGATTCGTCTTCGGGGCAACCATACTTGCCGCCGTGACGGCGCTGCCCGAAATCGCGACTGGAATGGAAGCCGTCAGATTGCATGATTACCAACTGGCATTCAGCGACATCTTCGGCGGCAATGCCTTCCTGCCCGTGCTCTTCCTTGTGGCCGTGCTCCTGTCCGGCACCAACGTGCTGCAACTGGCGCTCAAGGCGGATATGTATTTGGCCGGAGTCAGCATCCTGCTCACCATCGTGTACCTTGGCGGACTGATTGTCCGCCCCCGCAAGCAGATCCTGCGCATGGGAATCGATTCGCTGTGCGTGCTGCTGATCTATGTCCTCGGCGTGGTCGGATTGTTGTTCGTGTCGAAGGGATAGGAATGGCAGTCCGCACGGTCCAGGGAGGACGTCTCCTCACGCCACTCTCTTGAAGTCGATATATCCGCGCTCCACATCCGTGCGGACCAGTTGCACGCGAAGCCGGTGGCCGACGTTCAAGGCGTCAAGGCCGCTCTCCAGTTTTCCTTCAACGGGTGGCTGCAGAAGACGGACCCACGTGCCTTTGTCAGACGCGCCGGTGACGATGGCATCGAACTGCTCTCCGATCCTCGTTTCGAGCAGAATTGCGGCTGCGGATTTTGTGACTTGTCGTTCGACCTTGTTCGCGGCGTCTTCCGCTTCGGTGCAGTGTCGTGCGAGCGTTTCCAATTCGTCGTTCTCGTACGGCAGGGGATGTCCGGCCAGTGCCGCCTTCAGCAACCGTTGCGTAATCAGATCGGGGTATCGGCGGTTCGGGGCGGTGGAGTGGGCATAGTCCTTGACCGCAAGACCGAAGTGCCCGGCGACATTGCCTCCTGGAAGTTCGACGACGTATTCACCCGCTCCCAGGAGCTTGATGACACCGAGGGAGAGATCGGGAAAGCGAAGAGGATCGGCGACTCTTGCCGATACCAGGAATTGATCCAAGGCCCTTGCATCGGGCTCCTTGGGCAACGTTGAACCCCACTCTGCGGCAAGCTCGACGATCCGGTCCCAGCGTTTGGGTACGCGGACGACGCGCCGCAACGACGGCAGATTCTTGGACGCGAGGTATCGCGCGGTCACGCCGTTGGCGGCGATCATGAAGTCCTCGATGATGTCCTTGGCCCTGTTCTTTGTGTCGGGTTCCAAGGCCTTGAGCTCATCTCCATCAAAGACCGGACGTGCTTCGATTGTCTCGAGATCGAGCGCACCGTGCTGGTGCCGGAGCGCCTTCAGCTTCTGTGCCACGTGGTCCTGGAGTCGAAGGTTCTCGTCGAGGCCGCTGACCGCACTGATCCCTTGTGGCATCGGCCCGTTACCGTCCAGCCAGCCGGCAACGCTGTTGTAGGCAAGTTTTGCACGACTCCGCACCGTCGCTCCATAGAGGTCCGAACTTTGAAGCGATCCATCTTCGGCGAGAACCAATTCGATGACGATGGCCAGGCGGTCTGATTCATGGTTGAGAGACGTGAGATCGGTGGAGAGTTTCTCGGGCAGCATCGGAAACGTCTCGGCAATGGTGTAGACCGAGGT
>DATCGU010000391.1:0-6056 GCA_036508735.1 Gemmatimonadaceae bacterium
TGGAGGACGCTCAGAAGTTGATGCGCTCCTTCTCGAACACCAGGGGATGGTGCCGCACTTGGGTGTAGATCGAACCGATGTACTCGCCCAGGATGCCGACGAAGAACAACTGGAGGGACGAGATGAAGAAGAACCCGATGAGGATGGGCGCTAGGCCGAACTGGAAGCGGTCCCAGAAGAGCAGCTTCGCGGCGAGGTAGCCTATCGTCAGCAGGAAGCTCAGGCAGGACATCAGGAACCCGAGCATCGCCGCCAGCCGCAGCGGGACCTTGGAGTGGTTGACGATCCCGAGGAACGCGATGTCGTAGAGCGAATAGAAGTTCTGCGACGTGATGCCCCGCAGGCGGCGGGCCTGGGTGTAGGGCACCTGCACCGGCTCGAACCCGATCTCCGCCAGCAGGCCGCGAAAGAACGGGTACGGATCGTCGATCCGGCGGATCCCCTCGATCACCGCCTTGTCGTAGACGCCGAATCCCGTCGTCTGGTTGACGATGCCGACGTCGGCGATCTGCGCCAGGAACTTGTAGTAACGGTCGCGGACGAAATAGAAGAGACCCGGTTCGTCGCTCCGTGTCTTCACGCCAACGACGATCTTCGCCCCCGCTTCCCAATGCTCCAGGAATGTCGGGATCAGCGCCGGCGGTTCCTGGAAATCGCAGGCCAGCACCGCCACGGCGTCGCCGGTCGCCTGCGTGATCGCGTACACCGGAGATCGCACGTGCCCGAAGTTCCTGGCGTTGAGGATCACCTTCACGCGCGGATCTTCCGCGGCAAGCGCTCGCAGGATCCGCGCCGTTCCGTCCTTGGACGCGTTGTCGATGAAGATGTGCTCGTATCTATACTGCGGCAGCTCGGCGAAGATCGCCTTGATCGCCTCATACATCTCGCGCACGTTCCCCTCCTCGTTGAAGCAGGCGGTGACGACGGAGACGAGGGCTGGACGCGCGGGCGACAGGGAGTCGGTGGCCATTGGAAAGGAAGGGTGCCGAAAGATGACCCCGGAGGCAAGGTCCGCTACACGCGCCCGACCGAAATGGTGGAGTGGCGGCGAGTCTCGTGTTGCTCGTAGAGGTACAGCGGAAGGCGCAGCAACACGATGCCCGCTCCGAGTCGCAGGAACGTGCTGCCCAACCAGCCGTGCCGGGCCATCTCGCTCAGTTCCCAGAGGTCACCGTGAAATCCGATGATGGCATTCGACACGCCGGCCAGCGCGAGCGTTGCACCTATCTGCAACAGTGGGTCGCGCCATGCCGCCGGGTTGAGGACGCACAACACAGCCAGGCAGAGCGCGGAAAGCAGCACGAAGGTACGGATATCAATGAGATCGAAGGCGGACAGCCGCTTGGACACCTCGAAGGCGGAACGTACGCCTCCCGGTTGCGGCCTTGCGCCGTACCATTGATCGAACATCACATACCAGCTTTCCCGGAGGTTTTGCATGACATATCCGGGGTGCGTAACGAGATACGTCGCATAGACCAGCCGTGCCTGCGACCGGATGAACGTACCGGCCCTGGCTCGAGCCACGTTCCGGGTGGACGCAAGGGCGCCCAGCACCAGCGCCCGGTTGTCGGTGATCGCACGCAGGCCCGCTGCATCGCGCAGAGATTGCGGACGCTCCAGCGTCGCCAGCGACAAGGGCATTCCGTGGCTGACGAAGAACTCCGTCCGGCTGGAGTCCCCGATGACCATTCCCACGATGATGTTGGCCATGTTCGCCGTGTTGCGCTTGGCCGCGGAGCTCAGCTGAAGAACGACAATTGCCGCCATCATGGCCGAGGTGAGCGCAGCCACGCGCGTCGGCCTCGCGCCGAACCGCGGCCCACTGACCCGGCGGAGCTGCACAAATGCCAGCGGAATGCAGAACACGACAAGGAATGCATTGGTGTCTCGCGCCGAAATGACGAATGCCGTCATCACGCAGGTAATCGCAAGAAAGACAGGCAACACCACCTTGCCACATCGACTGGCCAGATAGGCCAGCACCGGCACCGGCTTCACGATCAGGGCGAACCAGCCCAGCACCAGCGACAGCGCCAGGGAATCGGAGAGAAGCCTGTCGTCGAAGCGCAGGTAGCCCCTGGAGAACATTCCGCTCGCGATGAGGACAAAGACCATGAAGCGACGCCATCGTCCCGTGACAAAGCTGGATATCGCCAGCGCAAAGAAAAGCCAGGCGGCCAGGGCCGTCACAGATTGGAAGTAAACGATTGCGGCTTCCGATTGTTCGTTCTGCGCTCCGAAGGCAGAGTAGATGACAGGGACGGCGAATCCGCGGAACATCTTGCGGACCCATATCCAGTAGTCCGGCGAGAACACCGACATCCCCATGAGGCCCGTATAGCCATAGCAGTCGTCAAAACAGGAGGGCTTGAACGAGTGGGCAGAGAAATAGACGACCGACAGAACCGCCATTGCGGCGATGTATGCCAGTCCTTCGCTGGACATCACGGTCACCGAGAGCATCGACGCCGATGGCCCGGCGGGTACGCGATGGATGGACTCTCGCCGCATTCCTGATGGCTCGGATGGCGATTCGTCGTGCCTGGGCGCGGGAGCTTCAGGGGAGGTGGACATGCTGGTGTCTGGCAGGCGTGATCACTCTGTGTTCAGCACAAATGCACCCCCGTCGCCTTGAACGACGCGGTCACCGCGGTGCCTTCCGAGAGTCTGAGTTCCTTGGCCGAGCGCGTGGTGAGCGATGCCACTAGCGGCACACCCTCGACGTCCACCGTCACGCGGGTGAGCGCGCCCAGCGTGGCCAGTTCCGACACGAGTCCGCGAAACCGGTTGCGCGCCGAGCCGTCGGGCGGCAAGAGTGACAGGACGATCTCTTCGGCACGAATCACGGCGTAGCCGGCGCCGGCCGGGAAGTCGCCGACGACGTAAAGGGTGAGGGGGCCGGAGGTGAATTCCATTGCCCGATACCCGTGGACGATGGGCGCCCGGGGGGTCGGGGGGGCCGGGGGGGCCGGTTCACCATCCAGCCAGTCCGGCGCGCGTTCTTCGAGCACGCGCGCCGTGCCGGCCAGCACGTTCTCGGCGCCGAGGAACTCCGCGATGTACGGCGACGCCGGCCGGCGAAACACCTCCTCGGGCGCACCCGACTGCAGCACGCGACCGCCATCGAGCAGGATGGCGACGTCGCCAAGCAGCCCCGCCTCGGTGAAGTCGTGCGTCACCTGCAGCGTGGTGAGCCCCCACTCGCGGTGCAACGCGCGCACCTCGCGACGCACGATGGTGCGCCGGCGCGGGTCGAGCGCGCTGAAGGGTTCGTCGAGCAGCACCACGCCCGGGCGCCGGGCAAAGGCGCGCGCGAGGGCTACGAGCTGTCGCTCCCCGCCCGACAGTGCGCGCACGGGCCGATCCGTCAGCGCGTCCGCGCCGAATCGCCGCGCCACCTGCTCCGCCACCTCCGCTGACGCCGCCCCATACGCGATGTTGCGGGCTACGCTGAGGTGCGGAAAGAGGAATGCGTGCTGGTACACGAGCCCGATGCCGCGCACCTCGGGCACAACGGACGTGACATCGCGTCCGTGCAGCCACAGCGCGCCCGATGTCTGGGGCACGATACCTGCGATCGTCTCCAGCAGCGTCGTCTTGCCGGAGCCGGCGGGGCCGATGACTACGCCGTACTTGCCGGCCGGCACGACGAACGACACGTCGACCAGGCGGAAGCTCCCGTGGCGTGCGGACAGCGCCCGGCAGTCGATCACGACCGCACTCCGTCGTCGGCGCCGCGTAGCGTACGCAGGGCGATCAGCGGAATAAGCGCCAGCACGGCCAGCACTGCCGCCACGGGCAGCGCTTCGCGCAGGCCAAAGCTGGTGAACCGGTCGTAGCTGAGTACGCTGGCCACCTTGGGGTTGTAGGTCAGCACCACGATGGCGCCGAACTCGCTGACGGCGCGCGCCCACATCACCACGGCCGAGGCAATGAGCCCCCGGCGCGACAAAGGCAGCGTGATGCGCATGAACGCACGCAGCGGCGAGTCGCCGAGGGTGCGCGCCACCGCCTCATAGCGCGGCTCGACGCGCGCAAACGCCTCGCGGGCGCCGCTGATGAACAGCGGCGCCGCCACGAAGAGCATGGCGGCGATGATGCCAAGCGGTGTGCCGACAACTCGAAGGCCGGCAGCCAACAGCGCACCGCCCACCGCCGACTCCCGGCCCAACAGCAGGAGAAGCGCAATACCCGCCACCGGGTGGGGAATGAGCAGCGGCAGGTCCAGGACCGCCGCCAGCACCGCGCGGCCGCGAAAGTCCCGTCGCGCCAGCAGCCACGCCAGCGGCGTGCCACCGAGCACGCCGAGCAATGTCGCGGCGGTGGCGGTGAAGGCCGTCAGCCCCAGCGCCTGCCTCAGTTCGCCGTCGCTGAAGAGCTGGCGCGCACCATCCAGGCCACCGGCGCCAATGAGCTTGCCGATGGGAACGGCGAGGAACAGCAGCAGCAACGAACTGGCCACTGCGGCCACGACGGCCACGACGCGTTGTGCGCCGCGTGCGGGTGGCGCGCCAACGCCGACCGTCATCTGGCGAAGCCTGCGGGCGCCCCGGTGCCCACGACGCTCACCGAGTCGAGCGCGTCGAGTCCCTGCGCGCGCAACACACGCCGTCCGTCCACCGAGGCGAGCCAACGGGCGAATCGCTCGGCGACCTCGCGGTGCGGGGCGCGCGCCGGCACCGAGAAGGCATAGACGATGGGGCGACCACGGAAGGTCACCGAATCGGCGCCGCGCCCCCGCACCTTCACGCTCGCAGTGGCGTAGGACGCGGAATCGGCGGGGGACGAGAGGTCGATGGCGTCGGGCAGCCTTACGTACTTCAGCCCCTGCGCCAGGGCCATGGATTCGTACGACCAGATGTAGTCGAGTTCGCCCGCCTCCAGCAGCCCGACGAGGTCGGTCTCCTTGGGACGCAAGTTCCGGTCCGGCATTGCCTGAAGCAGCCGACTGGCGAGTCCCGGCTGCCCGTAGTGCCGCTCAGCGAGTTGGAGCACCAACAACGTGCGATAGCCGTTGGGATCGAGCTGCGGATCGCTGCGTCCGGTCTCCACGCCGTCGCGCACCACCACCTTCCACCAGTTGTCGGGCGTGATCTCGGCGGCAAAGCGGGAACGCGCGGTGTACGCCAGCACCATCCGGTTGTGCGCGAATCGCGCGTACCACGAGACATGCGCCGGCATCAGCAACTGCGGAAAGACCTCTTCGTCGGCCAGCGCGATGATGTCGGGCACCTTGCCCAGTTCCGTGAGCTTGCGCGCCGTCTCCAGCGACCCGGCGTTCTCCTGCTGAATCTCGACTCCGTCGCGCGCGGCGAACGAGTCGAGCGCGGCCCTCAGCGGGCGGGCCAGCGACCCCGCGTTGAAGACCACGAGCACACGAGATGCACTCGACTCGCCGCGCGAGCCGCCGCATGCCGCGGCCACTACGACCGCCACGACGAGAATCCGTTTCATTGTCACCCGCGTAGTGTCACTCATTGGGTCCCCGGCCTCAACCCCTTCCCGCCGCCTTGGCGCTACCCCTTCCCCCGACTGGCCGCCGCGTCCCTATATTTGCGCCACCTCCAACCACTCCCTCATGGCTGATCTTGCCCTCGAAATTCGGGGGATCACCAAGCGCTTCGCCGCCTTCACGGCGGTGAGCAATCTCTCGCTTGCCGTCCCTCGCGGTGCCGTGTACGGCCTTCTTGGCCCCAACGGCGCCGGCAAGACGACGACCATCCGGATGATCCTCAACGTGATTGCCCCCGACTCGGGGACCATCACGCTGCTTGGTGCGCCCAACACGTCGCCCGGCCTGCTCGACCGGCTGGGCTACCTCCCGGAGGAACGCGGTCTCTACAAGAAGATGCAGGTGCGCCGCCTCCTGCGCTTCCTCGCCGCACTCAAGGGCGTGAGGGCCCGCACGGCGGACGCCCGCATCGACGAGTGGCTCGACCGCCTCTCGCTGCGCACCGCCGAAAAGGATTGGGGAAACGCCAAGGTCGACGAGCTCTCGCGCGGCATGCAGCAGAAGGTGCAGTTCATCGGCACCCTCCTGCACGACCCGGACA
>DATCGU010000392.1:0-5599 GCA_036508735.1 Gemmatimonadaceae bacterium
GCGCACATCATCTGGAAGCTCAACGAACGGGCGCTCGGCCTGGCCATCGTCACCAACGGCTACACGCTGCTCGACTACCTGCCGCTGCTGAAGAGCGCGGCGGTACGCGAGGTGCAGGTGACGCTTGACGGGCCACCGGCGCTGCACAACCAGCGGCGCCCGCTCGGCGGCGGCCTCCCCACCTTCGAGCGCATCGCCGAGGGCATTGACGCCCTGCTGGCCGCCGGCATTCCGGTGAACCTGCGCACCGTCCTGGATCGCGAGAACATCGCGGGCCTTCCCGAACTTGCCCGCATCGCGAAGGAGCGCGGCTGGACGGGACATCCCAAGTTCAAGACGCAGTTCGGCCGCAACTACGAACTGCACTATTGCCAGGGCAACTCCGGCCGCCTATTCGACCGTCTCTCCATGTGGCAAGGCGTGGTGGATCTGTGTAAGCAGCACCCCGCGGTACTCGAGTACCATCGCCCCGCGCTGTCCATCTCACGCTACCTCTTTGAGAACGGTGCGCTACCGACGGGGCTTTTCGATTCCTGCCCAGCCACCAAGAGTGAGTGGGCCTTCGACTACACGGGCCGCATCTATTCGTGCACCGCGACGGTAGGCAAGGAAGGCGAAGAGCTCGGCCGATTCTGGCCGACGGAAACGCCTCTGAGTGACGCGGCTGCCGAATGGTCCTCGCGCGACGTGACGAGCATCCCCCAGTGCACGACGTGCGCATTGCGATTGGCATGCGGCGGCGGCTGCGGCGCCGTGGCGAAGAATAGAACGGGCTCCATCCTGACCGCCGATTGCCGGACGCCCCGGGAGTTGATGGAACTGGGGTTTGACCTCTACGAATCCGAGCTGGATCGCGAGTCGACCCATGTCTGAGACTCTGACCTCCCCGACATCCATCACCTACATCGACGCCGCGGACTTTGACGCGCAGGTACACAAGGGCGGCAGGGTCATCGTGGACTGGTACTCGTCGGAGTGCCCGCCGTGTGAAGCACTGGCCATGAAGTTCGAGCCGCTGGCTGAGCTGTACGGCGCGGACGTGACGTTCATCAAAATCTTCCGCCAGGAGAACCGTGCCCTCGCGGACGAGCTCGGCGTGAAGAGTTCCCCCACCGTCCAGTTCTATCTCAACGGGGTGGAGACGGCGCCCCGCATGACGGGTGGCGTGAAGCGCGCCGACCTCGTAACGGGCTTGGAGACGCTGCTCAGTCCGCGGCGTGCAAGCGAGATCCAGGGCCAGGCCGTCCCCCTGGAGAGCGAGTGGGACCTGATCGTGCTGGGTGGCGGGCCTGCAGGTCTGACATCGGCGATCTACGCTGCGCAGGCCAAGATGCGCGTGGTGATTGTGGACACCGCGCTTCCGGGTGGGCAGGTGAAGACGACGCATTCGGTCTCGAACTACCCGGGCTTCGCGAAACCGATGAACGGCTACATGCTGGCGCACGAGATGCACATGCAGGCCGAGGCGCAGGGGGTGCAGTTCCGCGCGGCGGCCGATGTCACTGACATCGACCTGCGGAACAAGAAGCTGGTCGTGGACGGCATCGAGACCCTGCATGCCAGGACGATGATCTTGGCCACCGGCGCTTCGCCGCGGGCGCTGGGAGTGCCCGGAGAAAAGGAATATGCGGGCCGTGGCATCTCGTATTGCGCCACCTGCGACGCCAAGTACTACGAAGGCAAGGAAGTCATCGTGATAGGTGGCGGCAACTCGGCAGTCGAGGAAAGCCTCTTTATCACCAAGTTCGCGTCGCACCTGACCATGGTGCACCAAATGGAGGAGCTCACGGCCAATAAGGTGGCCGCGGAGCACGCGAAGGCCGCCCCGAAGATCTCCATCCGGTATCTGGCCGAGCCGCGCGCGTTCAAGCGCCTGGAGAACGGTCGGATGGCCGTGGAGATCGAGGACGTGAAGACCCACGAACGTTCCATACTCGAGGCCGACGGCGTCTTCGTCTTCGTCGGCATGGTGCCGAACACGGATGGGTTCGGTCACGAACTCCTGAAGGATGCGTGGGGCTACATCAAGACGGACGAAGACATGCGGACCAGCCTGCGCGATGTGTACGCGGTGGGCGACCTGCGTTCAAAGCGCATCCGACAGCTCACCACGGCCGTGGGCGATGGCACGATCGCCGCGGTGGTGATTTCCCAATAACGAGACTTCCATGTCGAAGGCCACCCGGAAACGCGCACGACAGACCAAGCACTCCAGCTACCCGAAGAACGTTGCCATCGTCGGCATCATCGTTGTCCTCGCAGTGGCCGGCGTGCTGACGAAGACGTTCATCGGTTGGTCAAGCAAGGCATCGCCCGATGTCGCGACTGTTGGGCAGGCCGGCACGCCCGCAACCACCGCGGTGAACCCCGCGGCGCACGGCAAGAAGCTGCTCTTCTTCATGAACCCCAATGGATACCCCTGCCAAACGCAGATGGGGATCCTCAACAGTGTCGCCGATTCGCTGTCGAGGGTGGCGCAGGTGGTCTACATCAAGACCACCGAACCGGCAGACATGCAGAAGTTCGAGGAGTACGGGATCCGCGGCCTGCCCAGCCTCGTCATCGCGGACGAGAACGGCCGTGAACTGTCGCGTTTCTCACCGGGCATCCAGAGTGCGGATGCCGTGCTCGCCGCGCTGACCAAGTAAGCGCATGGTCAGCAACCTGAATGCGGTGCTCGTCCTTGGCGCCGGGCTGGTGAGTGTGCTCTCGCCCTGCGTGATCCCTGTGGTGCCGCTGATCGTGACCGGCACCGCCGAGGATCACAAACTGCGTCCGTTGCTCATCGTGAGCGGCCTTGCACTTGCGTTCGTGGCGATGGGCGTCGCGTCTTCGTTGTTCGGTGCGGTCATCGGGCCCTGGATGTACAAGGCCGAGAAGGTCGTTGGCGCCGTAATCGCCCTGTTCGGCTTGCTGCTGATCTTCAACGTCAACCTGTTCGAACACCTCAGCGGCGCCTCGCGCCTCGCGCAACACGCCGGCGGCAGGACCAATGGGTTCGTCCTGGGGGTGCTGCTCGGCGTCATCTGGATTCCCTGCGTCGGTCCGATGCTGTCCAGCGTGCTGGCACTGGTGGCAACCGAACAGCGCGTGACGACCGGGATTGCATACCTGCTCATCTACTCCGTCGGATTCTCGATGCCGATGCTACTTGTAGCGTACGCCTCACAGACCGTTCGGAGCAGGTTCCGCGCACTGGCCGGGCAGCAACGCATCATCAGCGCCATCAGTGGTGTGTTGCTCATGGCGCTCGGCCTATTCATCGTGTTCAAAGGGGCGGTGGCCTTTGGGTCACTCGTGACCTAGAGGATTCGCCATCACGTCGATCAGCGGCGCGCTGGTGGCCGCGCCGCTCGTCACAGTCATTGTGCCGTTGTTGCTCTTCTGGGTACTGCAGCGCACGTCCGGAGGGAACGAGTGATGAAGATGTTCTGGATCATTTACGCCGGTCCACGCGCGGCTCGGGTCACCGAGACGCTGCTCGCATGTGGCGCGGCCGGCTACACCGAGTTCCCCAAAGCGCACGGCGCGGGCACCCATGGTCGCATTGAAGGAACACGCGCTTGGCCCGGAGAGGAGTCGGTGATCACTTCTGTCGTCGCTGTCGAATGTGCCAAGGCCGTGACTGATGGTCTCTGGGCGATGCAGGATCAACTCGTCGCCGGCGAGCGCCTGCAGTTTGTCGTCCTTCCTGTTGATCAGTTCCGCTGACGGACAACCGCTGACTGCGGGCCCCTTGAACGCAGTGAACGGGGCACCAAGGGGGCACCAAAGGACAGACCCGGCTGACGCGGCACCCCAAACGCCGAACCCCACCTCGTTGCTCCAGTCCGCCGCACTTGTCATCGAAAGAGGAGATCATGAAACTGTGCGTACCGACGATGGATGACGCTGGCCTTGCTGCCCGGATCTCGGCACATTTCGGAAGCGCCCCCTACTTTGCAGTCGTGGATACCGGCTCGGATGCCGTCGAACTGGTCTCCAATACCCATGCACACCACGAACACGGCTCGTGCGACCCGTTGTCGCTGCTGAGCAACCGGCGCGTTGACGCCGTGGTCTGCCACGGCCTCGGGCGGCGTGCCTTGGCGAGACTGGACGCGTCGGGGATTCCGGTGTTCGTGACGGACGGCCTTGACGTCGCGGAAGCCGTCGCCGGTTTTGGATCGGGGAGACTGCAGCGTCTGACGTTCGACGCCGCGTGCCACGGCGGGCGAGGCCATGCGAGCGAGTAACCATGAAATGAGGCGCCGCCCGATTGCCGCGTCGTCCGTCTGGTGGCAAACGCGGAAACATCTGGAGAGGGATAGGGTCACTGCGCCGGGCCCGGGTGTGTGGACGGGCTCGTACTAACGGAGGTGGAGACATGACAGATTCCGTTCGCGTGGGCATCATCATCTGCGACAGATATCGAACTTGCGCCGGTGGGAAGTGCCTGCGGGCGCTCAGGGACCGCGAGGGCGCATTCAGTGAATATGAAGGACGCGAGGTTGAACTCGTGGGCTTCACGACGTGCGCCGGGTGTCCTGGGGGGAACGTCGAGTATGCGCCGGAGGAAATGAAGAAGAACAAGGTCGATGTCATTCACCTGGCGACCTGCCTGCTGGTCGGGTATCCCCCATGCCCGTACATCGACTATTTCAGGACATTCATCACCGAGAAGTACGGCATTCCGGTCGTCATCGGCACACACCCCATTCCCGAGAAGTACTTCCTCACCCACCAGGCGTGCGGGACGTGGAGCGGACCGGAATGGCAGGAGCGCCTCGCGCCGACCCTGAACCAACAGACCACGCGACTCGCGTACGACTGACCGTCGTACCGATGCACCCACAGGAGCAACGATGAAGGCCACACCGGCGGGGATCAACAGCAGGCTTGTGCACGGCGGGCACCATCCCGATGCGACGGGATCTGTCAACGTGCCCATCTACCAGACGTCCACCTTCGCGTTTCGGGACGCCGCGCATGGCGCGGCCCTCTTCGCGGGCGAGGAACAGGGGTATATCTACACCCGCATCAGCAATCCGACGATCGCCGCGCTGGAGGAAAGCGTGGCCTCGCTCGAGAACGGCGTCGGCGGCATTGCCACCAGTTCCGGGATGGGCGCGGTGAACACGGCCTACATGGCCCTGCTGGGGCAGGGCGATCACCTCGTGAGCACCGCCTCCGTCTACGGGCCGAGCCGCGGCCTGATCGAGAAGCACTATCAACGCTTCGGGGTCGAGGCCTCCTTCGTTGACACCTCCGACCTGGAGAACCTGCGCGCGGCGATGCGGCCGAACACGCGCCTCGTGTATGTCGAATCACCGTCCAATCCCGCGATGCAGGTGACCGACATTGCCGGGGCCGCCGCCATCGCGCACGAACACGACAGCCTGTTCGTGGTCGACAACACCTTTGCCAGTCCCTACCTCCAGCGGCCCCTCGACCTCGGCGCAGACGTGGTGCTGCACTCCATCACGAAGTTCATCAATGGCCACGCCGACGTCGTCGGCGGCATCCTGGTGGCGAAGGACGAGGGCTTGGCCGCCCGACTGCGTGCGGTGATGGTGCAGACGGGCTGCAACATGGACCCGCATCAGGCGTTCCTGGTGAT
>DATCGU010000393.1:0-4033 GCA_036508735.1 Gemmatimonadaceae bacterium
GATGCGGCTGATCGTGGTCACGTACGAGCAAGATCCGGCCGCGCAGCACCAGCTTTATCGCGACATCCACGCGCTCTGTAAATGACCGCCGCCCTGGCCCCTGTCCCGCTCGTGGGAGAGAGACATTCGGCGGACACGCGATTTTCGATAGGATCCGGTATGAACAGCTCTCTTGCACGCCCCCACACCCCCACGACGCTGGTCAACGGCCGCGTCGTCCTGCCCGACCGCGTCGAGACGGGCCGGGCGCTGGTCATCGAGGGCGGCCGCATCGCCGGCCTCGCCGACCTGGCAGACCTGGGATCGGACGTCGAACGCATTGACGTCGGCGGGGATTGGATCACGCCCGGCCTGCTAGACATCCACACGCACGGCGCGCTCCGGCACACCTTCAACGAGCCGGATCCCGCGGCCTGGGCGGCCATCACGCGTGAGAACCTGCGCCGAGGCACCACCTCCCTGTTGGCGACCTTCGCGCCCACGCCCGACCTGGAGGCGGGGTTGGCCTTCTGCCGGCAGTGGATGCAGGAACGCCACGACGGCGCGCGCGTGCTGGGGGCTTACCTGGAAAGCCCCTACATCAACGTCCTCCAGAAAGGGGCTTTGGACGCCTCGTGCGTGCGCCCGGCGGATGACGGCACGGCAGGCGCGCTGCTGCAATACGCCGATATCCTGCGGGTGTTCATGCTGGCGCCGGAGCTGCCGGGCGCGCTCGATCTGGTCAAGGCAATCAACGACGCCGGCATCGTTCCGTCGGCGGGCCACACCATGGCGCACGACAGCCACGTGCTCGCCGCGATGCGCGCAGGGTTGCGCCACGTGACCCACCTGTGGAGCGCCATGTCCACGGTGGTGCGCGAGGGACCGTGGCGCAAGCCGGGCGTGATCGAAGCGGCCCTGGCCTTCGACGGGCTGACCGCGGAGATGATCGCCGACAACCGGCACCTGCCGGAGACTCTCATGCGGCTGGCCTACAAGTGCCTGGGGCCCGACCGTTTGTGTGTCGTCTCCGATGCGCTGGGCGGGGCCGGGCTGCCGGAGGGCAGCGTGTACACCATGGGAGGCATGTCGTACGACGTGCGCGACGGCGTGGGCATGGTGCTCGATCGCTCGAGCTTTGCGGGAAGCACGACCCTGCTGCCTCAGATGCTGCCCGTGCTGCTCAACGTCGTCGGCATCCCGGTGATTGAGGCCGTGCGCATGGTCACCCTCACGCCGGCGCGCATCATCGGCGTCGCGGCGGAGATCGGCTCCCTGGAACCGGGCAAGCGCGCCGACCTGGTGGTGTTCGATGAGGCGTTCGTCGCGCAGCGTGTGATGCTGGCCGGAGAGTGGGTATAGCGAATCAGCGAATGGCAAATGGCGAATCGGCGAATCAGCGAGTCAAGGATGGTAAGGCGCCGCGGTAGTGCGCAGCACGCAATACGCAATACGCAGCACGTAGTACGCAATAGGAGTCCCATGTCAACCCAACCGCTCCACACAACCCAAATCGATCAGCTCCCGGTGAGTGTCTACGCTTCCAACGAAGCCCTGGGCACCGCGGCCGCGGCCGAAGCCGCCGAGGTCATCCGGGCTGCCGTGAGCGAGCGCGGCGTGGCCAACATCATCGTCGCCACCGGCAACTCACAGCTCACCTTCCTGGCCGCGTTGCGCGCCATGGCCGGCCTGCCGTGGGAGTGCGTCAACGTCTTCCACATGGACGAATATGTCAACCTGCCGTCCGGCCACTCCGCCAGCTTCCCGGCCTTCCTGCACCGGCACCTGCTGGATTACGTCAGAGTGCGTGCCTTCTTCCCCGTGCCCGGCGCTGCGGCGGATACGGCGGCCGCGTGCCGGGAGTATGAGGCGCTGCTGCGCGCCCACCCGGCCGACCTCTGTGCGCTGGGCGTCGGCGAGAACGGCCACCTGGCGTTCAACGACCCGCCGTTCGCGTTTTTCCAGGATCCCGTCTGGGTCAAGGTCGTCCAACTGGACGAGCGTTCCCGGCGGCAGCAGGTGGGCGAAGGCCACTTCGGCAGCTTGGCGGAGGTGCCGACCCACGCCATCACCCTGACGATTCCGGCGCTGCTCGCGGCGAAAAGGGTGTTGGCGATCGTGCCCGAGGCGCGCAAGGCGGACGCCGTCGCAAAGTCGTTGCTGGGCCCCGTCAGCGAGGATTGTCCAGGCTCAATCTTGCGGCAGACGCCCCACGCGCATCTGTACCTGGATGAGGAATCGGCGGCGAGCCTGGACTGGACGGCCTGAGCGGCGAGCGAGAGTCACCATGCCCACGATCCTGATCGGGTTCAAGCCGGGTGTGCTGTCCGATGCACAGCTCGACCGGGTGCGGGAGGCCGCATCCGACATGCGGCTGGTGGTCACGCCGGACCGCGACGAGATGGCGGCCGTAGTCGACGACGTAGAGGCCGCAACGGGCCTGGTGCCTGGGTCGCTGCTGGTGGCCGCGCCGCGGCTGCGCTGGTTCCAGGCCTGGGGTGCGGGGGTGGATTGGGTCCTCCGCCAACCCGGCGCGGCAGAGTGCGGCTTCATCCTGACCAGCACGTCGGGGATCCATCCGATCCAGATGGCTGAGCACGTGCTCGCGCTTCTGCTGGCCTTCGCTCGGCGCCTGCCAGACGCCATGCGTGCCCAAGCGCAACGCACCTGGCGGCATATGGAGAACGCCGAGGTGTTCGAACTCGCCGGCAAGACGCTGCTGCTGGTCGGGTTGGGGGCCATCGGCCAACACACAGCGCAGGTCGCCGCCGCGCTGGGGCTGCGCGTGGTGGACAAACGCCTGGGGTATTGAGATCATGAACTCACGAGAGCGGCTGCTCACGACACTCAATCATCGCGAACCGGACCGCGTGCCGTTCGACATGGGCAGCACGCAGGTGACGGGTATCCACACCGTGGCGTATCGTGCGCTGCGCGACCGGCTGGGGTTGCCGTTGGTCACGCCGACGCTCTGCGACGACGTCCAAGGGCTGGCGCTGCCGGACGATGATCTGCTGGACCGGCTCGGGGTGGATGTGCGGGGGCTGTTTCCGCTGAACAGCCACAACGATACGGTCCAGACGCGCATTCACCGGGAGCCCAAGGGCGAAGGCGAAGAGGTCGAGGCGTTTGTCGATGAGTGGGGCATTATCCAGCACCGCCCCTACCCAGACGGTCTCTACTTTACCGCGGTCCGCCACCCCCTGGATGGCGCCATTACGGTGGACGATGTCGCCAGGTACCCCTGGCCGGACACGGGCAGCCCCCGCCGCATCACCGGACTCCACGACCTGGCTGCCACCTACCGGGCTCAAGGCCGCGCAGTGATGATCAAGGGCGTGCTGGCAGGCATCTTCGAGATGGCGCAGCGCGTGCGCGGCATGGCAGCGCTCATGATGGACCTGGCTTCCGACGAGGCGCTGGCCCGCGCGCTGCTCGACAAGATGGTGGAGCTCAAACTGGCATTCTGGGAAATGGCACTGCCGCAGTTGCGAGACGTGGTCGACGTGATCTCCGAAGCGGACGATTACGGGACGCAGGTGTCACAGCTCATCTCGCCGCGCATGTTCCGCAAAATCATGAAGCCGCGCCTGGCGACCCTGTTCGGCCGCATCCACGCGTTGGCCCCCGACGCAAAGTTGTTCTTCCACTCGTGCGGCAACGTGCGGCCGCTGCTGCCCGATTTCGTCGAGCTGGGGGTAGACATCTTGAACCCGGTCCACGTGCGAGCGACGGGCATGATCCCGCTCGAGCTCAAGCGCGACTTTGGCCGGGAGATCGTCTTCTGGGGCGGCGGCATCGACACCCAGGACGTGCTGCCCCACGGGACCCCCGCCGAGGTGCGTGACGACGTTCGGCGCAATATCGAGGCGCTGGCACCTGGCGGAGGCTTCGTGTTCAACACCGTCCACAACATCCAGGCCGACGTGCCGCCGAAGAATATCGTCGCAATGGTTGAGGCGGTACGAGAGTTCGGGGCATACTGAGGAACTGCGTACTGCGTCCCACTGGGATGCTTCGCGATATTGCGTATTGCTTTTTGCCTTGGGCTCGC
>DATCGU010000394.1:0-13716 GCA_036508735.1 Gemmatimonadaceae bacterium
GCCGGTGCGCCGCCGTGCCGAGCCCTGGCACCGTCGACACGTCGTAGGCCATGACGAGCAGGGCGGAGTCGCCCCGGCGGAACATCGCCTGCTGGTGCTCGAGCGCGACGAGCTTTCGCGCGTAGGGCGGGGCGTAGCGGCCGATCACCGGCGGTTGGTGCAGGCGCCACTGTGACGAGTCGGAGATCGCCGGGTTGGAGAGCACGTAGCCTGCCGGGAGGTACCGATACGCCGGCGACGCTTCGTCGCTTATGATGCTGAAGCCGCCCTCGCGCGGGTCGCCCGGCCCCTTGGCCCACCAGCGTGCCCATCCGAACCGCAACAGGAGCTCGCGCTCGTCCTCGTCAAAGCCGAACTGGTAGGCGCTGGGCGCGTCCTGGTAGAGCCGCACCATCAACTGGCGCGCGTTCCACTCGGAGCGCGAGTCGTTGCCGCGCATGCCGTACAGCGTTCGCGAATACCACCAGATGCGGTCCTCGTACGCCTGGCGTTCCGCGCCGCAGGGCATCCGGCGGTACGCCTGCCGCGTGTCGTCATCGATGAGCATGGAGATGTCACGCCAGCTGCAGCGCTCGCGTTCGCCCATCTGCGCCTGCACCTCGCGGAAGCCGCTGTCCGCCGCCCAGTAGTTGCCGCGCATGTGCTGGCTGAATGCCACCAGCGCGCTGCACCACCAGCCGTCGGCTTCGCACTCCCTGGCCGCCTTCAGCGCGTCGTCGTAACGTTCCGACTCGGCGAGGTAACGCACGCGCTGACCGGCGATCCACTGGTTGACCGGTACCACGTGCGCCAGCGAATCGAGCGTGCGCACGAGCGCCGTGCGCGTGTCGGTGACGACCTTCAGCTCCAGCGCCTTGGGCGCTTTTTCGTCGTACCAGTAGCAGAAGCGGCCTACCGTCTCGTCGCACGTGCCGGGACGCCCACTCCGCGCATTCGGCAAGTGGTCGCGCCGGAACCGCTCGAACCTGGACTGAGCCGCCCGCCCAATCCCCTCGGGGGACGTGGTGTCGCTGCCAAGCTCGGGGAACGGCGTCGGTTCCGATCGCGGAGAGGGAGGCCTTCCCTGCGATCCACCGCCCGGCGGGAACCGGCGCTGGGCGTGGGCGGGATTCACCGCGGCGAACGCGGCAACGAGAACGACAAGGGCGGCAATCGGGCGGGGACGCATATGCCTGATACAGTAGCCGCAGGGTTCTCGTTCCGTGAGTGTCCGGGGTAGCGCCCCGCAACACCTCCGGGAGAGATTCCGGAACCCTCACCTCGCCACCGTGTCGACGATCATCTTCGAAGCGCTTCACCCCGACGTCCGGCCTCCCCAGCGCGCCACTGAGCACAGCGCGGGGTACGACCTGTCGGCCTATCTCGAGGCACGCACGGTACGCGTATTCGTCGACGGCAAGACCATACATCGACCGACAGAACAGCGCGACGGCAAGTACGTGTTGGTGTTGCAGGCCGGCGAACGCGCCCTCGTGCCGCTCGGCTTCCGGACGCGGCTTCCCATTGGCATCGAGGCGCAGGTGCGTCCCCGTTCGGGAACGAGCCTCAAGACCGACATCGTCATCGCGAACGCTCCGGGCACGATCGATGCCGACTACCCCGAGGAGTGGTGCGTGCCGGTGCGCCACGGTGGCACCGGCGAACTCGTCATCACGCACGGCGAGCGCATTGCGCAGATGGTGCTCGCCCGGCACGAGGTGCTCGACTTCACGCTGGGCGAGGTGCGCCCGACGACCAGCCGCGCGGGCGGATTCGGGTCGACGGGGCGCTGAGGCGGTCAGTTATTCGTGGCGACCGCGGCCCGTGCGCCGTTCAGGGCTACTTCTTGCCGTGAGCCGCGTGCTTGGCGGCCGCCGCCGCCTTCGCCGCGGCGCTTCGTGATTTGCCCATCGAGCGACCCGTGCCGAAGGCCGCGGCGAGCCGCTTGGCGGCTGCGAAGGGACTGACTTGGGCTAATCCCGCCACCGTCGTTCCGATCCCAATGGACATGGCCCAGCTGGTGGCACCGTCCGCGCGCCCAGTGCTGCCATCGAGAGTCAGCGCAAAGTCGCCGCCGAGCGGTAGCGAGGCGCCACCAGAGATGCTCTGCGAATGCGTCGTTCCCACCGGCATCGCGCCCATCTCGGTGGAGTAGCCGGCGTTCGCCGACACGGAGCCAAACTTGTGTGAAGCCCCGAACGAGACAGACGTCGGGGCGATCGTGCCCAATCCCGCCGCGTAGTCGTTGGAAAGGCTGTGTCCGGCGCCGATGCTCATGGACCAGCCGTCCGCCGGCTCGACGGAGAGGTCGAGGTTTGCGCCGTACGAGGCCTGGCCCGAGCCGACGGTCAGCGTGTCGCCAGTCGGGAAGGTGGCGCCGAGTCCAGCCCAGACGCCCAGCTTGCCGAGCGAGTGCCAGTAGCCGAGGCTGACAGGCAAGTCCGCCATTCCCGAGACCGCCGCCGGAGTCACCAGCTTGCCGGTGGTAGCGTCCACGCTCGGTGCTGCCTGCGCCCAGGCATAGGTGGGGTTGACGCTGGCAGAGAACCCGAATGGCAACTGGACGCCCAGCGCGCCCGAGAGGCCGCGCTCGTGGCCGCCCTCGCCGAAGTGGAGGACACCTGTCGAAACGCCGTACGTGAATGCAACGTGAGGAGCGGACTGTTCTGCCTGCTTGAGGGTATCAGCAGGAGTCTGCGCCCCAAGCCGGGCGGCGGCAACGAGAGCGGCGACGACGACGAGGGGGCGGACGTTCATGGGGACATACTCGGGCGAGGAGGGGGGCACGCAACGGCGACGTGGATTGTACCCCGTCGCCGGTGTGGTGTTCAGTGCCCTGTTCCTCTCCGCCTGCGCCGGCCGTATTCACATGCCGGGCTACGTGCAGCCGGTGGAGGAGAGCAGCCTCTCCTTCGAGAGCCTGGGGCATACGGTGCAGGTCGACGCATACGTACCGGAAGGGAAAGGGCAGCGGCATCCGGCAGCCATCGTGCTCCACGGTTCGAGCGGCATTCACATGGTGGGCGGTTCGGGGGCGCAGCGGTACGCCGAGGCGCTGGCCAATCGCGGCATCGCGGCATACGTGGTGCACTACTTCGACGGCACGGGCACTTTCTCAGCCGACGATGCCACCGAGGCGCGCGAGTACTGGCGCTGGGTGCATGTGATACGCGACGCCGTGGGCTGGCTGCGCGCGCGTCCCGAGGTGCGGCCGTCGCGCGTGGGAATCGTTGGCGTTTCCCTGGGTGCGTACGTGGCGGTCGGTGCCGCAGCCAGCGATCCGAGAGTGTCGCGGGTCGTCCTCATGAGCGGCGGCCTCGAACCGGGAATCGCCGACAGCGTACGCCGCTTTCCGCCAGTGCTCCTGCTCCACGGCACCGCCGACAATGTCGTTCCCGTGGCCGCAGAGGATACCCTCACTCGGCTGTTCACGCGTCATCGGGTGACAATGACCGTGCACCGCTACCCCGGTGAAGGCCACGACCTCGGCGACAAGGCGGCGGTCGATGCCGTGGATCGCTCGGCGCGGTTCCTCGCCGACCGTCCGTTGCGAATGCTGCTTGACGCCGTGAAGCGTGCGGAAGTCCGTCTGGCACCATCCCCGGCGCCTGCGAAGGCGCCCCCGCCAGCGCCGCCGCCGGCGCCCCCGCCAGCGCCGCCGCCCCGTGACACCTTGCACCCCCTCATTCCGTAGAAGGGGCTTCTGGCGCTAGCTTTGTAGCAGTCAGGAGCTGCGTCCCCGGCGGTACGCTCCGGATTTCACCCTCCCTAATGCAGGAGTTCGTGATGCGTTGTCTCACCGCCGCCCTGGCGGCCGTTCTCACGCTCTCGGCGGCCGACGCGCTCGCCCAGGATCCCGCCCGCGTCAAGATCGATGCGTATACGCTGCCCAACGGCCTGCGCGTACAACTCGTCGAAGATCATTCCAGCCAGGTGGTCGCCGTCGACCTCTGGTACGACGTCGGCGCACGCAACGAAGTGGCCGGGCGCACCGGCTTCGCCCACCTGTTCGAGCACATGATGTTTCAGGGCTCGAAGAACCTGAAGAAGGTGGAGCACTCGCAGTTCGTCGAACGCGCCGGCGGCAGCGACAACGCCTCTACGCAGTACGACCACACCTTCTACTACGAGACCCTGCCGTCGAACCGCCTGAACCTCGCGCTGTGGCTCGAGGCCGAGCGGATGCGTGGCTTGAACGTCACGGCGGAGGGACTCAAGAACCAGGTGGACGCCGTCAAAGAAGAGCGCCGCCTGCGCGTGGACAACCAGCCTTATTCCAAGGCCATCTGGGAAGGGACACTGCTGGCGTTCAACGCCAAGTCATGCTTCGGCTATGCCCACTCGCTCATCGGCTCGATGGCCGATCTCGAGGCGGCGAAGGTCGAGGACGTACAGGGCTTCTTCAAGACGTACTACGCGCCCAACAATGCCGTGCTCACGCTCGTCGGCGACCTGAACAGCGCCGAGACGAAGCAGCTTGTGGAGCAGTACTTCGGCGGGATTCCGCGGCAGCCCAAGTCCGCTGTCGTCAGCTGTGACCAGCCATTCAACTCCGGCGCGCTGCGACAGGAACTGAAGGACGACAAGGCGACGCTCCCCGCCGTGCTCGCGTTGTACCGCATCCCCGCTACCTCGCACGCCGACGGCCCGGCCCTCGACCTCCTGGCGACGATCCTCGGCCAGGGTGAGAGTTCGCGCCTGAACAAGGTGCTCTCGCGCGAAACGAAGGCCGCGCTTGGTGCGCAAGCGATGGTGAATCCGTTTGGTCCCCGCCGCGGCCCGGGCATGTTCTTCGGGCTCGCCATCGCCAACCAGGGCGTCAGCGCCGACTCGGTGGAGAAGCTGCTGGTGAAGGAGATCACGCAGGTGGCGCAGACCGGCGTGACCGACGAGGAGCTGACCAAGGCCAAGAACCAGTACCGGGCCGGCAAGATCAACGAGCGCCAGCATGCGTTCGCGCTCGCCGAGGCGGTGCAGTTCGCCAATACCTACCTTGGCTCGCCGGAAGCGGTGAACACCGACCTCGACCGCTACGCCAGGGTGACCGTCGCCGACATCAAGCGCGTGGCCGCCACTTACCTGAGGAGCGACAACTCGCTCACCATCACCGTCGTGCCGGAGAAGAAGTGATGCGCCCGATCCTCCTGACACTCGCGCTCGCCGCCATCACCGGTCCTCTGGCGGCCCAGGACTTCCCCACCAAGCCTCCCGCGCCGATGCCGGTGAAGGCGGCGCAGTTCCCTCCGTTCCAGGAGGCCGTGCTCCCCAACGGCATGCGACTGCTGGTCGTCGAGAACCACAAGCTCCCGGTGATCTCGGTGCAGCTGGCGTTCGCGGCGGGCGGCACGTCCGACCCCGACGGCAAGGTGGGGATGGCCGACATGGTGGCCACGCTGCTCACCAAGGGCGCAGGGAAGCGCACGGCCGATGAATTCTCGGCGGCCATCGAGGGCATCGGTGGCTCCATCGGGGCGGGCGCCGATCCCGACTTCATGACCATCAGCGCCAACTTCCTCACTGGTGACGCGGCGCTCGGCATGGGGCTGATGGCCGATGCGGCCATGCGACCGAGCTTCTCCGCCAAGGAAGTGGAACTGGCGCGCACGCAAATGCTGTCGGCGCTGCAACTCGAGCAGTCGCAGCCGTCGGCCATCGCGTCCCGCTTCTTCGCCAAGGGACTCTACGGTGCGCATCCGTACGGTCGGCGGCCCGACCCGGCGTCGGTGAAGGCCATCACGCAGGCCGACCTGAAGGCATTCCAGTCCACCCGCATTCGCCCGTCCGGCGCGCTGCTCGTCTTTGCCGGCGATGTCACGCTGGCGAAGGCCAAGGCGCTGGCCACGACGGCGTTCGCCGGATGGACGGGCGCGGCGCCGGCGACGCTGGCGGCCGCGATGCCACCTGCTCGCGCGGCCACCGAGATCCTGCTGGTGCATCGCGCCGGATCGGTGCAGTCGAACATCCTCGCTGGCAACCTCACGTGGGGGCCCGGCGATCCGCGTGTCTACGGCGCGCGCCTGGCCAACCAGGTGCTCGGCGGCGGTGGCGACTCGCGCCTGTTCCTCATTCTGCGCGAGCAGAAGGGATGGACGTACGGGGCCTATTCGAGCTTTGCGCGCTACAAGGGCACCGGCTTTTTCCAGGCCGGTGCTGATGTGCGCACCGACGTCACCGACTCGGCGCTGGTGGAGTTGCTGAACCAGGTGCGGCGCATCGGCGCCGAGACCATCGAGACCAAGGAGTTCGAGGACGCCAAGTCGTCGCTCGTCGGACGGTTCCCGCTGCAGGTGGAGACGGCGGCCCAGGTGGCCGGGCAGGTGACCATGGCGCGGTTGCTCGGCCTCCCCGCCGACTACGTGCAGACGTACCGGCAGAAGCTGGCTGCCGTGACGCCGGCCATTGCACGGGCCGCGGCGAAGGATGGCATCAAACGGGATGCCGCGCTCATCGTCGTGGTCGGCGATGGCGCCAAGATCTATGAGAAGCTCAAGGCCATCGCGCCGGTGAAGATCGTCAATGTCGATGGCGAGCCGATGACGCCGGGCGACTTTGCGGTGAAGGCGCTCGACGTCAATGCCGGCGCGCTGGTGGCGCGCACCGATTCCTTTGCCGTGCTGCTCCAGGGCAAGGCCATCGGGTCGCAGGTGGACAAGCTCGAGAAGGTGGCCGGCGGATGGAAATGGACGGAATCCACGGAGATCGCCATGGCCGCGCTGCAGCAGACGACGACGCTGACCTTCAGTGACGCGCTGGAGATGCAGGAGGTGCACCAGGCCGGGACGCAGGGCGGGCAGGCGGCGAAGATCGACATCAGCTACGCCGGCGGGCGGGCCAAGGGATCGGCGACGACGCCCAGCCAGACGGGACCCAAGACGATTGCCGTGGATGCCGAGATGCCCAAGGGGGCCATCGACGACAACGCCATCCAGGCACTGATGGGGGCGATGAAGTGGGCCGCCGGTGCGAAGTTTCCGGTGGCGGCGTTCTCGGGCGGCAAGGGCACGCTGACGCAACTCACGCTGACGGTCGCCGGAGAGGAGAAGGTGACGGTGGCGGCCGGGGAGTTCGACACCTGGAAGGTGGAGATGTCGGGTGGCGAAGCGCCGATCACGATGTGGCTGACCAAGTCGAATGCGCGCGTGGTGAAGATTGTGCCGACGGGGGCGCCGATCTCGCTGGAACTTGTGAAGTGAGATTCCGGATTCCGGATTCCGGATTTCGATAAGGGATGCCGATTGAGGATGGAGATTCGCGATTGAAGGGAGCCCTCACCGGGCTCCCTTCTTTCGTGGCGGCCGCATCGCGAATCGTCATCCGAATTCGGAATCCGGATTCCGAATCCGGAATCCGGAATCCGGAATCCGCGCGTCAGCGCGCAAGCACCCGTTCCACCTCGGATTGCGCGTCCAGCATCCGCTCCACCTCCGCTGACACATCGGCGGCGAGGCCGATGTGCGTGGTGAGGCCCGCCACCGTGAGCGATCCCGCGTGCAGGCGCAGCAGGTTCAGCCGGATCGTCTCCAGTGCCCCCACCGTCTCGCCGAGCTTGGCCTCGATGGCGTCGCGATCGCGGTGCAGCGGCTCGTAAGCGGCGGCCGACGCGTCCTCGCCCGCGTCATTCAACATCTCCTGCACTTCCTCGAGGTGACGGCGCAGTGCCTGCGCGTCATCCTGCAGGCGGTGCAGGATGGCGGGGAGGTCGCCGAGCTCGTCGCGCACCACCTTGGACAGGCTCTCGAAGAGGTGCTCCGCCGCCATGCCCAGCGAGAGTTCGGTGGCACGGTGCGTAATGGCCGACTCCACCACTTTGCCGCGCAACAGGCGTCTGGCAACGGCCCACGCCGCGCGGCCAAGGCGTCCATTCCACACTTTCGCCCAGAAGTCGGTGTCCACGTCGCTGCGGCGCTGGAGGAGAGTGAGGTAGCCCACCAGTGAAGTGATGGCGATGGGACCGGCAGTCACCCACAGGGTGCTCACCCACGTGTCCAGTCCTCGTCCCCGGTATAGCGTGAACTGCCTGTACAGGTAGAATCCCAGCTCGGTAACGGCGATGGCCACACCCACGCCCGAGATCTTTGCCGTCAGCTTGAGAATCTTCTCCAGCGTCGACGGTCCCTTGGCGTGCTCCACCGCGTGCTCCTCACGCGAGTTCTCGATCTCCGCCTTGAACGCGGGCGCGAGGTCCATGTGCGCAAAGCCCATCCTGGCAAGCCGGCGCGCGGCGTCCACGAGCGCCGCGAACGGCAGTAGCGTCAGCCCCGCGCCGAACGATGCAAACCCGGATATCACGCCAATGACGTTCGAGACGATGATGGATCCCGCCAGCACGCCACCGGCCATCAGCAGCGTGCCGCCACCGTCCAGCCGCCCGTTGCGGCGCACGAAGGCCCGGAGCGCCACCGGTAGTTCCCGCCGCTGCTCGAGTGCCACGCCGAGTTGCTCGGCCAGCGCGCTCGCACTCGCCGGCCGGTGCGCCGGGTCCTTGGCCAGGCAGCGGTCGATGAGCGATGCCACCTTGCGCGGCACCGAGAGTCCCAAGGACGAGATCAGCGGAGCGGTTTCGGTCACTTGCTTCGCCAACACCTCGGTGGCCGTGCGACCCTCAAAGGGAAGCCGGCCGGAGAAGGCATAGAATGCCGTCGCACCCAGCGAATAGAGGTCGCTGCGCGCGTCCACCTCGTGTCCCAGGGCCTGCTCGGGACTCATGAACTCGGGAGTCCCGCTGATGCCGTCGCCCGACGCGTCCCCCACGGCGGCCGCAATGCCGAAGTCGGCCACGAGCACCCGGTGCGACGCGGCCTCGATGAGGATGTTGTCGGGCTTCACGTCACGGTGCACCAGCCCCTGCGCATGGGCGCTGGCCAGCGCCCACGCGGCCTCCCGCAGCACCCGCACGCCCTCCGAGGCGGAGAGCGGCCCGCGACTGCGCACGCGCTGGGCCAGCGTCTCGCCATCCACGAACGACATCACGTAATAGACGAAGCCGTCGGTCTCGTCGACCGCGTGAATGGGGATGATGTTCGGGTGCGACAGCTTGGCGGCGAGCCGGGCCTCGCGCAGGAAGCGCTCTCGCAGCAATGGATCGGCGGCACGCTCGGGCGGCAGCAGCTTGATGGCCACCAGACGGTCGAGGTGCACCTCCTTGGCGAGGTACACCACACCCATGCCGCCGCGTCCCAGCTCGCGGTCGATGGAATAGCGACCGGCAAGGGCCGTCTGGAAGGCTACGAAGAGGTCATCGAACGTTGCGGGCATTCAACTATGCTACCACCGAAGTTGAGGAACCGGAATTCTGGAACCGTCCTGGCCCGCGCGGATTGTCAGGATGCTGACAGGTGCCAGGCCTGCCCGCATGCTACATTTTCCGGCGTGATTCTCCCACGGTGGATCCTCCGCTTCCCTCTCACGCGCCTGGCGGCGTTGCTTTGCGCCACGGCCATCCTCGGGTGCGTCCGGTTTCATTCGAAGCCCATCGATCCGGCGGCGTCGCTGTCGGCGCTCGACTCACGCACCCTGGCCGATACGTCGCTGGCGAACTTCCTCCGGGCCAATCACGCGTCGCCCACGTGGCCGCCCGAGCACTGGGACCTGCGCGCACTCACACTGGTCGCGTTCTACTACCACCCGGACCTCGACATCGCCCGCAGCAATTGGGCCGCCGCGCGCGCCGCCGTCCGCTCGGCGCGTGCGCTTGCAAACCCTGGCATCACGGCCGCGCCGGGTTACAACTCCACCACGCCCGTGGACGAGATCACCCCCTGGATCCTGTCGCTCGACCTCGACTTCACGATGGTGACCGCCGGAAAGCGCCGGTACCAGACGGCACAGGCTCGCGGGCTGTCCGAGGCGGCTCGCCTCGACATTGCCTCCACGGCGTGGCGCGTGCAGGGTGCGTTGCGACGCAGCCTCGTGGATCTGTATGCCGCGCAACAACTGGCCGGCGTGCGCACGCGGCAGCAGGAAATCCTTGCCCGCAACATCGCATTGTTCGAGCGGCAGTTCGCCGCCGGTGCCATCTCGCAGTTCGAGTTGACGCAGGCGCGCCTGATGGCCTCGACGAGCCGCCTCGCGCTGCTGGAGGCGCAGCGCCAACAGGGCGAGGCGCGCGTGGCGCTGGCGGCGTCGATGGGGGTCACGGTGCGTGCGCTCGACGGCATAACGCTGGATTTCAGCCTGTTCGACGAGGTGCTGCCTCTCCCCCCGGGTGCTGAGGCTCGCCGCCTGGCGCTCGTCAACCGCGCCGACATCCTCGGCGCCCTCAGCCAGTACGCCGCCAGTCAGTCGGCCCTGCAGCTGGAAGTCGCACGGCAGTACCCCGACATCCATCTGGGGCCCGGCTACCAGATGGACCAGGACAACAACAAGTGGACGTTGGGCTTCTCGGGCGTGCTCCCCGTCCTGAATCGCAACCGCGGCCCCATCGCCGAGGCCGAAGCCCGGCGCGCCGCGGCCGCGGCGAACTTCGCGCTCGTGCAGGGACGCGCGATCGAGCAGGTCGACGGCGCGCTGGCCGCCTATGCGTCCGCCCAGGCCCAGGCCGCCACCGCCGACACCATGTATGCCGACCAACTGCGATTGGAGCGCACCGCCGACACGCAGTTCGCCGCCGGTGACATTTCGCGCCTGGAACTCGGCAGCATCCAGCTGGAACTGGCTAGCGCCGAGATGGCGCGACTCGACGCGCGCGTGAACCTGCAGCGCGCGCGCGGCCGTCTCGAGGAAGCCATGCAGAGCCCGGCCTCGCTCGCCGATTGGTTGTCGATCGGCCCTTCGCGTACCCCTCCTGCCGTCAAGCACTGATGACTTCCGACACGCTGATGAAACGTCCAATCGTCAAGGGCCTCGTGGCGGTCGCCGTCATTGCCGTCCTGGCGCTCGCCTATCGGGGGTTCACGTCGCGCGGCGCCGCTGGTGCTGCGGGAGAAGAGGAAGCGGCGACCATCGTCCCGGTGAGCGTCGCGACCATCAAGCGATCGACCCTGCACGACTACGTCGACACGTGGGGCACCGTCGACGCAGAGCCCGCCTCGGGGAATGTGCCTGCGGCCAGCGCGCGTGTCGCCACACCCGTGGCCGGCATCGTGGCGCAAGTGAGGGTCTCCGAGGGGCAGCGCGTCGCCCAGGGTGCGCTGCTGTTCTCGCTCGACAGTCGGGTGGCCGATGTGGCCCTCGCCCGCAGCAGGCAGGCCGCGCAGTTTGCCGAGCAGGCGTTTGCGCGCCAGCAGAAGCTCGGCGTGGGTGAAGCGACTTCACAGAAGACCTTTCAGGAAGCCGAGCAGAACCTTGCTGCGGCACGCGGGGAAGTGGCGATTGCGGAGGCGCAGCGCGCGCTGCTGGACGTCAGGGCGCCGCTCGCGGGCACGGTCGTGAAGGTGGGGGCGAAGCTCGGCGACGCGGTCGATCCCTCGGTCGGCCTGGCCGAGATCATCGACCTCGAACGACTGGTGGTGACGTCCGGTGTACGGAGTGCCGACGTGTCGCGCGTACGTCGCGGACAGCCGGTGGCGCTGGATGCCAAGGGGCGGCTGGGCGCCGTCGTGTACGTGGGCGATCAGGTGGACAGCAAGACGGACAACGCGCCCGTGCGCGTCTCCCTCCCGCGCGGCACGGGGTTCCGGCCCGGCGAATTCCTCAAGATCCGCATCGTGGTCGACGAACGTCGCGACCGGTTGACGGTGCCGGTGGAGAGCATCGTCACGCAGGACGGCGTGAGCACGATATCCATCGTTGCCGGGGACAAGGCCACCCGGTATCCCGTGAAGACCGGGCTGCGCGACGGGGACCTGGTCGAGGTGGAAGGCGCGGGCGTGAAGGCGGGCATGACCGTGGTCACGGTGGGTGCATACGGGCTCCCCGCGGCGAGCCGGATCAAGGTCGTCGGCAAATGAGCGATGGGTCGACCGTGGGGCGCTTCGCGGCACGCAATGGCGTCGTCATCGCGTTCGTGTGTGTCGCGCTCTGTCTTGGTGGCGCGTACGCCGCCGCGCGCATCCCGTCGTCGGTCTTTCCCCAGACGAACTTCCCGCGCGTCGTGATTCTCGTGGACATGGGGGTGATGCCGGCCGACGAGATGATGGCGACCGTGACGCGCCCCATTGAAGAGTCGATGAAGGACATTCCCGGGTCGGTGAGGGTCAAGTCGGCCACCGGGCGCGGGTCGGCCGAGATCAGTGTCTTCTTCAACTGGTCGGTCGACATGGTGCAGTCCGAGCTGTATGTGCTCGGCCGGCTGTCCCAGATCCGCAGCACGCTCCCCCCCGATGCCACGACGTCCGTCTTCCGGCTGACGTTCTCCGCCTTTCCCATCATCGGCGTCAGCCTCACGAGCAGCACCCGCGATATCACGGAACTCTGGGAAACCGCGCGCTACAACCTGAAGCTGCGGTTCCTCCGCATCCCCGGCGTCGGGCGCGTCGATCTGGTCGGCGGGAGAACGCCGGAGTTCCAGGTGATCGTCGACCCTACCCGGCTGCAGGCGGCGCGACTCAGCCTCGACCAGGTCACGGGCGCGCTCACCCGCAACAACCTCGTGGCGCCCACCGGCATGCACGAGGAGAACCACACCCTCTACCTGTCGGTGGTGGACGGACGGCTGCATAGCATCGACGAGATAGCGAACCTCGTGGTGACGGTGGTGGACGGAATTCCGGTGCGGATCAGGGATGTGGCGCGCGTCGAGCGCGGCGCGGAGCCGGTCTTCAATGTCGTCACGGCCGACGGCGTGAACGCCGTGCTGCTCAACATCCGCAGCCAGTCCGACGGAAGCACGCTCGACATCGCCCGCGCCCTGAACGCGGAACTGGTGCTGCTCCGGAAGGAACTGCCGCCCGACATGAAGCTGGCGTTCTTCTACGACCAGTCCGAGATCGTGCGCGACTCGGTGAGAAGCGTCTGGGAAGCGATCGTCTTCGGCCTCCTGTTGTCGGTGGTGATCATCTTCCTGTTCCTGAAGAACTGGAACACGACGCTCGTGGCCACGGTCGTGATCCCGGTGACCGTGCTCATCACGCTGATCGCCATGCGGCTGTTCGGGCTGAGCTTCAACCTGATGACGCTCGGTGGTATCGCCGCGGCCATCGGCCTGGTGATCGACGACGCGATCGTCGTCGTCGAGGCGATCCACGCCAAGCTCACCATGGGCATGCCGCGGCTGGACGCGGTGGCCCAGGCGATCCATGAAATCACCCGGCCGCTCATCTCTTCGACGCTCACCCCCGTCGTCGTCTTCGTGCCGCTCGCGTTTCTCGATGGCCTCACCGGCGTCTTCTTCCGCGCGCTCGCCCTCACCATGGTGGTGTCGCTGCTGACGTCGCTGGCGCTCGCCATCACGCTGATGCCAGCCCTGGCCACGTGGCTCATGCACGCGCCGACCGAGGGCGGCGCGCAGGGGCACCAGGGGGGGCCCCTGCTGCAGCGCGTCATCGGATTGTACGAGGTGGCGTTGCGCGCGGCGCTGCGGTACCGCCACCGCACGATCGGCGCGTGCGCGCTGGTGCTCCTGGCCGGCATTGGCCTCTACAGCAAGCTCGACAGCGAGTTTCTTCCGCCGATGGACGAGGGGGGCTTCGTCATCGACTACGTCTCGCCTCCCGGGACAAGCCTGTCGGAAACCAGTCGCCAGCTGCGGCAGGCGGAGTCCATTCTGCAGACGATCCCGGAGCTCGAGAGCTACTCACGCCGCACGGGGGCGCGCCTTGCGCTGTCCATCGCCGAACCCAACACCGGCGATTTCCTGGT
>DATCGU010000395.1:0-4724 GCA_036508735.1 Gemmatimonadaceae bacterium
CCGGCAGACTGGCTCAGCGCCACGCTGCGCTCCGGCACGGACTTCTTCCGCTACAACATCGACCAGCAGTTCGCGCAGGGTAACCTGAACTTTGGCGACCCCAACTACGCCGGCGCCTTCTCGAATCTTCGCGACGTCAACAACGAGAACAACACCGAGCTCCTCCTCACCTCCACGAAACAGGCGACGAGCCGCCTCACGCTGAACGGCCTCGTCGCCGGCAACACACGCTACCAGAGCTCGTCCACGGAGGGTGTCGGCACGAACGGCATCTCGGTCCCCGGCATCTACAACGTCTCCAACGCGGCGATCACCCCGTCGAACGTTCAGGTGTTCTCGCAGCGCCGCGTCAACAGCGCGTACGGCTCCGCGTCGTTCACCTGGGACAACTGGTTCACGGTGGAAGGCACGGCCCGCAACGATTGGTCGTCCACGCTGCCGAAGGGGGGGAACTCTTACTTCTACCCCTCCATCAATACCTCCTTGGTGCTGACCGACGCCATCCCGTCGATCAAGGGCAAGGGTGGGCTGAGCTTCGCCAAGTTGCGCGGCTCGTACGCCCAAGTGGGTTCGGATGCCGACCCGTACCAGCTCCGCACCACGTACGCCGGGTCGTCCCTCAAGTTCGGCGCCTACCCGCTCTACACGCTGAACAACGTCATCACCAATTCGGTGCTCAAGCCGGAGAAGACCCTCTCCGCGGAGGGCGGCCTCGAGCTCGGCTTCGGCGACGGCCGCGTGACGCTCGACGCGAGCGTGTACAACAAGGCCACGTCGAACCAGATCATCAACCTCGCCGTCTCCTCGGCCTCGGGCTTCACCTCGCGCTCCATCAACGCGGGCAAGATCGAGAACAAGGGCGTCGAGGCGCTGCTGTCGATCATTGCGTTCCGCAACAATGACGCGGAGTGGACCTCGACCTTCAACTACACCACGAACCGCGGCCGCGTCGTCGAGCTCTATCCCGGGCTGAAGACGATCGTGCTCGGCGGCACTTGGCTGGCCACGGTCGAAGCCCGCGTCGGGGAGCCCTACGGCACCATCCGCGGTTACGGCATCCTGAAGGACGCGAAGGGCAACTGGATCACCGCAGGCGGCTTCCCGCAGGCGGACACGCTGCAGGTGCTCGGCAATACGCAGCCCAAGTGGACGGGCGGCTGGAACAACTCCTTCAAGTACAAGAACTTCACGCTCAACGCGCTGCTCGACATGCACATCGGCGGCAGCATCTTCAGCGTGACGAACATGTTCGGTGAGTATACCGGCGTGCTCGGCAACACCCTTGAGGGCCGCCAGAACGACTGGAACGACCCGGGCGTCATCGTGAAGGGCGTCAACGCGGACGGTACGCCGAACACAACGTCCATCACGTCCGAGGAGTACTTCCAGAGCTTCTTCGAAGTCCACGAGCGCTACGTGTACGACGATACGTGGACCAAGCTCCGCGAAGTCCGTCTGAGCTTCGACTTGCCGCAGAGCGTGGCCGCCAAGCTCTACAGCCAGTCGGCCAGCATCGCCCTCGTCGGTCGCAACCTCTACACCTGGACGAAGGTCCCGAACATCGACCCCGAATTCGGGTACTCCACGGGCAACTACCAGGGAATGGAGTTCGCAGCGCTGCCGAACCCGCGCAGCTTTGGATTCAACGTGCGACTCACGCCGTAACCAACAGCTATCCCAATGACGATCAGATCACTGCGCAACACGGCTGCGCTCGCGACGGGCTTCGTGCTCGTCGCTGGAGCGGCGGCCTGCAACAACAGCGACATCACGTCGCTGAACATCAACCCCAACAGCCCGGAGCTCGCGCCCCCCAGCGCGGTCTTCACCAACGCGGTGCAGAACTCCGTGTCGCGCTGGCTGGGCACCACGTACGACCTGCGCCAGCTTGAGTTCGTGGCGCAGCACCTCGCCGAGGTCCAGTACCCCGACGAGGATCGCTACCAGCGCATCAAGGCCGGCGACACGCAGGGCGCCTTCACCACCTCGTACAATGCCTCGCTGGAGGATTTCCGCCAGGTCATAAAGAGCGGCACGACATCCAACTCGCCAGCCATCTACGGCCCGGCGGCGGTCATGCAGCAGTGGGAATTCGGCTACCTGACGGACAGCTGGGGCGACGTCCCGTACAGCGATGCCCTCGCCGGTGATTCCACCGGCGGCGCCGTGCTCCCCAAGTACGATGCCCAGAAGGACATCTACACCGGCATGTTCGCCAAGCTCACGAAGGCGACGACCGACCTGCAGGGCGCGTCGCGCGACAACTTCGGGGGCACCGATCCGATTTACGGCGGATCGCAGTCGAAGTGGGCGAAGTTCTCGAACTCGCTGCGTGCGCGATACGCCATCCGCCTAGCCGATGCCGACAAGGCCACGGCAGATGCGCAGCTCAAGGCGGCGTTCGCCGCCTCGAGCGGCGTGTTCGCCTCCAACGCCGACAACGCCCAGCTGCAGTGGCCGGGCGACGGCGTGTTCAACAACCCGTGGTCGGACAACTTCAAGACGCGCGATGACCATCGCCTGTCGAAGACGTTCTACGACATTCTCAACGGCAACAGCGATCCCCGCCTCGCGATCTTCGCCCAGCCGACCAAGGACTTCTCGGATGGCACGACAACTCTGGAGTACAACGGCCAGCCGAACGGCCTCAGCGCGGCGATCGCCGGCACGTACTTCACCAGCACCTCGCGTCCTGGCGCCATTTTCTATCCCGGGACCACGGCGTACGGCACGTTCGGCGGCAACGGCGCGAAGCAGCCCTCGTACCTCATGACGTACGCCGAGGTCTCGTTCATCAAGGCCGAGGCGGCGGAGCGTGCGATCGGTGGGCTCACCTCGGCGCAGGCGGCTGGCTTCTACAATGCCGGCATCGCCGCATCACTCGATCAGTGGGGCGTCGACGCCGCATCGGCGGCGGCATATCTCGCGCAGCCGGGCATTGCCTACACCTCCGGCACGGCTGGCCTGAAGCAGATCGCCACCCAGAAGTGGATCGCACTCTTCTCCGACGGCGGCCAGGCCTGGTTCGAGTGGCGCCGCACCTGCCAGCCGAGCACCATTAAGGCTGGTCCGAGCGCCATCCTCACCTACGTCCCGCGCCGGCTGTTCTACCCCACGCTCGAGCTGTCGGTGAACGGCGACAACGTCGCCGCCGCCGTCGCTCGCCAGGGCGCGGACAACATGGCCACGCACGTGTACTGGGATAAGGGAACGGCCCCGAGCTGCTTCTGATCCACCGCGGTAAGCACGTGCATTGAAGCCGCCCCGCAGACACCGTTTGCGGGGCGGTTATTTTTTGGTTCATCGCGGATTTGTGTGCAGCTTCCCCGGGAACGCACCCTTGATCTTCAGGATGAAATAGTCGTCGGCGCGGAAGCCAAAGTCCATCCGCATCGCTTCTAGCCGAGCTGGTATGCAGCGGGTAGCGAGAGTGGTTGATGCTGCCCTCGGCATGCCGCCAGAGATTCTTAGCGAACGTCTGGAGCGGCCGGGGCGCGCTGTATCCAGTATCCGCTGCTGCCCACCTCTCCCGCGCGCCGGCCCGAGCACGCCGCGCCTCACCAATCCCCCTCGTCCGCGATGAATGCCTGCCTCTAGCTTCGACTTGAAGACCATTCTCCTCGGCGCACTCGCCCTCATCACCATCTTCTACTTCGTGGTGTTGACGAAGGGCATCAGACGCGCACGCGCGGAGTCGTCCGAACCGATGACGCCTACCCCCGGTGGACTCGCCACCGGATTCGTCGCCAATTTCTTCGACACCCTCGGCATCGGCTCCTTCGCCACGACCACCGCGATCTTTCGCCAGTGGCGGATGGTGCTCGACGAGCGCATTCCTGGCACGCTGAACGTCGGACACACGCTGCCGACGATCGTCCAGGCATTCATCTTCACCCGGCTCGTTCCGGTGGACGGGATCACGCTCTCGCTGATGATCGCGGCCGCTGTCCTCGGGTCGTGGCTCGGCGCCGGCGTGGTATCGGGATGGCCGAGAAAGAAGGTGCAGATCGGAATGGGGTGCGCCCTGCTCGTCGCGGCGACGCTCATGCTCATGGCGCAGCTCAAGCTCATGCCAGGTGGCGGAACGCTGCTCAGGCTCGAGGGCACACGGCTGGCCGTCGGTCTGGTGGGCAACTTCTTCCTCGGCGCGCTCATGCCGATGGGTATCGGCCTCTACGGCCCCTGCATGATTCTCATCTACCTGCTCGGGATGGACCCGAAGGCAGCGTTTCCGATCATGATGGGCTCGTGTGCCTTCCTGATGCCGATCGGCAGTGCGCGCTTCATCCGCGAGAGAGCCTTCGACGCGCGCGCCGTGCTCGGCCTCGCCATCGGGGGAATACCGGGTGTGCTCATCGCCGCGCTCATCGTCAAGGAGATGCCGATCACGTACGTACGCTGGATGGTCGTGGTCGTCGTGGTGTACACCGCGCTGCTGATGCTGCGCTCCGCGATGACGGAGCGCAGCGTTACGACCAAGGCCGGGGGAGACGGCCCGGTAGGGCGCGCTGCTCGAGTCATCGAGTGACCATCGGATGTTTCGCGGTGTCAGAATTGCAGGGAGTGGCCGACCGGCATAGCCACGACCGTCTCGCCGGTCGCGTTTCGCCTGACGGCTGGACGAAGGAACCAACCGTACACGCGGGGGATACCATCGTGCCTACGTCCGTCTGTCCACACAGCCCATCGCCGGAGTGCTGAGAGAATGTCTGTCTCGAACATCA
>DATCGU010000396.1:0-7015 GCA_036508735.1 Gemmatimonadaceae bacterium
GCTGGCCCTGTTGGGTTCGCCCGCCGTCTGCTACCCCGCCACGCGGGGAATCGTGCCCTACGGCGTGGTCGTCGGCGCCTTCGGCGGAACGCCGGTCACCTTGACGCCGGCACCGCGCGCCTGGTCCATGGCGAAGATGACGTCCTTGTACAGGACCTGCGGATCGCCCTTGACGAAGATGATCTTGTCGGGGCGCGGATCGTAGATCTCCTTGAGCCGCTTGTAGAGATCGTCCCTCGTGTGCGGTTCCTTGTTTATCGCGAACGTGCCGCCCGGAAGCACCTCGAGCACGATCTGGTCCGGGTTCGGCTTCTGCTTGCTGTTCAGCGGCGTCGGATCCGGGAGCTGAACGTCCAGCGCCTTCCGGCTCATCGGGATGATGAGCATGAAGATCACGAGGAGCACCAGCAACACGTCGATCATCGGCGTAAGGTTGGGCTCGGCGTTGAGGCCGCCCTTGCCTTCTCCTGCGGACATGCTCATGGTGCCTTGCCTCCCTTCTGGATCATTGCACCACCAATGTTGTCCGAGGCGATGAGCGACTTGGTCCCTGGCACCTGGTCGGTGATCAGGCCGGTCACCCGCACGCCGGACTTGGCGGCGATATCGAGCGCGTCGATCACTTTCTCGTACTTCAGTTCGTTGTGCGCCTTCAGGTACAGGATCTTGTCCACGGTGCGCGCCTCGTAGATCCGGCCGAGCAGCGTCCCAAGGTCCTCGTTCTTGATGGGCTTCTTGTTCAGGTAATACTTGCCTTCGGAGTCAATGCCCAGCACCTGGTCCGCATCCTCCTCGGGATGCGCCCCCAGGTTCTGGCCCTGGGGCGGGATTGCATTGAAGCCCGCATTGATGGCCGGAATGACAAGCATGAAGATGATGAGGAGCACGAGCATCACGTCGATCATCGGCGTGACGTTCGGCGTCGCCTTGACGTCGCCTCCCCCAGTCACTGACATGGCCATAACCGTCCTCCTTCTAGTGGATGGTCAGGTCAGACGGGGGACTTGCCGGCATTCTGCGCCGCGGTGTTGAACTCGCGGGTGAAGCGCGAACGGCCGAACTCACCCGACACGCCCTTGATGAGGTAGTCGATCATCTCCTTCGACGAATACGTCATTTCGGCCGTGATGTTGTCGATCTTGGTCTGGAAGTAGTTGAACAACCACACCGCCGGGATGGCCACGAGCAGGCCGAACGCCGTCGTGATGAGGGCCTCGGAGATGCCGGCTGCGATCCCGCTGATGCCGCCGCCGCCGCCGGCCGCCATGCCCTGGAAGGCGTTCACGACGCCCATCGTGGTGCCCAGCAGGCCGACGAACGGCGCCGTGGCGCCTGTCGTGGCCAGCATGGCCAGGCCGCGCTTCATCAATACGAGCTGCATGAGCATCTCACGCTCGACCGCGCGTTCCGCCGAGTTGATGTCGGCCACCGTCACCGACCCGTCCTGAATGAGCGGCCGGATCTCTTCCAGTGCGCCGCCGAGGACCACGGCCACGTGGGACTTCTTGTAGCTCTCGGCGAGCTTGATCGCCTCAATGAGGTTGTCTTCCTCGAGGAACTGCGAGAATTCCGGGGCGAACTTGCGGGTCTGCGACTGCGCGCTGCGCAGGTACCACCACTTCTGCACCGCGATGGACAGCGACCACACGGACATGATCATCAGCGTGTACACGATGCCCTTGGCAAAGGCACCCATCGTCTGGTAGAGATCGATCAGGGACAATTGCATAGAATCTTCGCTCCTGCGGGTTCTGGGTGTGGTACCAGGTTACTTCTGGATGGCGAACACGAACGGCTGCTGGACGAGCTGCTTCACCTTCTTGCCGCCAACCTCGGCCGGGAGGAACCGCATCCCGGGGAGGGCATTCTTGACGGCCAGGGCGAAGAGCTCGTGTGAGGTCTTGAGCACCTTGAACGATCCGTTCTCGGCGCGCCCCGTGGTGTCGACGACGAACTGGGCGAGCACTTCGCCCTCCACGCCGGCCGACTTGAGGATTTCCGGGTACCGCGGCGCCGACGATCCGGGCGCCGAGACCACCGGCTTCTCCACCTGGAACTCGAAATACGTCTGCGACTGGTCAGTGGGAGCGATGCCGGTGACCGACCCGCTTGCCCGACCACCCTGCACGCCCTTGCCCGTGAAGTCACTCTCGTTCGTGACCGACCTCGACAGGTCGATCGCCGGAATGACGTCCGGAATGTTGATGGGCGCCGTCAGCACCTGGAAGCCCTTGATGACCGGCGCGGCAATCTGTTCCTGCGGCGGCGGCTTGTCCGGCTTCGGCTCATCCTTCTTCACTTCGACGAAGTCGATCGCCTGGTCCTTCGCCTCTTTCATCTTCTGGCCGGCGTTGGCCGTCGCCACGATCGCCCCCCAGAGGAGAAGCGCGTGCAGCGAAAAACTGGCGAACGACCCACCGACCGTCTTCGGCTTTACCGCCTTCGACTCGAGCAGGTTATTGAACACTACGCACCCCGTTGGTGACTACGGTGAAACGTTACGGCGGCTCGTGATGGGAGTGTACCGTCGCTCGATTACGAGGGTAACCGCACTAACATTAAGTTTCGCTTAACGCGGTGTTACGAATTGAATGGAGCGGGCGCCTCGGTTTCGGGCCCTGGCACCGGCAGCGTCACGGTGAACGTGGATCCGCGCCCGAGACGCGACGCCACGATGATCGACCCGCCGTGGGCGTGGGCGATCCATTGGCTGATGGACAGGCCCAGTCCCACGCCACTGCGCTGCAACGAGCGCGAGCGGGCCCGGTCGGCTCGCCAGAAGCGGTCGAACACGTACGGCAGATCGGCGCCGGCAATGCCGATGCCCGTATCAGCCACCGCGAACTCCACCGTATCGCCGCGGCGCACGAGCGACAGTTCGACCTTGCCTCCCTTGCCCGTGTACTTCACCGCGTTGGTGACCAGGTTGAGGAAGAGCTGGCGCAGGCGCAACGGATCGCCCATCACGGTGACGGGGTCCGGGGAGCTCAGGCTGACCCGGAGCCCGGCGGCCTCGCCGAGGATCTGCGCGGTCTCGGCCACATCGCGGACGAGCGGATCGAGCGGCACCGGCTCGCGATGCAGATCGAACCGCCCTTCGTCGGAGCGGGCGAGCGTGAGCAGTGATTCCACGAGGTCGGCCATGCGCGCCGTCTCCTGCAGCGCTTCCTCGAGCGCCACCGCCCCGTCGGTGGACCGTGGCCCCGACGCCATGGCGCGTTCGATGTCGGCGCGCAGCACCGTCAGCGGCGTCTTGAGCTCGTGGCTGGCATCGGCCGTGAACCGCCGCAAGGCGGTGAACGACTGCTCGAGGCGCGCGATCATGGCATTGAGGGTCGCCGCGAGGCGCGCCAGCTCGTCATCGCTCTCGGAGACGGGGAGCCGCTTGTGCAGCGACCGGCCATCCGTGATGGCCGACACGTCGTGGATGAGCACGTCCACCGGCCGCATCGCGCGACCCGTGATGAGGAAAGCCATCGACGCGCTGAGCACCAGCACGAGCGGCGCAATGAGTACGAAGACGTCGAACTGCTCGCTGCTGAAGAACGCCGCCTCGCGCAGCGAGGCGGCCGCCACCACCCGGCGCACCGGCCCCGCCTGGCCGTCCTCGAAGCGCGCCACCATCAGCAGCTGGTCCCGCGCCAGCTGCACCTTGGCGACTGGTGCTTCCGGCGAGAGCCGCAACGTGGCCGACACGAGTTCCGCGATGTCTTCGGGCGAGAGGCCCCGCACGGCCGCGGAGGCGTAGAGGGGGCGCAGCGAGTCGCTGACCACCAGGAACCCCGGCACCGCGTCCAGACGGGCGCGCACCAGCGGCTGAAGCTCGGGGCCGCGCAGCGAGTCGGTGGTGACCACCACCGGCGTGTTCTGCGTGCCGGCCTGCGTGATGACCAGATGGCCGAAGTCGGCCAACATCGACACGTTCCGCTGCAGCTCGAGCAGCACCGCCGACCGCCGCGACGTCCAGAGGCCGGCCGAGAAGGCCAGCATGGTCCCGCCAAGGGCCAGCGCGTACGCCGCCGTGACGCGTGTGCGGATGGACGCCATGGGCGCTCCGGCCTAGTCCTTGACCACGTAGCCGACCCCGCGCACCGTGGTGATCAGCTTCTTCTCGGCCTTGGCGTCGATCTTCTTGCGCAGGTGGTTGATCACGACGTCGACGATGTTCGTCCCCGGGTCGAAGTGATATCCCCAGGCGTACTCCGTGATCAGCGTGCGGCTCATCACCCGACCGGCGTGCCGCATGAGGTACTCGAGCACGAGGAACTCCTTGGGCGTCAGCTCGATGAGCTTGCCGCTGCGGCGCAGCTCGCGCGCGTCGAGGTCGAGCGTGAGCGGGCCGATCGTCAGCACCGGGGTGGCCATGGCGCGCGGCCGCCGCGCCAGCGCTTCCACGCGGGCCAGCAGTTCCTCGAAGGCGAACGGTTTGGTGACGTAGTCGTCGGCGCCGGCGCGCAGCGTCGTGACCTTGGCGTCCACCGCGTCCTGCGCCGTCAGCACCAGCACCGGGCGCTCGAAGCCCCACGAACGCAGGTCGCGCAGGATGTCCAGTCCCTGCTTGCCCGGCAGCCGCATGTCGAGCACCACGACGTCGTAGGGCTGCGTGCGCGCCAGCCGCTCCCCTTCGATGCCGTCGGCCACGAGGTCCACGCTCCACCGCTGCTGCTCGAGGCCGCGCTTCACGAACGGGCCGACGGTCGGATCGTCTTCGATGACCAGGACTTTCATCTAGGCACGCGCCCCCGGGCGCTGAAAACCGTATTCCCGAATCTTGCGATAGAGCGTCTTCACCGAAATCCCCAGCAATTCGGCGGCCCGCCCCTGGTGCCATCCGGTGTGCTCAAGCGTGGCTGCAATATGCTGCCGTTCCAGCTCGGCGAGCGGCAGCACGCCACTCCGCTCACCACCATGCCTCGCCGGCTCGGCCACGGGAAGCGCGAGGTGACGCGCTTCCACCACGCCACCACGCGACAGCAGGAGGCCCCGTTCCAGCACGTTGCGCAACTCCTGCAGGTTGCCCGGCCAATGATAGCGCCCGAGCGCGTCGATGGCGTCGGCCGAGAGCCCCGCCGACTGGTGCCCCGAAAAATCGCGCAGGAACCCCTGGGCCAGCGCCGGAAGATCCACGATCCGGTCGCGCAGGGGAGGCAGCGAGATGACGACGGTGGAGAGCGCCGCCGCCAGCTCGGCGCGCACGCGTCCGGCGCGCGCCTCGCGCGTGACGTCGAGCGACGAGGAAGCGACGAGGCGGGCGTCGAAGTCGAGCTTGCGCGTTCCGCCCACGCGCCGGTACCGGGCACGCGTCACCGCCTCTCCCAGCGTGGCCTGCACGCCGGAATCCAACTGCGTGACCTCCGCAATGAACAGCGTGCCACCGGCCGCCTGTTCCACCAGGCCGGCACTGGCGTGGCCACGGGTGCCGCGCTCCAGTCCGAACAGCTCGGTGGCCTGCCGCGCCGGCGCCACGATGGCGGGTGCCATCTCGAGAAACGGCCCCGCCGCGCGCGCTGACATATGGTGCAGAACGCGGGCGAGCGCCCCCTTGCCGGTCCCGGGCTCCCCCTGGATGAGGAGCGTCGCGTGCGACGCCGCCGCGCGGCCGGCCAGCGCCAGGACCGCCTGCAACGGCGGATGCATCGTGCGAATCTCCGGCGCGGCGTCGAGCTTTGACAGCCGCGAGGCGAGGCGCCGATTGTCCACCGTGAGCCGGCGCTTCTCCCACGCGCGGCGCACCAGCGCCTCGATGGCCGCCGGCTGGTACGGTCGCGCGATCACGTCGTACGCGCCGAGGCGCATCGCGGCGCTCGTCATGTCCAGCGTGCCGTTGCCGCTGAAGATGATGCACTCGGGCGGCGTCGGCTCCTTGTGCGCCTGCCGCAGCACTTCGAGGCCATCGAGTTCGCGCAGCTCGATGCTCAGCAGCGCCACGTCGAACGGCTGGCTGCGCAGCGCGCGCAGCGCCACGCGCCCGTCGGCGACCTTCGTGACGCGATGCCCGCGCGAAACGAGATACTGCTCGAGCACCTCGCCGAGGCCTGCCTCGTCGCCCGCCAGCAGCACCCGGACCGGTGGCTGCGCGATCACCATTCGATCGTCGGCAGGAGCACGCGGAACGTGCTCCCCTTGCCGACCACGCTGTCCACCTCGATGCGGCCGCGGTGATCCTGCACGATGCCGTAGCAGATGGCGAGGCCGAGGCCGGTGCCGCGCCCGGCCGCCTTGGTCGTGTAGAACGGCTCGAAGATCTTCGACAGCTCGGAACGCGGGATGCCGTGCCCGGCGTCGATGACCTCGATGATGGCGCCGTCGCTGCCCGATGGCCCCGTGCGCGTGCGCAGCCCAATCGTGCCGTGACCGTCGGACGCGTCGACGGCATTGATCATCAGCGCCATCAGCACCTGCACCAGTTGCTCGGCATTGCCGAGCGGCACCACCGGCAGCGAGGCGTCGATCTCCTGGTCGAGCGTCATCTTCTTGAAGCCGGCGTGATGCTTCATCAGGAAGAGGGTCTTCTCGATCACCTCGTTGAGGTCCACGCGCGTCTTGGCCAGCTGCTTGGGGCGGCTGAAGTCGAGCAGCTGGTCGACGATCCGCGTGCAGCGCAGCACCTCGTTGTCGATGATCTCGAGGTAGTCGAAGAGGTCCTTCTTGATCTCGGTGCCGTTCTTTACCAGGTCCTTCAACCGGTAGCCCAGGCCGTCGCCGCAAGCCGCGATGGTCGCCAGCGGGTTGTTGATCTCGTGCATCACGCCCGCCGCCAGCGTGCCGACCGCCGCCAGCTTCTCGGCCTGCGCGTACCGTTGCTGGCCCACCTGCCACTCCGTCACGTCCTCGCCGATGGTGATGACGTGCGTGACGGCCGAATCGCCCAGCCGCATGGGGATCTTGGTGATGCGGTACGTGCGCTGTTCGCCGCTGGCCGACCCCTCCATCTGGTATTCCTGCACGCGCCCGGTGGCGAAGACTTCATCGAACTCGCGACGCAGCATCTCGTACGGCTGGCGATGCAGGATCT
>DATCGU010000397.1:0-4180 GCA_036508735.1 Gemmatimonadaceae bacterium
GCTGAAAGTTGTAGAGCTCGCCGTGGAAGACGGTGACGGGCTGCGCGTCATCGCTCGCCATCGGCTGGTGGCCGGCAATCGAGAGGTCAATGATGGCCAGTCGGCGCGCGCCAAGGCAGACGCCGTCGCCCAGCCACACGCCGCCATCGTCGGGACCGCGATGGATCATGCGCGCATTCGCGCGCTCCACCCGTTCGCGCTCGCCCCCGGCACCCGGCCGGACGATTCCACAGATGGCGCACATCGCTCAGGGCCAGCCGGCGTTCATCGCGCCGCTTCCGCGAGCACGTCGAAGTACTGTTCGGCGACGTTGTCCCATGAGTATGGCACCGCCGAGGCGCGAGCGGCCGTACCCATGGCTGCTCGCACGGTTGTGTTGGCCTCGAGGAAGACCAACCGCTCGCGCAGGGCCTCCGGCACATGCGGGACAGACCACCCGTTCACACCGTCCACGACGCGATCCTCGACCCCGTGAACGCGGTAGGAAACGACGGGAAGACCCGCCGCCGCGCCTTCAAGAGCTCCCATGCCGAACGTCTCGTAGCGCGTCGGATAGACGAACACGTCGGAGGCAGTGCAGTAGGACTCCGGTTCCATCGTCTGCCCCACGCACAAGACGCTGCTGGACGCGCGCTTCGCAAGTCGCATGACCGCAGCGATATCCCCGGGACCGACGACCACCAGTGTCACATTGGCCAATCCGGCGCAGGCCAGCACCGCATCGCCAACTCTCTTCCGTCCCCAATCACCACCAACGAATACCGCCAGGAGGCGATCGGACGGCAACCCCAATCGTCGTCGCAGGGCCGCCTTGGCCTCGGGAGAACTCGCCGGGGCAAAGCGCACGAGGTCCACGCCATTTGGCACCACGGTCACCTTTGCGACGTCGACATCGTAGTTCTCGACGATGTCCCTCGCGGTACCCAGGCTCACGGCAATCACCCGGCGCAGGCGCGATGCGCCGTACGCCCGCCGCTCGAGCGCCGTAAACACCTCCTGAGCAACGCGTTGCCAGGCCCTGCCATGCAGTCCGGAGCCCCGCTGTCCTCCATACTGCGCAGTGTAGGACGCGTGGCAGAACTGCGCGGTGATCACGTCCGCATCCCGTGCCGCTGCACCGATGCTATTGGTCAGGGTGTGCCGCAGGCCACGCTCGATGCGCCGAGCGCGCCATTGGAAGGGAAGCGCCGTCAACATCAGAGGGCGCCCGACGCGGGGAACGCGGATGAACCGCACACGATCGCCAAGATCGCATTCGCCGGCCACGACCGTCACCGGGATTCCCCGGTTGGCCACGCGCGACAGTACCTCCCATGCGGCGCGTTCCTGGCCTCCGTGCCGATGTACCGCGTGCGCAAAGAAAGTGAGCTCGAAAGGCGGACTCATGGAGAGAGACCGTCCGTCTGTTGCGCTACAAGGGCCGCCGCCGGCCTGACCTGTCGTGGTGGTGTCGGTAGACGGAGCTTTCGTGGAACCCGCCATGCGGTGATCGCCCCTGCGAAGCGCCCCCTGCAGGAGGCGAAAAAGGCCGCGGCGGTATCCCCGTCACGTCGTGTCATGCGCCGAATCGTCTGCAGGATGCCTGGCGACTCCCGGGAGCCCACCAGCAACAGCCACGAGAGGAAGATAGTGGAGGCAATGAGGCTCCGCCCCTCCAGAAGTGCGACAGACTCGTTGTGGACCGCGTTCTCGAGCTGCCTGGAAGCGAAAACACCACGATGAAGCGCGTCATCGGCTGGTCGCGGTTCAATATCGTGATCCACCGCAACGGACGGATCATAGACGAGCCGCCACCCCGCGCGACGCATGGGAAGGCAGACACCGAGTTCCCAGTGCGCCTGCGCGCCGCTGCCACGCAGGCGGTCGTCGAAGCCGACCGCGCGCAGCAGGACCGTCCGGAAGGCGCAGTTGGCGCCCTTCAGCACATCAACGTCGCGGGCCGCGCCCGCGCCCAGGTGGTGATTGCCGATGACGCGGCCGCACCACTGCACGATCCCCACGCGCGATGCGTTCCCCCGTTCGGCAGGCTGCCAGTCCCGCCCGCCAACACCGCCGACATCGGGCGCCGACTCAAAATGCGCCAGCAGGCCGGCGATCCAGTCGGGGCGCGGTCTTGCGTCATCGTCCGTCAGCGCAATGATGTCGCCGGCCGACGCGTCGAGTGCGGCCTGCATGGCCGCCACCACACCCGCGGTGGCCGTGTACGCCACCGCGACCGGCAGCCCGGCTGCGTGCGCCGCGTGCACCACCGCCACGGTCGCGTCATCGCCGGCACGGACGCCCACCACGACGTGCTCGGGAGGTCGCGACTGCGCGCGGAGTGCCGCCAGGCAGCGCTGGAGCGCCGCGGGACGGTGAAAGCTCGGAACGAGCACGCTCACGCGCGGCGTCACGAGGGTCGCTCCGCCGGAAACTCCCGCGCGCTGGCGCGCTCCCAGGCGGCTGCGTGGCGCGCGACGTACCACAACTCGGCAGCCAGCGCCCCGAGGGCCAGCAGCGAGTCGACGCCCTTGGGTCGCGCCCGAATGTTCACTAGCCGGGAGAGCACGATGTCGCGCATGAGCCGCCAGCGCACCGGGCGCGGCGCACCATGCTTGTACAGGTAGCGCACCTCGGCCTCGCGGTACGCGCCGAGGCGCACCCCTGAAGGCAACCGGCGCGGCGGGTGATTCACGCGCGCCTCGCTCACCCAGGTGAGCTTCTGCCCTGCTGCCCGCAGTCGTTCACGAAGGTCAGCGTCTTCCATGTGCGGAACGGTGAACCCCTCATCGAACCCTCCAAGTTCGCCGAACAACGCGCGATCGATCGCGAAGTTGCACGACCAGAGCACGCCGCCGTCGTTGTTTTCCGGCGAGTGAAACCGGGGAGACGGCAGCCCTTCATCGCACGTCGTGCGCCCCTCCAGTACCCGTGTGTCATCGGCCGCTGCGGCATACGCCGCCAGCCAGCCTGGGGACGGCACGACATCGTCGTCCGCGAACACGATCCACCTGCCGCGTGAAACGCGCGCGCCGGCGTTGCGATTGGCCGCTGGCCCGGCACGCGGACCACGCACGTGACGCGCCCAGGGGAATTCCGTGCGCAGCAGTGCATCGGTGGTCGTGAAGTCACCGTCATCAGCAATAACCACTTCGTACTCTGCCGCGTTCAGCGTCTGAGAACCGGGCGCCAGCCGCCGAAGGCACTCGCCCAATTCACGCCGGCGGTCCCTCGTGGGAATCACAACCGACCAGACCGGAGCGCCATTCATTGGGCGTCCCACTGCGGGCGCCTTCCCGCCGCACAGGCCAGCAGCATCTCACGATAGCGGGGGGCCAGCACATCCCAGCCGAAGTGCGAGCGGGCCCAGGCATGACGGGCGCGCCGCCGCTGGTCACCGGGTTCCTCACCAAGCGCGAGCCGGATGAGATCGGCCGTCGCCGGCAGCGACGTCGTATCCCCCAGGTACGCGTGATCGCCAAAGATGAAGCGCGTATTCGGATTGTCGTGGGCAACACAGGGCAACCCGGCCGCCAGCGCCTCCACGTAGACGAGTCCGAAGCCCTCGTTGAGGGACATCAGCACGAACGTGTCGGCGGCCACGTATGCGTCGGCCATGCGCTCGCGGGGCCACGTGGCCATCCGGACGCCGTCGCCGAGAAGCGTCCTCGCGCGCGCGGCGAGGGCCGGGGTCTCGGAAGACTCCTGGCCGAGCAGCACAAGGTACGGCCGGTCCGGTCCCATCGACGCCACCGCTTCCACCAGGACGTCCATGCGCTTGAGCGTCGGGCCAAGCATGCCCACCGACAACACGAGCCGCTGTCCGGCCGGTACACCGAGCGCCGCCCGGGTCGCGGCGACTCGCCGAGCATCGCGTGAAGGCGGTTCCACCGGCATGTCGAAGCCGTAAGGAAGCACGAACATCCGGTCAGCCGGCTCGCCCCGCGCCAGAGCCGTACCGAAGTGGGCTGGGGTCACCTGCTGCACAAAGTCGCATCGCGTAAAGGGACGGGTCGTCGGGCCGCTATTGCAGAAAAGCAGGCGGAAGCGCTGCCCGGTGAGGCGTCGCCAGTGCCAACAGGCGTTTCCGAGGTTGAGATCCGTGAAATAGACGAGGTGCGGACGCCAGGCAAGCAGGTGTGGAAGGAAGCCGGCGAAAAAGGTAGCCTGTTCGACGAAGTACGGGTCGCGCCCGGAGAGG
>DATCGU010000398.1:0-8943 GCA_036508735.1 Gemmatimonadaceae bacterium
GAGGCACCAGCGATTCTTCTCGTCGTGATGCAGGACGATTTCACTGTGAAAGTCGACCACGTGCGGCGTGCGGTTCACCTTGTCGGTGGGACCGTGACATTGGGAGCAGGGGAAGATGCCGTCCGAGAACGGCGGCGGTGCCACCGGAAACAGGGTCACCGTCGTCTTCGCGGCGCTGTCAACGACATTGCCGAAACGAGGACCCTTTTCCTGCACAGGGCCACACGCCGCCGTCAACAGCAGCGCCGCCCATCCTCCGGCTGCTGCCAGCCGGACTACTCTCATCCGCGTCATACGTCCCCACATGGATCGGTTTCGCGCCAAGGACCCGACGCGGAAAAACATGGAGCCCACCGGAATGAGATTATGCTAGCAACCGTGTGCTGCAATAGACGTAGGGTAATATCCCGGATATGAGTGGGTATTTTCCCTATTCTGATCCCGCGATCTTCCTGACCTAGTCGACGACGCGCTTCGCGTTCCCCGTAATCCCCACGGCGTTCGCCTTCGCACGGAACCGCCGATCATGCCCCAGCGGGTGTCCCTGCTCGTCTTGCCACTGGTGCACCATCTCGTGCAGCAGCGTTTCCAGCGCGTCGGCCAGGCCGTGGCGCTTCAAGTGGCGACGGGAAATGGCGATCTCGGCGTTCCGCCCCTGCTGGGCGGCGGCGTAATGTCCGAGCCGCGTGCGCATGCGCTGCGATACGCGTACCACCACCGCGCGCAACTCGCCGTGGAAACGTTCCCCGTTGTACCTGGCGTGCCACTCCGTGAGCCGCTCGGCGATGCCCTCGTCGTCGGGGTGCGTGCGCTCGCGCGCGCGGAGCGCGCGCCGCTCATCCACGCCGATGGGGTACGACACCAGCACGCGCTGCGCCGCCAGCCGTTCGGCGCGCCGGTGCGCCATGAGGAAGCGCACGATGGCGCGATGCACCGTCTCGGGTGCATCGAGGAAGGCATGGTGCACGCGCAGCGTGCCGTCGCTGGTACTCACCCTCACCGATCGGTTTCGCGTGAGCGACAGGGAACCCACGCCGCGCAGGCCCATCGCGTTGAGCCGCGCGAGCAGCTCGGCCGCGTCCCGCGGCGCCGTGGAAAGGTCGAGCGCGAGTTGGCTGCCGTCGCCCGTGCCGCGCAGGCGGCGAATCAGCGCGCGAAGGACCACGACTGGGCGTCCACGAAGTCCCCAGCCGTTGCACTCCACTCCTGCCGGCGCACCCTCACCTCCGCCCCGTCCCACGACACCTCGTGGAAGCTGGAGGGACGAGCGCCGCGCGAGCGGTTGGAGATGGTGCCGGCCTGCGACACCACGAACCGCCGCCCGTTGCGCTCCACCTGTTCCACGCGCGCCTCGTGATCGTGGCCGCAGAGCACCAGGTCGCAGCCGGTGGCCGCTGCCTCGTCGATGCCGCGCGCGCGCGCCGTCAGGCCCCACCGTCGCGAGAGCGCACCGGCCAGCAGGTTGTGATGCAGCATCAGCACCTTCAGGTCACCCGCTCGGGCCGCCGCGAGCGATGCCGTGGCCCGCGTCCACTGGGCCGGGCGCACGGCTCCCACCACCGACAGGTCGCGCACTCGCGACGTCAGCGTATGCCACTGGATGCCGTGCGAGGTGTTGATGGTCGCCACGGTCACCCCCGGCGCGCTCAGCACCGGTTCGAGATCGGGGCTGATCCACTGCCGGTAACCCCGGTACATCATCGACGGCAGGCCGAGTCCTCCAACGCACCACCACCAGGCCACGTCATGGTTGCCCGGCATCACCACCACCGGCGATGCGGAACGTGCCCGGTCGACGAATGAGCGCGCCTTCGCGAACTGCCCGCGAAAGTTGCGCTGCGTGAGGTCGCCGGAGATGGCAACCACGTCCCAGCGCCGCTCCTGCAGGCGGCGCTCGACCGCCGCCACGTGCGCCGGCACCTCCGGCGGGCCGAAGTGGATGTCCGAGAGGTGCGCGAGCGTGGGCACCTAGAGCCTGGCGATCACCGCGTCCGTGTACTGCTCGGTCGTCGCCGTGCCGCCCAGGTCGCCGGTGACCGTCTTCCGTTCGCGGAGGACAGCCTCCACGGCGGCGTTGATTCGCCGTGCCCGTTCACCCTGCCCGAGGTAGTCCAGCATCTGGCAGGCCGCCAGCATCACCGCCGTCGGGTTGGCGATTCCCTTGCCCGCGATATCGGGTGCCGTGCCATGCACTGCCTCGAAGATCGCTGCGTCCTTGCCGATGTTCGCCCCGGGAGTGAGTCCAAGACCACCGACCAGCCCCGACGTGAGGTCAGACAGGATGTCGCCGAACAGGTTCGTCGCCACGATCACGTCGTAGCGCTCGGGGCGCATCACCAGGTCCATGGCACAGGCATCGACGATGCGCTCCTCCACCACCACGCGCGTGTCGTATTCCTTGGCTATCCGCCGTCCCTCCTCGAGGAACAGCCCCTGCGAGTACTTGAGGATGTTCGCCTTGTGCACGATGGTCACTTTCTTGCGCCCGTGCGCAATGGCATACTCGAACGCATAGCGGTGAATGCGCTCGGCGCCGAATCGTGTCACCACGGCCACCGACTGCGCGGCCGCGTGCTCGTCGCTGCCGATCTTGATGTAGTTCTCGATGCCGATGTACAGCCCTTCGGTGTTCTCGCGCACCAGCACGAGGTCCACGCCGTCGAAGCGCAGGCCGGGCAGCACGCTCTTGGCCGGACGCACGTTGGCAAAGAGGTCGAACGCCATGCGCAAGGCGACGTTGATGGAGCGGAAGCCCTTCCCCACGGGGGTCTCGAGCGGCCCCTTGAGCGCCACCTTCGTCCGCCGAATCGAGTCGAGCGTCGCTTCGGGAATCGGGTCGTTGACCGCTCGCAGGGCCGAGGTGCCAGCCAGTTGGCGGTCCCACGCGATGTCGGCCCCCGCCGCCTCGAGCAGGCGAACAGTCGCTTCGATAATGCTGGGGCCGATGCCGTCACCGGGAATAAGCGTAATTGGGATGCTCACGGGAGATCCTCGGGCGGATGTTCGTGCTTACGGCGCGACAATGAGTCCGGCGACGCGGTCGGCCAGTCGCTGCAGGAGTACCGGCGAGTATGTGGAGGCGCTATCCCCAATCAGGTCCGCCTGCCAGACGGGAGCGCTCATCCGCGCGTCAACAAGCAGCAGGCGGATCCCGAGGCTTCCGCCGCCCTTCTCCGAGTTCACGTGCAGTTCCAGGGGCACCAGCGCATACCGCGCGTCGTGCAAGGCGACGATCCGTCGGAGGTTGCTGGCCAGGGGATCCGCGATCGGCATGTCCCTCTTCGCCCCGTAGCGCACCGGGAACGCTCCCAGGTTCCTCGGGTCCCCGGCGTACATGACATTGCGCTTCGCCATGCGCTCGACGTCGGCTGGCGTCGCCCAGGTACCGCTGAGGCCGTGATCATTGAGCGCCGCCGACAGCAGGCTGTCGAACGCGGTGCGCAACGCGGGTCCGGCCGGTGCCCCCCAACCGGAAGAGTCGGCATGGTAGAACTGCACCGGGACGACGGCCACCCTGGTGCCGGCGAATGGAGCCAGCGGCGCCGCCTGCTGGGCAGTGAGGGCCGGGACGGAAAGCACGAGGAGAAGCAGGAGTCGTCGGAGCATTGTGGTCCGTGATGGTGGTCCTTAGTGAATGTAGACGTTGCACCACCCCCTGCGCGACGCCCATCTTCTTCCGTTGCCTCAACCGGGCCCGCCATGCCACGCTGGACTTCTGCGCTCGTCTGGACCGCCATCGCCCTCGCCGGGGCCGGCGCCTTGGGGTACATGGCGCTCTCCCGCGGCGAAGGCATCAACGCCGCCTGGCTGCTGACGGCGGCGGTCTGCACGTACCTCGTGGGATATCGCTTCTACAGCCGGATCATCGCCGCCAACATCTTCGCCCTCGACGACCGGCGGCTGACGCCCGCCGTGCGCCTGCAGGACGGACAGGACTACGTGCCGACCAACCGGTGGATCGTCTTTGGCCACCACTTCGCGGCCATCGCCGGCCCGGGACCGCTCGTCGGCCCCACGCTGGCCGCCCAGTTCGGTTTCCTCCCCGGCGCGCTCTGGATCATCGTGGGCGTCGTGCTAGGCGGCGCGGTGCAGGACTTCGTCATCCTCGCCGCCTCGGTGCGGCGCGACGGCAAATCGCTGGGGCGCATGGCGCGAGACGAAATCGGCCCCGTCGCTGGAACGACCGCGCTGGTGGCGGTGCTCGGCATCATGATCATCCTCATTTCCGTGCTCGCACTCGTCGTCGTGAAGGCGCTGCAGCAGAGCCCGTGGGGGACGGTCACCATCGGGCTCACCATCCCGATTGCCATGCTGATGGGGCTCTACATGCACTATGTGCGCCCCGGGCGTGTCCTGGAGACCAGCCTCATCGGCCTGGCACTGCTGGTGGGTGCACTCTACGCGGGACGCTGGGTGGCGCTGGACCCGACGCTCGCCCCGATGTTCACGCTCACCGGGCCGCAGCTGGCCAAGTGGATCATCGGGTACGGCATTGCCGCGTCGATCCTTCCGGTGTGGCTGCTGCTCGCGCCGCGCGACTACCTGTCGGCGTTCGTCAAGATCGGCGTCGTCTTGTCGCTGGCGGTCGGCATCCTCGTCGTCCTCCCGCCGCTGCAGATGCCGGCGCTCACCCGGTTCATCGACGGCACGGGACCGGTGTTTGCCGGCAAGCTCTTCCCGTTCGTGTTCATTACCATCGCGTGCGGGGCGATCTCCGGGTTCCACTCGCTCATCGCGTCGGGCACCACGCCCAAGATGCTCGAGAATGAGTCCGACGCGCGCTTCATCGGCTATGGCGCCATGCTCACCGAGTCGCTGGTGGCGATCATGGCGCTCATTGCCGCCTGCGTGCTGACGCCCGGCATCTACTTCGCCATCAATGCGCCTCCGGCGATCATCGGCACGACAGCCGAGAGTGCCGCCACGGTCATCCGTACGTGGGGCTTCGTGCTCGATCCCGCTCAGTTGCACGCGCTCGCCGCCAACGTGCAGGAACAGACGCTGCTCTCGCGCACCGGCGGCGCCCCGTCGCTCGCCGTGGGAATGGCGACGATCTTCTCCTACGTGCTCGGCGGCACCAGTGCCATGGCCCTCTGGTACCACTTCGCCCTGATGTTCGAGGCGCTGTTCATCCTCACGACGGTCGATGCCGGTACGCGCGTGGGTCGTTTCATGCTGCAGGACATCCTGCGGCAGATCTGGGAACCCCTCGGGCGCACCTCGTGGTACCCGGCCATCGTGACGTCGAGCACGCTCTTCGTGGCGTGCTGGGGCTACTTCCTGCTCCAGGGCGTCAACGATCCGCTCGGCGGCATCAACTCGCTGTGGCCGCTCTTCGGCATCGCCAACCAGCTGCTCGCTGCGGTGGCGCTGTGCGTGGGCACCACGGTGATCATCAAGATGGGGAAGGCGCGTTACGCCTGGATGACCATCGCGCCGCTCGTCTGGATCTCCATCGTGACGATGACCGCCGGCGCCACCAAGGTCTGGTCGGGCGACCCCAAGCTCGGATTCCTGTCGCACGCACGCCTCATCGAGGCGCAACTCGCGGCAGCGAAGATGCCGGCTGGCGCCAGGACCGCCAGCGACGTGGCGCGCATGGCCTTCAACGACCGCCTCGACGCCGGCGTGGCGCTGTTCTTCATGGGCACGGTCGTGGTCATCCTCGCTGCGTCAATTCACGAGTGGATCAAGGTGCGGCAGGGCACGGCGTCGCCGTCGAGTGAAGTTCCGTTCGTGGCGCGGGCATAACAACAAAAGAAGCCGTAAGCTCTACGCTGTACGCCGTACGCTGTCCGCCTTTCATCGGACGGCGTAGAACGTAGAACGTATAGCGTACAGCGTACGACTTCTCTTGCAGTTCATATCACCGCAGCCAGTATATCCCCCAGGATGGCAGATGCCGTCGCGCTCCCGCCAGCCCCGCGCCCCTGCAGTCGCAGCACGCCCAGTGAGTCGCTGTCGATGTGCACGGCGTTCTCCTCGTCGCGCACCTGCGCGAACGCGTGTTCTTGCGGCACGATCACCGGGCGCACCCACACTCTCACCGAGCCACTGTCGTCGCGCACGGCTCCCGCGAGGTACTTGAGCACGCCGTGGCGCGCCGCTGCCTGCCGCACAAGCGGCCCGGGGTCGGCCGGCAGTGGCTCGACGTGCACTTCCAGCTCCGCGGGATCGACCCCCCACGCCAGCCACGCGAGGATGCGGATCTTGTCGGCCGCATCGAGCCCCTGCAGGTCGCGCGATGGGTCGGCCTCGGCGAACCCCTTCGATTGCGCGTCGGTCAGCGCGTCGCCGAAGCACACCCCGTCGGCGAGCTGCGTCAGCAGGTAGTTGGTCGTGCCATTCAGGATGCCGGTAATGGTGCGCACGCCGTAACCGCCCAGTTCTCCGCGCAGGGTGCGCACCACGGGCACGCCGCCCCCTACCGCCGCCTCGAAGTGCAGCGATGCCTCGTGCCGGTCCGCCAGCCGCTGCAGCGACGGCCCGTGCGCGGCAATGAGTGTCTTGTTGGCAGTCACCACGCAGCGTCCCTGCGCCAGCGCGCCGCGTACGATGCGTCCGGCCGGTTCCAGGCCGCCGATCGCCTCCACCACGACGTCGGCATCGGTCAGCAGGAACTCGTCGACGCTCGTCGTGAACAGCTGGCGCTTGATCGACACACTTCTCGACTTCGTCGGGTCGCGCACCATCACCCGCGCAATCTCGAAACGCACCCCGTGCCGCCGCTCGAACCACTCCTGCTGCCGCCGCACCAGTGCCACCAGCGACGAGCCCACCGTGCCGCAACCGGCCAACGCGACGCGTATCGTGCGAAGCCGGTTGATGGCAATCGCCGTATCGGTTCGCGTGCGCCCACGCCCACTGAGTGTCGTCGTCATGCCACGACCCTCGTGGAGGTCGCACGCACCGCCTCGTCCAGCGCCTCGCGCAGGATCTCGCCCACCTGTTCGTGCTCGAGCAGGAACGCATCGTGGCCATGCACCGAGTCGATCTCCCGGTACGCCGCGCCGGCCTGCGCCGCCCACTGGCGCACGATCTCCGACGAATACAGCTGGTCGCCGGGGATGCCGACGGCGTAGACGGTGCCGGTTAGCGCGCGTAGGGCGCGCGCCACGCCACCGCGCCCCCGCCCGATGTCGTGCGCATCCATCGCGTTGAGCAGCGTGCGGTACGTCGCCGCGTCAAAACGGGCCGCCAGCTTCGCGCCGTGGTGCGCGAGGTAGCCGGCCACGCGGTAACGACCGTCGGGTTCGAGCGCTCGCCCAAAGCGGCTCTCGAACTCGCGCTCCGTGCGAAACGCAATCATCGAGATCTGCCTCGCGATGGCAACGCCGGCGTCGCCCGCTTGGTCGAGGCACTCGCGTTGAACGGCGTTCCACGCGATTGCGTGCGCCGTGTGCGCTGCCGGTGCGGCAAGCACCACCGTGGCGCGGGTGCGCCCGGGAAAGAGCGCCGCCCACTCGAGCGCCACCATGCCACCCAGCGAGCCGCCGGTCACGAGCGCCACGTTGGTCACGCCCAGCGACTCGACCAGCAGCGCGATGAACCGCGCCTGGTCGCGCGGCGTGACCTGAGGGAACGGCTCCCCCGGACGACCGGCCGGACCCGTGGTGCCGTAGCATGACCCCAGCAGGTTCGGCGCGAGGACCGCCCATCGGTTGGTGTCGAGGGGTCGCCCCGCACCCACCACTCCTGCCCACCAGTCGCCGACGGCGTCAGCCGAGCCCGTGAGCGCGTGAAGCACGAGCACCAGGTTGTCACGCTGCGCATTGAGCACGCCGTCGAGATGATACGCCTGCTCGAGGTCGCGCAGTTCCTCACCCGATTCGAGCGCAAACGACTTCACGGCAATGCGCCGCAAGGTTCGTGGCGTCGTGGTCACGGCGCCCTCCCCGCACCCTGCTTCAACGCCTGGTCGAGGTCGCGCAGCAGGTCTTCCACGTCCTCGATGCCCACCGACAGCCGCACCAGGTCGGCCGTCACGCCGGCCGCCGCGCGTTCGGCGTCGGAAAGCTGCTCGTGCGTGGTCGACGCCGGATGGATGATCAGGCTCTTCACGTCACCGACATTGGCGACCAGCGAGAAGAGCTTGGTGGCCGAGGCCACGCGTTGCGCCGCCTCGGCGCCGCCGCGCACGCCGAAGGTCAGCACGCCGCCGAAGCCGCCCTGCAGGTAGCGCTTGGCGCGCGCGTGCGTCGGATGGTTCGCCAAGCCTGGATAGCTTACCCACGTCACCAGCGGATGATCGGCAAGAAATTGCGCCACGCGCAGCGCATTCTCGCAGTGCCGCTGCATGCGCAGGTGCAGTGTCTCGAGCCCCTGCAGGAACAGAAAGGCATTGAAGGGTGACAGCGCGGCCCCGACGTCGCGCAGCAGCGAGACGCGCAGGCGGATGGCAAAGGCCACGTTGGCGCCGTCGATATCCCCGAACGCTTCCGCGAACTTCAGTCCGTGGTATGCCGCATCGGGATCCTGGAACAGCGCCTTGAAACGCGGCGCGCGTCCCCAGTCGAAGGTGCCACCGTCCACCACGATGCCACCGATGGACGTGCCGTGGCCGCCGATCCACTTCGTCGCCGAGTGCAGCACGATGTCGGCGCCGTGCTCGATGGGGCGGCAGAGGATCGGCGTGGCGAAGGTGTTGTCCACGACGAGCGGCAGTCCCTCGGCATGCGCGATGTCCGCGAGGGCCCGGAAGTCGGGCACGTCGAGCTTCGGATTGCCGAGCGTCTCCACGTAGACCGCGCGGGTGGTCGCGTCGATGGCGGTGCGCACGGCGTCGAGGTCGTGGATGTCGACGAACTTCACCGTGATGCCGAGACGCGGCAGCGTGTGCGCGAACAGCGCCACCGTGCCGCCATACAGTGCCTTCGACGCGATGATCGAGTCGCCGGCCTGCGCCAGGTTGAGGATGGCGAGCGTCTGCGCCGCCTGCCCACT
>DATCGU010000399.1:0-3367 GCA_036508735.1 Gemmatimonadaceae bacterium
GGCTGGACGTGGGTTGGCTGAGGCATCGCGGGAGCCGGCGGTTGCAGGTCGTGCGCCCGTGACGGCAGGGCGTGTCTTCGTTGCGGCAGGGTGTGGGCTGGGCGAGGGGTCTCGTGCATTGGAAGACGTGGTGCATGTGCCCGCGCCCGCGGTCCGTGGACTGGACGTGACCGCGCGTGAACTCGCGCTGACAGTGCGTGCAATGGCGCTGACAACGGGTGATGCCGTGCTGCACAGGCATCAAGTCGGCCGTTCGGGGATGCAACTCGGTGCCTCGCGAGGCAAGTCGTCGATCGGCTGGTGGAACACGAAGAACGGCGGTGCGAACTCCGCGCCGCAGTGTGGGAAGTGACACACATACATATGAAAGGGACGCGCGCAGCGTTCCGAGGCGCCGTTTCGTCGGTGGAAGCGCCTCGGTCACTGTTCGAAGTCGCCGCCTCGCCGGTGCAAGCGGGGCACCGCCAAGGGCAACTTCGACAAGCGCGGTGGGAACTTGCTGCGCATGCGGTGCAAGTTCGGCGGGCGCGGGAGGAACGACGGCGCGGAGCGTGGCATGTGCGGCGCGAGGCGAGGAATCCTCTCGATGCGAGGGAGGATGTCGACGACGGAGCGTGTGAACTCACCCGCGGGGGGTTGCAACTGCGGGCGCCAACATTGTTACTCGCCCGGGCGGGCGGTGAAGTGGGCGGAGGGGCGGTGTAACTCGTCGCCGCGGTGAGGTAAGTCGCCGACGCGAGGAGAGAAGCCATCGCCGCCGAGGGGAGAGTCGGGGGCGCGGCGGTTCACGGGACCGATTCTCCGGTTCGGGTCGTCGCGTGTGACGACCGAGTGAGAGGCCCACGGCGCCGGGTGCTCGTCGCGGACGGTCGCACTGCATGCGTCGTGATGCGAGTCGATCGTCGAGCGGGTCAGGTGCGTGCACCATCGGGCGAGGTGCGAGAGCAGCCGCCACCGGCCTCCTCAGACGCCGATCCACCTGCCCGCGCGTGTGCCGCGCCTCCGCGCGCGGCCGTGCAGGGTGGGGTGCGTGTCGAGGCCGCGGGGTGAGTCAGGCGGACGGAAGACGTGTGCGCGTCGGCAGGTCGGCGCGCGCGCCGGCGCGGGCGGGCGGGCGTGGGAGCGCGCCGTCTTCCCACAGCAACGGCACAGCTGCCGTAGCGGGCACGGGCACGGTGTGGAAGGCGTGGTGGGATTCGCATCGGTGCCATGGGCGTATGTCGGGAACGCGGATCGCGCGGAGAGCGGGTCTCCCGCGCCGCCGATGCGCGTGAAGGACTTCAACTTTGCGAGTCTGTCAGACGCAGTGTAGTTTCGCAGTCCAATGAGTTTACCAGCCCAGGAGTTGTCACCCGGTTCGTCTTTCGGGGCATATAGGATCAACAAACTCCTGGGCCGGGGCGGCATGGGCGCGGTGTACGAAGCCGTGCACGAAGACGACGGCCGCGTCGTCGCGCTCAAGCTGCTGAGTGTGGAGCTCGACAACATGGACTCGCGCCAGCGATTCCTGCGCGAGGGACGTACCGCCGCCGCGATCAATCATCCGAACGCCGTGTACATCTACGGCACGGAAGAGATCGACGGCGTGCCGGTGATCTCGATGGAGCTGGTGCCCGGCGGCACGCTCGAGGAGAAAGTGCAGGAGCGCGGCCCGCTGCCCGTTGCGGAAGCGGTCGAAGACATCCTGCAGGTGATTGATGGGCTCGACGCCGCGCTGAGCGCCGGCGTGCTGCATCGCGACGTGAAACCGGCGAACTGTTTCGTGAACGCGAGCGGCGTCGTGAAGATCGGCGACTTCGGGCTCTCGAAGCCGGTCGACAGCGCGGATCAGCAGAAGCTGACGCAGACGGGCGTCTTCCTCGGCACACCCGTTTTCTCATCGCCCGAGCAGCTGCTCGGCGAAAAGCTCGACGCGCGCAGCGACATCTACGCCGTCGGCGTGACGTTCTACTATCTGCTCACCGGACAGCTGCCGTATCAGAGCGGCTCGATGATGCAGGTGATCGCGGCCGTGCTCAACGGGTCGCCCGCGCCGCTCACGTCGCATCGCGCGGATTTGCCGCAGCCCGTGGTGGACGTCGTGATGAAAGCGATCGCGAGAAAGCCCGGCGACCGCTATCAGAGCTACCACGAGTTTCGCGCGGCGGTTCTCGCGCTGCGCAAGCCGGAAACGAGTCCAGCCACCGTGTGGGATCGCATCAGGGCCGCAGTGGTGGACGGCCTAGTCATCGCGATCATCTCGTGGATTCTGTTCCAGCTGACGATGGCGGTAACCGGCAAGGGCTGGACGAGCACTATGCCGCAGGGGATGAAACTGAATTTCGTGCTCGGCGGCATAGTCGCGTTGCTCATCGTCGGAGTGCCCGAGGGATTGCGCGGCATGTCGATCGGGAAATGGCTGCTCGGGATTCGTGTCGCGAATCTCGACGGGCAGGTGGCCGGATTGCCGCGCGCTTTGAGTCGTGCCCTGATTCTGCAGGTGATCAACTTCGTCGCACTCATGGCGCAGTTGAACGGCTCGAACCAGAACGCGAAGGCCACGCTTGCACTCGTCACCAGTGTCGGGCTTCGCGCGCTGCTCCTGATCACCGTGCGGCGCTCGAACGGCAACATGATGCTGCACGACTGGCTCACCGGCACGCGTGTGATCAAGCGGCTGGCCGGCGCGCAGAAGCGGCACGGCGAAGCACAGCGCAGGGCGGCGCCCGCGCTCAGCGGCACGGAGCGCCGCATCGGTCCGTACGCGGTGCTCGGCCCGCTGAACGAAGGCGGCTCCGTGCTGATCGGCTGGGACGCGTCGATGCACCGCTCCGTCTGGATCGTGCCGCAGGATGACGGCGCTGCGGAAGTTCCGCAGGCGCGGCGCGATCTCGCGCGTCTCACCCGACTGCGCTGGGTGGCCGGCCGTCGCTCGGCCGGTGAGAACTGGGACGCGTACGAGTCACCCCTCGGCGAGTCGCTCTCCACGCGTCTCGAGCGCGCCGTTCCCTGGAACGTGCTGCAGGAGTGGATGCTCGATCTCACCGGCGAGCTGCTCGCCGCGCAGGGCGATGGCACGATGCCCGCCGCGCTTGGTGAGGAATCGCTCTGGGTGACGTCGGGCGAACGGATCGTCGTGCTGGAGTCCGCGAGCCGCACTGGCGAACGCGCGGGCGACGCAGAGCAATCGCTCGCGTGTGTGCAGTCGGTGCTCGGACTTATTCGTGCAGCGGCGCACGGCAGTGCGCCCCTGCCGCGGTACGCGTCGAGAGCGATCTCGGCCGCAAAGGACGCGCGCAGCGTGGACGAGATTCACGAGATCTTCAAGGCCACGCTCGGCCGACCGGTAAGCATTTCGCGCGTGCGCCGCAGCGGACTCGTCGCCGCG
>DATCGU010000400.1:0-4769 GCA_036508735.1 Gemmatimonadaceae bacterium
GGCGATCCCGGCGTCGGTCGGCAGCGATGCCGCGAACAGCGCCTCGACGCTGGCGCGCTGGGCACGCGACATGCGCGGCATGGCGGCGATCAGCGGCAGCGTGACCTTGTGCTCCTTGAGGTCGTTGCCGCTCGGCTTGCCGGTCACCGACTCCGTCTCGGTGTAGTCGAGCAAGTCATCCGCGACCTGGAAGGCCATGCCCAGCAGCATGCCGAAGCGCGCCATCTCCTTGCGGAACCGCGGCGCGCCGCAGAGCGCTCCCACTTCGCAGGAGGCCCCGATCAGCGAGGCGGTCTTGGCCTGGACCAGCAGCCAGTAGTCGGCTTCGGTGAACCCGATCGCGTCGTAGGACGCGAGCTGGCGCAACTCGCCGAGTGTCATGGCGTTGGAGGCACCGGTGAACACCCGCAGCGGCTCGAGGTCGCCCAGGTTGACCAGTTCGGCGAGCGCCCTCGAATACAGGTAATCGCCGGCGATCACCGCCACCTGGTGCGAGAAGAGCGCGTTGATGGTCGGCATGCCGCGGCGCAGCGACGAGTGGTCCACGGAGTCGTCGTGGACGACGCTCGCCAGATGGATGAGCTCGGCGATGGCAGCCATGGTCAGCGCGCGCTCCTGGGGCGTCTCCTCGAGCATCGATGCCAGCAGCAGCACGGTCGGGCGGAACATCTTGCCCTTCATGCCGGTGAGGTGCGCGTTCACGGATTCCACGATCGGGGCGTCGGCGCGAACGATGCGCCACATCTCCTCGGGGACGCACTCAAGACGGGCCCGCACGGGCGCCTGGATCTCCAGCAGCGCCGACGCGAGCAGGATGGGGCTGGTGGGGGGCACGGAGTTCACGAGAGGGCGGACTCCACGGCGTTCAGTCGCTCGCCGATGTCACGGAACTGGATGTCGACGGCGAAGACCCGTTCGTAGAACGCCATGGCTTCGGCCGGCTTCTTGAGGCCCTCCGACGCGTAACCCATCAGGTAGAGCACGCCAACGAGCTGGTCGTCGCCGGCGCCGGGTTCCGCGAGGGCACGCTGCAGGATGGTCCGCGCGACGGGGAGCTGCCCCTTCTCGAGGAAGCACTGGCCGAGCGCCTCGTACGTGCGCACGCGCCGCTGCGAGCCGCGCAGGGCCTTCTGGAACTCGGCGATGGCCTCGTCGAGGAGACCCATCTCCTTGTAGGCGACGCCGAGGTCGTAGTGCGACTCGTGGTCCTCTTCCTCGACGTTGTCGGCCACGCCCTGCTTGAACTTGCGCAGCATGTCCTGGAAGTCGGCGTTCTCGTCGCCACTGGGCTCCTGCTCGTCGACCACCATGCGGGTCGACTTCGGCTCCTCGTCCTCGCGAAGCCAGTCACCCAGCGACACAAAATCGTCCTCGCCCGCGGCGTCCGGCGGGGCGGTCACCGGGACGGGCTCCTCGGGAACGGCGGCAATCATGCCGGTGTAGCGGCGCCCCGATGCGGAAGGACCGTGGACCGCCACCGGCGCGGGCGGTGCCTCCGGTCCGGACGCGGCGAGCGCTTCGAGCGCGGCGAGGGCGCGGACGTCGTTGGGCGTGATCTCCAGGACACGCTGATACACCGTCTTCGATTTCTCGGCGAACCCTTCGCGGAAGAGCGCGTCGGCGAGGTCCAGGTACGCCTGCGACAGGCCCACGCGGTCGTCGTCACGGAACGCGAACTCGACACGCTTCTGGTGATGGCGCACCGAGGCGGGGTTCAGGCGAACGATCTCGTCGGCAACGGAGCGCGCCTCATGAATCCGCCCCGCCCGCTCGAACCCCACCATCGACTCCTCGAGCATGGCGAGCCCTTCCTCGCGACTGCCGTCGTCGAGCATGGTCTCGGCGAGTTGGCGGCGCAGTTCCCAGTTCTCGGGCTCGTGCTCCACTTGCGAGCGCAGATCCTCGACGCTGGCGGCGAGAATCGGAATGGCCATCGACGTCGTGCGGCGCACGGGCGTCGGTGGCTCTTCCACGAGTTCGACGTCGACGTCCCCGAACTCCGTGGGGATGTCGACAGGGGCGGCGGGTGAGTCGACGGGGGCGGCGTCGAGATTGACGAATTCCAGGTCGCCCCCCACCGTCTCAGGCGTGCCCGTCTCCGCGTCGATCAGCGACAAGTCGATATCGAGCGCGCCCGACGGGCGTCCGGCTTCGGGCTCGAGCGAGAAGTCAAACAGTGGAATGTCGACCGACGGCTCGACGACGGGCCCGGTGTCGATGAGCGGCAGATCGCCCGAGAGGGCAAGGTCGCGCTTCAGCGACGCACGCGGTGGCGAAGGAGCCTCTGGTACCTGTGACAGGTCGAGCACCGCGAACTCGCCCGCGGTCAGCGGAGCCACTTCGTCGGCGGCATCGGGAACCAGTGATGTCGTCTCGAGACCGAGCATGGATCCAGCGGCGGTCTCCTGCGCCGGCGCATCGAAGTGCGTCGTCTCGATGTCCTGCAGCGCTGGCGCCTCGATCGCCTGCTGCGGCTGCGGCTCCGGCTCCGGCTGGGGCGCCGGCCGCGGCGCCGGCGTCTCGACGCTGGGTATGACCACGGAGAGGCGCGACCTGCGCGGCGTCGGTGCATCGAGATCGATGAAGATCAGGTCGTCCGCAACCTTGGCTTCGCGGGAATGGCGCCCCGTCTTCGGCTTTGCTTGCGGATCAATGGCGCGCATGCGCTCCATCGTGGCATCCGCCTCGGCCGATTGCCCCGCGGCGAGCAGCCGCTCATGCAAGCTCGAGAGCTGCTCGATGGCCTCGTCCTTCCGATCCGCCTTCAGCAACTGATCCGCCAACATGAGGCGGATATCATCCTGGTCAGGGCAGAGGTCCGCGAATTCCTTGAGCGCACGGAAGGCCTCATCCTTCTGGCCCGCCTTCTGCATGCGATCGGCGTACTCGAGGAAGTTCTGCTTGGCGTCGCCCTTGAAGCCCTTAGCCGCCGAGATCTTGCCCAGCTTGTAGTAGACGGACGCGCGCCCAGGCGAGGTGCGCAGCACCTTGTTGCAGAGGGCGATGGCATTGTTGAAGAAGCCACCCTCAGCGTATAAGTCGACGGCACGCTCGTACAGCGTCACCGCCTCGGCAGTGTCGCCCTGTCGCATCAGCAGGTCGCCGACGCGGTTGTATAGCGCGACGTCAACCTCGCCCTCCTCGCCCACGTCGTAGAGGTCGAGAATCTCGCGATAGGTGGCGATCGCCTTATCGAGCTTTTTCGCCGCCTCGAACTCCGCGGCCTTCTTTTTCAGCTTGGCGAGATCAGCCATGAGATTGGAGGAACGCCTGACCGGGTCACAACCTTAGACGGTGGAGCCGCCCGAACTGGAAAAGTACGCCCCGGGTGGGGAGGATGACAACGGGGGCACGCCACTCGATTCCCTGGAGGACGGCACGCCCCTACCTCGCGACATGGGCTGGCGCGCCTTGCACCCACGTGGCATGACAGCGCTGGTCACCGTACCAATAGGGAATCTCCCGGACATCCGCAACGTCGAACAGCGCGAGATCAGCGTCGAACCCGGGGGCCAGCTGCCCCGTCCGGGCCGCCATCCCCAGCGCCGCGGCTCCGTTCACGGTTACTGCGAGCACTGCCTCGCTGACGCGCATGTGGAGCTGGCTGATGGCCAGCGTCAGGATGAGCGGGAGGTTCACCGTGGGCGACGTGCCGGGATTGAAGTCGGAGGCGAGGGCAACGGCGGCCCCGGCATCGATGAGGGCGCGCGCCGGTGCCTGGCGGTTTCGTCCGAGGAAGAGCATGGTGCCAGGCAGCAGCGTGGCGACCGTGCCGGCACCCGCCAGCGCCCGGATGCCATCGTCCGAAATGGCCGCGAGGTGATCGGCGCTGGTTGCCGCCAACTCGGCGGCAAGTTCCGCCGCGCCCGACGTCTCCAGTTCGTCCGCATGCAGCTTGATCTGCATTCCGTTTCGCCGCGCAGCTCCCAGAACCAGCCGCGCCTCATCCGTGGTGTAAACACCCGGCTCGCAGAAGATGTCGGCGAACTCGGCCAATCCCTCACCGGCCACGCGTGGGATCATCTCGTCAACCAGCAGCGCGATGTACTGCTCGCGCGTTCGCGGCGCGGCGCGGTACTCGAGCGGGATCTCGTGCGCGCCGAGGAATGTGGGGACCAGCCGGATCGGGAGTGCCTGCTGGAGGCGGCGGATGACGCGCAGTGACTTGAGCTCATCCTCGAGGGTGAGCCCGTACCCCGACTTCACCTCGATCGTGGTGGTGCCGTAGGCGGCAAGCCGCCCGAGACGCGGCACAGCGAGCGCGAACAACTCGTCTTCACTGCGCGAGCGCAGGTCGCGTACGGAACTGTGAATGCCGCCGCCACGGCGGGCGATCTCCATGTAGCCAATGCCGGCAGCGCGCAGTTCCTGCTCCTCGAAGCGCGGCTTGCCGAAGATGCCGTGTGTATGCGAGTCGACGAGGCCGGGCATGAGGACGCGCCCGCCGCAATCCACGACTTCGGCATCCGGATGGCCTTTGCGCAACGCCTCGCGTGGACCGACGGCGACGATGCGTGCGCCGTCGACGACGACCGCCGCCTCCTCGAGTATCCCGAGCGACTGGCACTCAGCGCCGCGCCGCGCACGGGGCGGGCCCGCGCAGGTGACGATCTGGGATGCGTTGTCGAAGAGGAACGTCGTCACGGTCGGTGAGGTAGGTGCCACGTGCCAGGGTCTGTAGTTGGGACTGAGATTGTGGTGCGAAATCTACCCGATTGATCGTATCAGACTGGGGAGAGTGCGGGGTGCGGGGGCTTGGTGAGGGGGGA
>DATCGU010000401.1:0-9390 GCA_036508735.1 Gemmatimonadaceae bacterium
GCTCTCGCTGAGGCGCGCGGTGATCTCGCTCACCTGCACGAGGATGCGGGCGCGTTGCTCGGTGGCGGCCGCCAGCGAGAGGTGCCCCACCACCACGTAGCTGGCAGCGACGGTCAGGTTCAGCGCTACGTCACGAAGCGACCACCCGGAGAGTCCGCGGGCTCGGGAGAGCGGGTCGTGCACGAGTGATCCTCGCAGGGCACGCAGCGCGCGCAGCGCGCGCTGGTTACGGCGTGGGCGGAATCACCCCGGGGCGGGCGGTCACGTCGACCAGCGCGAGGCGGCAGCGCTCGCCATCCGACGAGCGAGAGCCTTCGATCTGCACCACGCGTGACGGCTGACCTTCGCGCTCCAAGGTGATCTCGCGTGCGGCCGCCGTGCCGTTGGCAAACACACTGGCGAGAAAGTCACTGAGGGCCGTCCGGTCGGCCGGACTCACGAACAGGCCGAAACGTGGTTGCCCCGGCCGCGCCCGATCGATGCCGAGAGCGCGCGCGCCCGTCAGGTTCATCTGCATGACGGTGCCGGTGCGATCGAGGGTCAGGTAGCCGACCGGGGCGTTGTCATACAGGTCGATGTAGCTGTCGAGGAGCGTCTCCATGTCGTCGCGGGCCTGCTGGAGCGTGTCGTTCTGCATCTCCAGCTCGATCCGGTGCACCTGCAACTCGTGCAGGAGCCTGGCGGCATCGACGGCGCTGCGTGACGCGTCCTCGGCGAGCCCGTGTTGCTTGAGCTGCTCTTCGGCCCGCTGGCGCAGCACCTCCGGACTGATGGGTGGGTCCAGGCGCTCGGTCATTTGGGGTTCCGGTGTTCATGTTCGGATGGGGCGCTCGTGCCCTCGTCCGGTGCCTGAAGTCCGTCGCTGGCATCCGCGGGAACATTCCGTTCGGCCTTCTCGATCTGCCGCGCCTGCGCCTCGATGTGCTGTTCCAGGCCCACCTGCGTGGCCTTCAGCTGATCTTCGCGCTCCCGCGAAGCGGTGATATCCGAGAAGGTAATCGTCACGCCGTCCACCGTGTTGTCAAGCGTGCGGTAAGGCATGATGCGCACCAGCACCCAGCCCCCACCGCGCGTGGCGGCGGGTTGCTCGTGGACGGCCAGTGTCCGCAGCACCTCGCGGGCGTTATCGGCCAGAGCGGGATAGGCCAGCGCCGAGGCGAAGTCCGTAATGGGCCGGCCGACATCGCCTGCCATCAGGGGGAAGATCCGGCTGGAGCCCGCGGTGAAGAGTCGTACGTGCAGGTCGAGGTCGAGAAAGACCGTGGCAATCTCGGTCTTGTCGAGCAGGTTCTTCATGTCGTTGGTCAGGTGCGACAGGCTGTCCACGCGGGCCTGCAACTCATGGTTGAGGGTCTGCAGTTCCTCGTTCATGGACTGCATCTCTTCCTTGGAGGTTGTCAGCTCCTCGTTCGTTGACTGCAGTTCCTCGTTGGATGACTGCAACTCCTCGTTGACGGCGGAGAGTTCTTCCCGCGAGTTCTGCACGTTCTCGCGATGCGTCCGGACATCCCGCTGCGCCTGCGAGAGCTCGTGGGTCAGCTCCGCCACCCGGGCATTGGTGGAGCGGGGACCCTTGCGTGCGGGTTGCTTTGCCAATGGTGCCGCCGCGTCCCGGAAGACGACGGCTACCATGCCGTGCAGAGCCTCCGGAGCTTCGATGGGTTGCACGGTGACATCCACGGCGCGAATGCCGCGCCCGGTATCGACCCGCACCTGCCGGCGCGTGACCGCCTGCTTCAAGCGCATCGCCTTCCGGAAGCCGGCGCCCAGCTCCTGGCGCAATCCCTCGCGGGCCATGGCGAACAGGTTCCAGTTTGCCTTGCCCGCCGCCGGCTCCAGGTACCTCCCTGTGCGACCGCTGACGAAGAGGATGTCACCCTTGGGGTTGACCAGCACCGCCGCGGGCGCGAATTGGCGCAGCAGCAGTTGCTCGGCCTCCAGCTGGAGGCTGCCCGGTGCCAATGGTGCCGCGGTCAACGGCTTCTCGACCTTGGGGCGCAGGGTTGGGGCAGCGAAGTAGACTTGCTCCGCGTTCCGGTCCGTCTCGAGCCGCCGGAAGAGCCGCGACTTGCCATCGAGCGGCGCAAAGAGGCCGGTCGGTTTTCCGACGGTCTCGGAGGTCCCGAGGAAGAGAATGCCCTGGGGTTTAAGGGCGTAGTGGAAGATCGGCAGGAGCTTGTGCTGTGCCTTGGGCGTCAGGTAGATGAGCAGGTTGCGGCAACTCACCACGTCGAGCTTGGTGAAGGGAGGGTCGGTGGTGACGTCATGGGGCGCGAAGATCACCGCCTCGCGGATGCTCTTGCTTACCTGGTACCCGCGCTCCGACTCCACAAAGAACCGCTGTAGTCGCTCCGGCGAAACATCCCCGGCGATCGTTGCGGGATACACGCCGGTGCGGGCCCGGCTGATGGCGTCCGTGTCCAGGTCGGTGGCGAAGATCTGGATCGCCGGGGTCTTCCCCGGCCTGAGCGCTTCCAGCGTCTCGTGACAGACGATGGCCAGCGAATACGCCTCCTCGCCGGTGGAGCACCCGGCAACCCAGGCGCGCAGCGTGTGGGCGGTGGGGCGGGTTGCCAGCAGCATCGCGCTGATTGCCGCCTTCAGCACATCCCATTCTGCCGGGTCGCGGAAGAAGTTCGTCACGCCAATCAGCAGTTCCCTGAACAGCAGGTCGAGTTCCTGGGGATTCTCCTTCAGGTACGAGACATAACAGGTACGAGACATAAGCTGCAATGCCGTCCACCTGGCGAAGGCTCATGCGCCGCTCGATGCGGCGATTCACCGTGTTCTTCTTGTATTGCGAGAAATCGCGGCCGGTTTGCGCGCGCAACAGGTCAAACACCTCGCCGAGTTCGCCAGACGAGTCGTCCGTCGCGGATTCATCAGGGGTCTGGGCACTGGGCGCGCCGTGGAGATAGGCGATGATCTTGCCGGGCAGCGCTTCGGCGGGGGCGACGGCGTCGGCCAGGTTGGTGGCGATGGCGCTCCTCGGCATGCCGTCGAACTTGGCCGAAGACGGTTCCTGCACGAATGCCGCTCCTCCCCGGGCCTTGATGGCACGGAGGCCCAGCGTGCCATCCGTGCCCATGCCTGAGAGCACGACACCGATACTGCGTGCCGGCGAGTGTGCAGCCAGCGATTCGAAGAAATGGTCGATCGGCAGGCGCAATCCTCTCGGGATCGCAGGAGCGCTGAGATGCAGGCAACCAAGCTGAATGGACAAGTCCGTGTTTGGCGGTATCACATACACGCAGTTCGGAGCGACACGCGCGCCGTCGCTGATCTGCGTCACGGGCATGGTGGTCACGCGCTGCAGGAGTTCCGCCAGCATCGCGGTGTGCGTTGGGTCCATGTGCTGGACGACAACAAAGGCCATGCCGCAGTCCACGGGAACGTGCTGCATGAAGGACTCCAGCGCCTCGAGCCCGCCGGCCGAGGCGCCGATGCCGACGATCGGGAAGTGAGCGTTGCTCTTCTCCGCAGGGTGCGCCGGCAGGTCGGGCGCAGGCATCGCCTTCGCCGCTGGGGCTTGCTTGTTCTTCCGCACTCGCTTGGTGTGTTCCACCATGGCGATATGCACCTCGCTGGAATGGCCGATCGCCGCGCCGAGGTGGCGATGCCGGTCGGGTGCGTAGTCCTCGCGCGCGCAGGAACCCATGATATGCTACCGGATTGCTCAGGAGCGGGCCATACCTCGTTTGGGTGAGTCGATGTGTCGGCGGCTCGCCCGGGCGGATCGATCGGGCGCCGTCGCCGGCTGTTCCACGAGGGCGTCCTTACAGTGTAGCTTTCATTAAGAGTACGCATCGACGTCGGCGTGCCATGCGAGGCGACCAATGATCCACCACTTCGCCGGGTTTACGCGCCGAGCCATCGTGATCGGCGCGATGGGCATACTTGGCGCCGGCGCCCCGGCGGTCGCGCAGTCGATTCCAGCCTCCACCACGCTGGCGGTGCGCACGCTCGATGCGCTCGAGAGCACTCCGGCCGCGCGCGGGCGCAAGGTGCGGGCCATGGTCATGTCGCCGGTGGTGCAGGACGAGCGAGTCGTGGTCGCGCCGCGAACCATTCTCGAGGGAGCGGTCGTCGGTGCTGGCGTGGAGCCCGCCAATGGCCGCAGGCACTTCCTTGATGTGCGCTTCACGTCCATGCTCTCGGGAGACGGGTCTCGCCTGCCGGTGGCCGCGCAGGTCATCCGGGTCGATAACGCACGCGATACCGTGGATGAGCACGGTCGCATTCTCGGGCCGAGCGAGCCGTCCAAGACCCGTGATCGCGCGGACTGGGCGGCCCTCGCGCTCGGGACGGCCAGTCCGGTGGCTGCCGCGATCTTCTTTGCGGCGCTGTGGGGCGAGGCGCACGAACGGCACCGGCGCATCTCGTACCCGGCGGGCACGGACATGACGCTGTTCGTGGAGGGTCCGGTGCAGCTTCCGGCCTGGCCGCTGTATGCCGCGCCGCCGCCGATTGACGGCGATTCTTCGCTCGGCCGCCTGTTGGCCACTCTCCCGACCCGCAGTTTCGCTACGGGAGACCGCGTTCCCAAGGACTTCGTGAACCTCCTGTTCATCGGGAACGACATGCAAGTGAACCGCGCGTTCGAGCGCGCCGGCTGGACCGCGCCGGATCGCATGTCCACGGCGGCGGACTTCGAGACCTTCATCAGGGCGGCGCGCGGCCAGGGTTTCATGCACCAGCCGGTGTCGCGGCAGGTCATGTTCGGACGTCCGCCTGATCTCGTCTTCCAGCGGGTCGCCAACACGTTCGCCAAGCGTCATCACGTTCGACTCTGGCGCACGACCGAGCGCTGGGATGGCCTGCCGGTCTGGGTTGCGGCGGCCACGCATGACGTGGGCGTGGAGATCTCGCTGCGAAGCCGCACCTTCACGCATCGTGTGGACGATGCCATCGACGGGGAACGCGACAAGGTGGTGAGCGACCTCAGCGCGGCGCTTCAGGTGGGTCAACTCTCGTCGGTGGCGCGAATGCCGCTTCCCGATTCCGCGGGCCGGGGCCCGGTGCTGTCGGACTGGCGCGTGGCCGTCATTCGCGTGCGCGAGGCGCCCTGACGGTCCGGCACGGGTCGGGCTACCGCCCTTATGCCAACTCGGCCTTAAGAGCCGCCACCAGCGCATCCACGTCGCGCTCGGTGTTGAAGAGATGCGTGGAGATGCGCTGGCCGTTCATGAAGTTCTCCGGCACCACCTTCACCTCGATCTTGTGCCGGGCCCGCAGGCGCGCGTGCAACTCGCCGCTGTTGATAGCCGCCGGCAGCTCGTAGGTCAGCAGGGGTGACGCCAGGGGACCCGGCGTCGCGCTGACCACGCGGATCCTCGGTACTGACTTGAGCGCCTCGTGGAGGTAGCGCCCGAGTGCCACGTTGTACGCCTCGATGCGCGCCTTGCCCAGCGCGGTATGGTAGTCGATGGCCGCGGCCAGTCCGTGCACACCCGGGATGCTGCAGACGCCCGTCGACGCGGTGTACGCGCCGCGCCCGCTCTGCAGGGCGACGGGGTCGATGCGCCCCGCAAGGTCCTCGCTCAGGTACAGCAGGCCGGTGCCCTTGGGGGCCAGCAGCCACTTGTGACCGCTGGTCGCGTACACGTGACAGCCGAGCGCCTTCACGTTCACGTCGATGCCCCCCACCGCCTGGGCGCCGTCCACCACGCTGAGGCAGCCGGCGCGCCGCGCCAGCGCCGCCAACTCGGCCACGGGCATCCGCAGGCCGGTGGAAGTAAGCAGGTGCGAGAAGGACAGCACGCGGGTTCTCGGGGTGATGCGCTTCGCGAAGCGCTCGACGATCGCCTGCGGGTCATTCTCTCCGGGGGGAATCGCCACGACGTCGAGCGCCACGCCGTAACGGCGCGCCACGTAATCCCAGCAGACGCGTCCACCTGGATGCTCCTGGTCGGTGGTGAGCACGCGCTCGCCCGGCGAAAAGGCGAGGCCCTGCGCCACCCAGTTCATGCCCTCAGTAGTGCAGCGGGTCAGCACCAGTTCCTCTGTCTTGCACCCGATGAACGCGGCCGCCTTGGCGCGGACGCCCTCCATCGCGACTTCGAGAGGGCCGTATCCCTGCGCCGCCGGGTTCAGCTCCAGTTCCCTCCACACGGCCATCGTGCGTTCCAGCACCGGGCGCGGCGACGGGCCGAGCGATCCGGTCTGCAGATAGGTCAGTCCCGGCTCGAAGAGAAAGTCATCCGGCGCCCCAAGGCCGCGCGGCACCTGCGGCTTCTGTCCACCGGCCTGCGCGCGCACCCGTGGCGCCACGAGCCCGGCCACAGAGAGCGCGCCGAGCGAGGAGAGGAAGGTGCGGCGGTCGGTTGACATCAGTAACCCCGGTCGCGATCGACGACCCATCTGGGTGTCTCCCCCCGCTCGAGCAGCTCGAGGCACTCCAGGAACCCGCCGACCGCGCCCTCCACGGTCGTTCGGCCGGAGCAGTGCGGGGAGACCATCATGCGCGGGTGAGTCCAGAGCGGCGACGTTGCGGGAAGCGGCTCGGTGGCGAAGACGTCGAACGCCGCGCCGCGCAGGCATCCATTGTCCAGGGCCTCGAGCAGCGCGGCTTCATCCACCACCGAGCCACGGCCGGCATTGAGCAGCACTGCCCCGCGACAGCAGGCCATGACCTCGCGCGAAAACAGGCCACGCGTGCCCGGCGTGGCGGGTACGGTCAGCACGATCCAGTCGGCGTCGGCGACGCGCTCACTTAGCGTCTCCACCGGATGCACGGCGCGAAATACGCGGTGGTCGCCGTGCCCGGTGCGCGACACACCCGTCACCTCGACGCCCAGTGACCCGAGCTTCATTGCGACGGCGCTCCCGATATCCCCCGTGCCGACGACCAGCGCGCGCGTTCCCGTCACCAGTGCGATGTCGCGCGGCGCCCAGCGATGGGCGTGCTGAGCGGCGGCGAGTGAGAGCAGCTGCTGTTGCACCGCGAGGACGCGGGCGACCACCCACTCGGCGATGGCCGGCCCGAACGATTCCGGCGTGCGCGTCAGCAGGATGGCACGGTCGAGTTCGACGGGCGACAACCACGAGTCGACGCCGGCCCCGGTGCAGTGCACCCAGCGCACGTTGCCCATCGTCGTCGCGCCCGGAGGCCGCCTGAAGCCGATGTAGGTGTCGCCCCACGCGAGGTCGTCGGCGGTGACTTCGGTGTGCATCCCGCCGCGGAACTCGAAGTCTGCGCGGCGCGCGCGCAGGGCCGCGATGATCCCGGCGTGGGCGTCGGCGCCCACGATGATGCGGTGCGGAGCGAGAGCGCCATGGCCGGCGCTGGCGGGCGGATCAGAGCGGTGCGGCACGGCATCAACCGACATGGGAAGGGCGACGGTGAAAGGACGGGCAAGTCACGCAGGCCCGTAGAGATGAGGACGGCGAGAATCTATCGGGCGAGCGCGGCAGCGGGCTAGGCGGCCGCGGGCCAGCGTCGGTACTTTTGTCTCATGGAAACTCGATCCTTCGGCCGGCTCGGCTGGCCCGTCTCAGCACTCGGCTACGGCATGTGGGGGCTCGCCGGATGGTCGGGCTCCGACGACGACGAGATCGGGCGCTCGCTCGAGGCCGCCGTCGTCGCGGGCGTGACGTTCTTCGACACCGCGTGGGGCTACGGACGCGGCGCGAGCGAGCGGACGCTCGGCCAGCTCGTGCGTGCGCACCCCGAGCGCCGGCTGTACACGGCGTCCAAGATTCCGCCCAGGAATTTCACCTGGCCCTCGCGGCGCGGGTTCACCCTCGACGAGTGCTTCCCGGCCGATCACATCCGCGAGTACACCGAGAAGTCACTCGAGAACCTCGGCCTGCCGCGCGTCGACCTCATGCAGTTCCACGTGTGGGAAGACGCCTGGGCACGTGACGAACGGTGGCAGCGCGCCATGGACGACCTCAAGCGCGAGGGTCTCATTGGTGCCGTGGGCGTGAGCGCGAACCGCTGGGAACCGTGGAACTGCTTGGAGACGCTGCGTACCGGGGTGGTGGACGCGGTGCAGGTGATCTACAACATCTTCGACCAGGCGCCCGAAGATGCGCTGTTCCCACTCTGCGAGGAACTCGGGATCGCCGTGATCGCGCGGGTGCCGTATGACGAGGGCTCGCTGGCCGGGCAGATACGCGCCGATTCCGTCTTCCCCGAGGGCGACTTCCGCCGCACCTACTTTGGCCCGGACAACCTTGGGCAGACGGTTGCGCGCGTGGACGCGTTACGTGCCGCACTGCCAGGGGAGACGCCGTTGGCCGAGGTGGCGTTGCGATTCACCGTCTCGCATCCGGCGGTGAGCACCGTCATTCCCGGGATGCGGCGGACGGCACATGTGCGTGCGAATGTCGAGGCGGTGGGGCGGGGAATTCTGCCGGCCGCGATACGGTCGTTGTTGCCAGCGCATCGGTGGGATCGCGAACCTGCGGCGTGGAGCCTGTAACTGCTCGACGGCGACCGTCGCAGTGGGGAAAATTCTCTGGTTGCGTCAGGTAACTCGTTACGCCGATCGGGCAGATCGTCGGCTTGTCCCACCGGGAGCCATCGGCCATGGTCAACGAACAGAGTAAAGTCGCTTGTGAGCCGTCCTCCGTGGTAACGAGCTCCTCATGTCCGTGAAAATCGTTCCCTGGCGATCGCTGAAGACGAGAGTGACCATCGTCACGCTGGCCATCTTCGTCATCGGCATCTGGTCGCTCGCGTTCTATAGTAGCAGGAAATTGCACAACGATTTGCGGCGACTGTTGAGCGACCAGCAGTTCTCGGTCGTGACTCTCGTTGCCGAAGAAGTCAACCAGGAGCTGAGCGATCGACTCGTGGTGCTGGAACGAGTCGCCAAGCGCGTGAGCCCGGCACTTCTCGGCGATGCGGTGGCGCTGCAAGCGTTCCTGGAGGAGCGCCTCATCCTGCAGGGACCGTTCAATAGTGAGGTCGTGGTCTATCGGCACGACGGAACCGCAGTGGGTAGGGTTCCGCGCTCCAAGGGACTGGTCAACTTCCGGCCCGCGGATGGTGATCCGGTAGCCGCCGCGCTGACGGCGGGGAAGACGACGGTGGGGCGCCCCGTGGTGGACACGGCGTTGCGGGCAGGGGTGTTCGGCATGGCAGTGCCCATTCGGGATCCGCAGGGCGTGGTGATCGGTGCGCTGGTGGGGGTGACGAACCTCGCCCAGTCCAACTTCCTGGATCGCATTACGGGACATCGCTACGGCAAGACCGGCCATTACTTCATTGTGGCGCCTCGAGAACGACTGCTCGTCATGTCGTCCAACAGAAGCCGAATCATGGAGAAGCTCCCGGGCCCCGGCGTCATTGCCTGGCTCGACCGGGCGTTCGAGGGCTACGAAGGTTCAGCAGTTTACCAGAATCAATTCGGCGAGGAGATGCTCGCCTCGGACAAGCGCGTT
>DATCGU010000402.1:0-5450 GCA_036508735.1 Gemmatimonadaceae bacterium
CGGCTCCATGCTCGGCACTCCGAAAACCCGCAACGACGTCCCGGGCAACACGTCGGCCGACGGCTGGTACAGCCCCAACCGGCACTTCAACGCCATCAACTCGATCCTGCACACGCTGAAGACGCACCGCGTGACGACGAACCTCACCACGACGTACCTGCCGATGCCGTGGTTCACCAACCGGGCCACGCTCGGCATGGACTTCCTCGGCGACGAGCAGCTCAGCTACTTCCCGCTGAACGACAGCACGTGGTATCAGGGCGCCACTAACACCGGCAGCAGCAACCAGATTTTCCGGTACGGCGAGCGCTACACGTTCGACTACCTGGGCAACATGAAGCGGGAGTTCGGCCCGCAGTGGGAGACGAACCTGTCGTTCGGCCTGCAGGTGATCTCGACCCGCAACACGTTCACCCAAGCGACCGGCCTTGGCTACGTGACGAACGCCAACAACTCCATCCAGTCGGCGGCGACGACCACCGGCTCGAGCGGCTTCACCGAGCAGCGCCAGTACGGCTACATCGGGCAGTTGCAGATTGGCAACTCGAACAAGCGCTTTTTGCAGGTGGGCGTGCGCATCGACAAGAACTCGTCGTTCGGCGCGGCGGCCCCGGCGTTCGTGCTCCCGAAGATCGGCGGCAGCTGGGCGATCTCCGAGGAGAAGTTCTTCGATCCGTTCACGCGGTGGGTGAACACCATGCGCCTGCGCGCCGCATACGGCACTACGGGGCGCTCGCCCAACCCGGGTGACGCGCTCACGACGCTCGTGGCCTCGCCGTACAACATCACCGGCACCACCGCGCCCGGCGCCATCCCGGGCAACCCGGGCAACGCCAACCTCAAGCCCGAGCGCGGCAAGGAATTTGAGGCCGGCGTCGACGCCGGGTTCTTCAACAACCGCCTCTCGGCCGAACTGACGTATTTCCACAAGACGACGGACGACCTGATCATCCGCAAGCCCATTCCGCCATCGCTTGGCTTCAACACCAACCCGCTGGCCAACATCGGGTCGGTGCTGAACAGCGGGCTGGAGCTGTCGCTGAACCTGGATGCGCTCCGCCTGCAGAACCTGCAGTGGTCGGTGCGGGCCGGCGTCAACACGCTGCACAACGAGCTCACCAGCCTCCGCTCGGGCGCCGACTCGGTGCTGCCGTTCGCCATTGGCGGCGCCGGCCGCACCGTCGTGGGCCAGCAGCTGGGCGTCTTCGTCTCCAAGAAGATCATCTCGGTCGACACGGTGGCCAACAAGGTGCTCGTTAACAACCAGCTCACGCCGATGGGCAACCTGTGGCCCACGCTCGAGTGGAACGTCACCAACACGGTGACGCTGTTCAAGAACTTCCGTGTGTCGGCCATGCTCGACGCCAAGAAGAACTTCCTGATCCAGAACAACACGGCGTTCTTCCGGGAAACGCAGATGGTAAACTCCAACCTCCGGCTCGACACGCTGGCGCTGTCCAAGTACGAGCGCCTGCGCCACTACGGAGACCTGACGCCTGGCCATATGGCGTTCGTGACGGACAGTGGCAAGGCCGCGACGGTCAGCGACGTGCTGGATGCCTACCTGGAGAAGGGCGACTTCGTCCGCCTCCGCGAGCTCTCGGCCACCTATACCGTGCCGTCGTCCTGGCTGAAGTCGGTGCGCGCCGTGTCGGGCGCCTCCATCACCTTTGCCATGCAGAACGTGAAGGTCTGGACCAACTACACGGGAGCCGACCCGGAGATCAACGCCCAGGCGGACGCGTTCTCCCGGCAGGACTTTTTGACGATGCCCAATCCGCGGAAGTCGATTCTCCGCGTCAATTTCAACTTCTAACCGCGAGATGATCACCATGATTACGATCCGACGCGCGGTTACGCGCACCATCGCAGGCGCGGCGCTGCTGGTTGCGTCCGCCGCCTGCAGCGACAAGTTCGTTATGGTCACCAATCCGAACGTCATCGACGCGGCCACGGTCGACCCGACGTCCAATTCGGCGGTTCTGGCCCTCTCGGCCCAGCAGAACTACGTCACGGCGCTGGGCTTTCTGGCCTTGTACGGCGGCTGGTTCTCCGAAGAGGCGAACGTGTCGGACACCTTTCCGACGCGCAACGAGTTCGGGTTCCGGATTGTCTCGGACCTGAACACCTCACTCAATCCCGACGTCTGGCAGCGGATCTCGCTGGCGGCGGCGTCGGCTAAGATCGTGCTCGACCTCACCCTTCCGAACCCGACCACCAACATCAACCTGGCGCGGGCCGCGACGTTCCGCGGCTTCTCCATCCTGCAGATGACCAGCGACTTCTGCACGGTTGCGCTGTCGTCGGGGCCGGAGCTCACCACCGCGGTGGCGCTCGACTCGGCCATCTTCTGGTTCGGCAAGGGCATCGACGTGGGCAAGGCCAACGGCACGACCGACGGCATTGCCCTGGCGAACGCGGCGCTGGTCGGCCGTGCCCGCGCCAAGCTGCAGAAGGGCGACAAGGCGGGAGCGGCGGCTGATGCCGCGGCGGTACCCGCCGGGTTCCAGTACGACCTGCGCTATACGGACGACCTGTCGAACCGCACCCGCTTTGGGAACCAGATCTACATCTTCACGTTCGATCGCTCGTCGGTCAGCGTGGCGCCGTGGTATCGCACCAGTGACCCGCGCGTGCCGTACCTGACGCCGGCGCAAACGAAGCTCATCCCGCAGGACGCGGTGCCGGGCGGCTTCTACCAGCAGATGAAGTTCCCCGGGTACGCCGCGTCGATGCGGCTGGCGTCGCGCATCGAGGCGGATTACATCGCCGCCGAGGCGGGTGACGCCACGGCCCAGCTGGCGGTCATCAACGCGCGGCGTCTGGCGAACGGTGGGACGGCGTATGCCGGCGCCACCGACGCGGCCAGCGTGCTGAAGGAGCTGTACAACCAGCGCGCGTACGAGTTCTACCTCGAGGGCAAGCGCGTGGCGGACTTCCGTCGTTCGCCGGCCTCGGTGACCAGCATGACACCGGCGGGTGCGCCGTACATGAAGCCCGGGTATGGCAACGTCGGCACGCAGACCTGCTATCCGCTGCCGCGCGTCGAGCGCGACAACAACACGAATATGCACTAGCAGACGGGAGAGAACGACAGATCGCGAGAGAGTACGACAGAGCGTCCGGCGGAAGCCGGGCGCTTTGCCGTTCTGGCGGTCCGGTGCCAGCTCCTTAGGGGGCTGGCATGGTGCCCTGGTGGACGGGGCGGCTGCGAACCGCCACCATTAAGACCGAAAGTCCCAGGCCGAACCTCCACCCCCGAGCCCCCGAGTCTGCCATGATCAAGCAGGTGTTTCGTTCGTTCGCCTTCACCGTCCTCGCGCTGCTCGTTGCCGCGCCCGCTTCGGCGCAGTTCGGCGGGCCGCTCCCCGACAGCGTGAAGGCCAGACGCTGGGCCATCGAGAACGAGTTGCAGTCGCTGGCCGTGGTCGATCGCAAGGTGATGATCAGCATGCGTGACGGCATCCGCATCCCGGCCGACATTTATCACCCCAAGGATGCCGCCCAGAAGTACCCGGCCATCTGGGTGCGCACACCGTACAACTTCAACTACTGGGACGTGGCCAACGGCGTGCCGCGCGACATGACGGCCGCCCTCACGGCGGTGAAGCGTGGCTACGCCTACGTGGACATGCAGGAACGCGGGCACTTCTTTGCCGAGGGGAACTACGACATCCTCGGCCCCCCGCTGAGCGACGGCGACGACGAGCTCAACTACATGCGTTCGCAGCCGTGGTCCAACGGGAAGATCGGCACCACGGGCTGTTCGTCGACCGCCGAGTGGCAGCCCGCCGTGGCCGCCTTGGGCAACCCGGGCTACGCGGCCATGAACGTGCAGGGGTTCGGCGCGGGCGTCGGCAAGGTGGGGCCGTACTACGAGATGGGGAACTGGTACCGCGGCGGCGCGGTGCAGATGCTCTTCATCGACTGGATCATGGGCGAGCAGAACCAGGTGCGGCCGATGTTCCCGCGGAACGCGTCGCAGGAGGACCTCATCCGCGCGTCGAAGTCGTTCGACCTCGCCGAGCGGCAGCCGCCGGTGGACTGGGGCAAGGCGTTCTGGCACCTGCCGACGATCGACCTCATCAAGGCCGTGGACGGGCCGCACGGTATCTTCGCCGATTCCATGCTGGTGCCGACGGGCGGGGCGATGATGAAGCGCGCGCCCAATGATCCCGCCTGGTACAAGGGCGGATTGTGGCACGAGTCCATGCCCATCAACATCCCGGGGCTCTGGTTCATGTCGTGGTACGACGTGTCGGTGGGGCCGAACCTCGCGATGTACAACCACGTGCGGCGGACGGCCACGGGCACCGGCGCCAACAAGCAATGGGCGATTATCGCGCCGGTGGCGCACTGCTCGTACACGCGCGCCCGCGAGCACACCGTGGTCGGCGAGCGCGACATGGGCGACGCGCGGCTCGGCTACCAGGACATCGTCTACGATTTCTTCGACCAGTTCCTGAAGGACAAGCCGTCGACCGCCATGGATACGGTGCCGAAGGTGCGCTACTACGTGATGGGGCTGAACCAGTGGAAGACGTCGGATGTGTGGCCGCCAAAGGACGCGGTACCCATGACGTTCCACCTCGGCAGCAACGGCAACGCCAATACGCTCAACGGCGACGGCACGCTTTCGATGAAGGCGGCCAAGGCCGACAAGCCCGACAAATTCGACTACGATCCGCTGCATCCGGTGATGTCGTACGGCGGCAACGTCTGCTGCCAGGGGAACGCGGTGGTGGCCGGCTCGCTCGACCAGCAGAAGATGGAGACGCGTCCCGACATCCTGGTGTACACCACCGAGCCGTTCAAGGAAGGCATGGAGTTCAGCGGGCCCATCACGCCGACGCTGTACGTGTCGTCGGACGTCAAGGACACCGACTTCACCGTCAAGGTGATCGACGTGTACCCGGACGGTCGCGCCTACAACCTGGACGAGTCGATCCAGCGGATGCGCTATCGCGAGGGGTACGACAAGCCGCCGGTGTGGATGGAGAAGGACAAGGTGTACAAGGTTACACTGCAGCCGCTGAACACGAGCAACTACTTTGCGCCGGGGCACCGGCTGCGCATCGAGGTGACGAGCAGCAACTTCCCGCGGTTCGACCGCAACCTGAACACCGGTGGCAACAACTGGGACGAGACGACGCCGGTGACGGCGCACAATGTCGTGCATCACTCGGAGAAGTACCCGTCGACCCTGACCGTTACGCTCGTCAAGACGGCGGTTGTGCCTTAACCGCGAACCGGAACTCGGATTCCGGAATTGGAATTCGAATTCGGAATTCGGAATTCGAAACGGAAGGCGGAAGGGACCCCGCTCTCGCTTTGCTCCATCGGCTGCCTGAGCGTTCGGCGCTGGCCACGCGTACATTGACGGGCGCCCTCTGGCGTGGCGCGCCGCTTGGCGTTCTTCCAATTGGGCCGCCGCGGTCCGGCGGCCGCCG
>DATCGU010000403.1:0-3361 GCA_036508735.1 Gemmatimonadaceae bacterium
GCCCACAGCGCCCACAGCGCCCACAGCGCCCACAGCGCTCACGGCGCAGGCAGCGCAGGCAACGGCCGCCACGCCGGTACCCAAGGCCGCCGCACCAGAGCCTGCCCCGCCGGCCCCCCCGCCGGCCCAGCCCTAGACCGGGGCGCTCGCCGACGCTACAATTCGCCATGGCGACCACATTTGTCTCACCCACGGCCCGCACCGGAACATTCCGGCAGCGGGCCGTCGCGCTTGATACGGCCCTCTCATGACCCATGCACGCATTCGCGATGCCCAGGCGTTCACCTTCGACGATGTCCTGCTGGCCCCCGCGCATTCGCTGACGCATCCCAAATCGGTCGATACCCGCTCGCGGCTCACGCGCGGCATCACCCTCAACGTTCCCTTCATCTCGGCGGCCATGGACACGGTCACCGAGAGCGAGATGGCCATCGCCATGGCAAGGGCAGGGGGTATCGGGGTTCTTCACAAGAACATGTCGATCGACCGGCAGGCCGCCGAGGTCGATCGGGTGAAGCGCTCCGAGAGCGGAATGATCCTGCACCCCATCACGCTCCAGCCCGAGGCCAACCTGCGCGAGGCCGTGGCGATGATGGCCAAGTTCCGCATTTCCGGCGTTCCCATCGTGGACGCGGCGGGCAAGCTGGTGGGCATCATCACCAACCGCGACCTTCAATTCGAGCGTGAACTCGACCGTCCCATTCGCGACGCCATGACGTGCGAGCGCCTGATCACGGCGCCCCAGGGGACGACACTCGATGAGGCGGAGCGGATCCTGGGAAAGCACCGCATCGAGAAACTCCCGGTGGTCGATGCGGCGGGCAAGCTCATTGGCCTGATCACGGTGAAGGACATTCACAAGCGCCGGCAGTATCCCGATTCCAACAAGGACGAACACGGCCGCCTGCGGGCGGCGGCGGCCATCGGCGCCGGCGGCGACTTCATGGAGCGGGCCCGGGCGCTGGTGGGGGCGGGCGTCGACGTGCTGGTGATCGACACCGCGCACGGGCACTCCGAAGAGGTGCTGAAGGCCACCGCCCGGGTGCGTGAAGCGCTGCCCGACGTGCAGCTCATTGCCGGCAACGTCGCCACCCGCGAGGGCGCCAGTGCGCTGGTGGAACGCGGTGTGGACGGGGTGAAGGTTGGCGTGGGCCCCGGTTCCATCTGCACCACGCGCGTGGTGGCGGGCGTGGGCATTCCGCAACTCACCGCGGTGCTCGATGCCGTGGCCGGCGCCGGCGACGTGCCGGTGATCGCCGACGGCGGCATCAAGTATTCGGGGGATATTGTCAAGGCGCTGGCCGCCGGCGCGTCGTCGGTGATGATGGGGTCGATGCTTGCCGGCACCGAGGAGAGCCCGGGCGAATCGTTCCTGCTCGAGGGACGCCGCTTCAAGATGATCCGTGGCATGGGGTCGCTGTCGGCCATGCAGGACGGCAGCGCCGACCGCTACTTCCAGGACGGCGAGGTGGGAGCCAAGAAGCTCGTCCCCGAGGGCATCGAGGGGCGCGTGCCGTACCGGGGCCCGGCGGGCGACGTGCTCTTCCAGATGCTCGGCGGCCTGCGCAGCGGCATGGGCTACGTGGGGTGCGAGAACATCGAGGCGCTGCGCACGCGCCCGATCTTCGTGCGCATCACGACGGCCGGACTGCGCGAATCGCACCCGCACGACGTCACGATCACGCGCGAGGCGCCTAACTACAGCGTTTGACCCGCAGGGCGCGTACGGGGTACGTCGAGGCGTTCGCGCATCGAGGCGTTCGCGCATTGACAACGGCTGGCGCAGGCCGCCAGCTTCTTCCGATTGCATCGCAGCACGCGTCACGGCGGGACGGCGAACCACTCCACGCCCCGGCGTTCTCAATTTGGAGGCCCCGCAATGTCGTTGTGGATCAAGAAGCCGCTGGACATCCTGATGGTCGAGGCGAGCGAGGAGGGTGAGCACACGCTCAAGCGCAGCCTTACCGCCACCAACCTCACGCTCCTCGGCGTCGGCGCGATCATCGGCGCCGGCATCTTCGTGCTCACGGGTCAGGCGGCCGCGCAGTATGCCGGCCCCGCGATCGTGCTCTCGTTCGTGATCGCCGGCTTCGGCTGCCTTTTTGCCGGGCTGTGCTACGCCGAGTTCGCGTCGATGATCCCGATTGCCGGCTCGGCATACACCTACGGCTACGCGACGCTCGGTGAGTTCATGGCCTGGATCATCGGCTGGGACCTCATCCTCGAGTACCTCTTTGCGGCCTCCACGGTGTCGGTCGGCTGGAGCGGCTACTTCGTTGCGCTCATGAAGGAGATCGGCTTCGCGATTCCCGAGAAGTTCGCCGGCGCGCCCCTCAAGTGGGTCGAGGCGCACCGGGCGTTCGAGTGGACGTCGTCGGTGGTCAACCTCCCCGCGATGGTCCTGATCGCCGTGCTGACCGCGCTGCTGGTGGTCGGCATCAAGGAGTCGGCGCGCTTCAACAACATCGCCGTCTTCATCAAGCTGGCGATCGTGCTGGCCGTCATCGGCTTCGGCATCAAGTACGTGAACACGGCCAACTGGCACCCGTTCATCCCCGAGAACACCGGCACGTTCGGCCACTTCGGCCTCAGCGGCATCGTCCGCGGGTCCGCCGTAGTGTTCTTCGCCTATATCGGGTTCGACGCGGTCAGCACCGCGGCGCAGGAGGCGAAGAACCCCAAGCGCGACCTTCCCATCGGCATCCTCGGGTCGCTCGCCATCTGCACCGTGCTCTACATTCTGATGGCGCTCGTCATGACCGGCCTCACGCCATTCATGAACCTCAACGTGCCGCACCCGGTGTTCGTCGCCATCGACGCGGCGGGCCCGGGGCTCAAGTGGCTGACCTACTTCATCAACATCGGCGCCATCGCCGGCCTCTCGTCGGTCGTGCTCGTCATGCTGATGGGCCAGCCGCGCATCTTCTACGCCATGTCGCGCGACGGCCTGCTGCCGCCGGTGTTCGGCAAGGTGCATCCGAAGTTCAAGACGCCGTACATTGCCACCATCGTCACCGGCTCGGTGGCCATGGTGTTCGGCGGGCTCTTCCCCATCGACATCCTCGGCGAACTCGTCTCCATCGGCACGCTGCTGGCCTTCATCATCGTCTGCGCCGGCGTGCTCGTGCTGCGGTATCGCAGCCCGGACCTGAAGCGCCCCTTCAGGACGCCGTTCGTTCCGCTGGTGCCGATCCTCGGCATCGGGACCTGCGGGTTCATGATGGCCTTCCTTCCCCTGACGACGTGGCTGCGGCTCGGCATCTGGATGGCCATCGGGTTCTGCATCTACTTCCTGTACGGACGCCATCACTCGAAGCTGGGGCGAGCGGAAGGCTGACCACCCCGGTTATCTTCAGCGGCG
>DATCGU010000404.1:0-9082 GCA_036508735.1 Gemmatimonadaceae bacterium
CATCGGAGCAGCGGTTTCGCGTGGAGGGTGGTTTCCTCCAGGTGGTGGACGACACGGTGCGCGTGGTAACGGAGAGGGCGTCGGGGGTTTGACTCCTCGATCCGATTCTGGACACGGCTCGGCCTGACGGGTATCGTCTCCGCTCCACCTCCTCGCGGAGTCATGATGCGTCGCGTCCTCTCCCTGTCGGTTATCCTGCTGTCCGCCTGTGCCTCCTCGCAGGGCTCGCCCGCTCCACCGATGCCGGAGCAGACGGTTCGGATCCCTCCTTCGGGCGGCGGCGCCGCGACGACGCTCGCCATCGCCCAGAGCACGTCACCATCAGTGAAGATGGTGCCGGCGTCCGCTGAGCGAATCTGGAGCGTGTTGCCGGCGGTGTACGATTCGCTCGGCATTCCCGTCACCGACCGCGACGCCGCCGTCCACACCATCGGCAACTCGTCGTTCAAAGTGCGCCGAAAGCTGGGCGACGTGCCGCTCAGCCGCTATCTCGACTGCGGCAGCACTCAAGGCACGCCGAGCGCCGACAGCTACGAGATCCTGCTCTCGGTCAACACGCGCGTGATCTCGGGCACGCCCGAGTCCACGACCATCTCCACCACCGTCGACGCGATGGGCCGGCCCGTGTTCCTCTCCGCCGAGTACGTGCACTGCGGCTCAAAGGGCGGGCTCGAGAAGCGGTTCTTCGACATCCTGAACGCCGAGCTGCGCCGCTGACCTGGTCGCCGTCATGTCTCGTTCCTGTTGGTATGCGGTGCCTGCCGCCGCCTGCAGCCTCCTTGCTCTCTGCCCGACTGCGACAGCTCAGAAGGCGGCCTCGCGTCCGATCACTGGGGTCGTGACCGACTCGGTGGCAGGCGTCGGAATTAACGGGGCGGAAGTACTGCTGGAGGGGACCTCGCTGCGCACCGTGACGGGCGAACAGGGCATGTTTCGCCTCGAAGGCACGCCGGAGGGAGGCGGCACTCTGCGAGTGCGGCGGTTGGGCTTTCATCCAAAATCGGTCCTCGTGCGGGGCGCTGCCGATCATGTTCAGGTGCAACTTTCGGCGAGCGTGCAGACGCTGGCGAGCGTGATCGTGCGCGCGGAGCGCGGACGCTACACCGGTCGCCTGGCCGGCTACTACGAGCGGCTCGAGCGGCGAACGCAGGGGCAGTTCATCACCCGGGCGGATCTCGAGCGGGAGCACCCCGCGCAGCTCACCGACATGCTGCAGCGGAGTCCCGGCATTCGCATCACGCGCGGTCGGCCCGGCGCGCAGAGCGTCCGAATGCGCGGCCGCGACTGTCGCCCCCTCGTTTGGTTAGACGGCGCGCCGATGAGCGCCGCGGACGTGGACCTGGACAGCTTCTCGCCTGAGTCGCTCGAGGGGATCGAGCTCTATCTCGGCGCGGCGAGCGCGCCGCAGCGGTATCAGGGGCCGCGCGGAAGGTCGGAGTGCGGAACAGTACTGCTCTGGTCGCGTGGCCCGGACACCGATCCGATCCGGCGCGGCGCCGCGGCGTCGCCGACGGAGCTCGAGGCGCTCGTCGCCGCACACACCGTGTACACGGCCGACGAAGTGGATCTCCCCGCCGCGCTGGACAGCGCAAGCCTGCCGGCCATCACCTATCCTCCGTCGCTGCGGGCCGCCGGGGTGGGCGGGCTCGTGATCGCGGAGTTCGTGGTCGACGCGCGGGGACGGGTGGAGGAGGAGAACTTCAATATCCTCTCCTCAACGAGCGCTCTGCTGATGGCGGCGGTACAGGACGCGATTCGCGGTGCGGCGTTCCGGCCGGCGTTGCGAGGAGGGCAGGCGGTGCGGCAGCTCGTGCGCCAGCCGTTCGAGTTCCATCCGCCGAGCAAATAGCCGAGGGAGTCCAGGGCGCGGAAGAATTGTTTCCGGCCCGGTCTTGCGCCTCGTTGAGCGCGGGTACAGAATAGCTCGGCTCGTAACGGGCAGGAAAGCGCGGGCCTCCCGCAAGTGACGCTCCGGCGGATCCCGAGGTCCGAAGAGACGTTCCCGTATTGTTGAGACACCGATGGGCAGGAAAAGGTTGCATCGGAGATAGGCGAACCCGTACGAACGTTCGAACACCAGAGTTTCACGGCCTCCCCTGCCGTGAGTCAGCAGGCTAGGCCGCGAACGCCTCATCCGCGGTCGTAGGCTCCAGGGAAGTTGCATTCGCCAGGGTGCTCGGAAGAGCACCACTCCACCCAAGCACTCCCACGCTGTAAGGAGGGTAGTTCGCTGCCAATGAAACACCCGCGAATTCATTCGCCCCGCCCTGTCCGGTTGCAACTGGACAGAACAGATCGGTTGGCGAAATCAACACCACCGCTTGAGGTAGCACGATGACGTATTTCTCTCGTTTCCGCCGGCTCGTTCCGTTGGTCGCCGCCGCAGTGCTCGGCGTCGTCATCGGCGCGACGGCATATGCCCAGGGGCAGAGCGCGGTGATCACCGGGCGGGTCCTCTCCAACAAGGGACAGCCGCTCTATGGGGCGAACGTCTTCATCACGGAGATGAACATCTCCGCCGGTACGAACGAAGCCGGCCGGTATACCATCACCATCCCTGCCGAGCGCGTCCACGGGCAGAGCGCGATTCTGCGCGTCCGCTCCATCGGACAGAAGCCGGTATCCAAGCCGATCCTCATCACGGCCGGCAGCCAGGTCGCGGACTTCACGCTGGCGGAAGACATCAATCAGCTCGAGGCGGTCGTGGTCACGGGCGTGGCGTCGGCAACTTCGGCGCGCAACGTGCCCTTCGCCGTGTCGCACATCGACAGCACGCAGATGCCGGTCATCGGCGGCAACGCGGTGCAGCAGCTCCAGGGCAAGATTGCCGGCGCCAACATCACCTCCAACACCGGACGGCCCGGTACGGCGCCAGCCGTCGTGCTGCGCGGCCCCACGTCGATCAACGCGGCGGGCCGCGTGCAGGGTCCCCTCTACATCGTAGACGGCATCCTGCTCCAGGGCTCGACGCCGGACCTCAACCCGAACGACATCGACAACGTCGAGGTCGTGAAGGGCGCTGCGGCGGCGTCGCTGTACGGCGCGCGCGCCGGCGGTGGCGTCATCAACATCACCACCAAGACGGGCCGCACCACGAGCGAGGGGCTCAAGGTAGGCGTGCGCTCCGAGTTCGGACGCAACGATATCCCGCACCAGTTCGCGCTCGCTACGGAGACCGCGCTGGGGTTCGACCCGAGCGGGCAGTACTACTGCGCCAACGCAGCGTCGGGGGGCTCGCCCTGCGCTCGCTACATCGACATGAACGCGGAGCGGCGCCGCATCAACGACGTGGCCAGCCCGGACGCGCTGGCGCCTCAGTCGTTTCTGTACGACTTCGGCGTCTCGAACAATCCGGGCCGCTATCGCGCGCTGAACATGTTCCAGGCGAACACGTACCCGTCGACGTACAACCAGGTGGAGCAGGCCACGAAGACCGACGCGTGGCAGAACACGAACGTGGATCTCCGCGGCAAGACGGGCAACACGGGCTACTACGGCAGCGCGGGCTACGCCAAGCAGGCGGGCGCCTTTGCATTCCTGCGCGGCTACGAGCGCGGCTCCGCACGCCTGAACCTCGATCAGCTCATCGGAACCAAGCTGAGCTTCACCGGGACGACCTACTACTCCACGCAACGCGACGACGGCACCGCGCAGCAGGGTGGTGACAACGGCACCGCGTTCTTCCGTCTCTCCCGGTCACCCGCATTCGTCGACCAGCAGACGCGGGACTCCCAGGGGCGGCTGTACATCCGCTCCGACCCGCTGGCCCAGGGGAGCCAGAACGAGAATCCCTACTATAATCTCGAACAGAACGTCGACCAAAATCTTGGCACGCGATTCCTCGGCAGCGTCCAGGGCCGCTACGCCGCGACCGACTGGCTCGACTTCAATGCCGACTTCGCGTACGATCGCGGCGGCTACACCTATACGCTGCTGCGAGACCGTGGCTTCCGCACGACGACGGTGAATCCGGCGGCGGTGGTGGGGTTCATCTCGAGCGAGTCGGGGGATAACCGCTCGTTCAACACGAGCTTCGGCGGCGCGCTGCGCCCGACGCTGATGTCGAATCTGGTGTCCACGTTCACCGGGCAGGTGCTCTACGACGCGCAGAAGACCCAGTTCGGTTACGGCTATGGCGAAAACCTGGCGGTGCCGGGCCTGTTCACGCTGAACGCGGCGAGCGTGAACAAGGACATCCAGTCGTCCACCACCGACGTGAACGCGCTGTCGTATCGTGCCGGCGGCGCGTTCGAGTATCGCGACCGGTACATCCTCGACCTCAACATCCGGCGCGAGGGAAGCTCGCTCTTCGGATCGGCGAACCGATGGGCCACCTTCCCGCGCGTCGCGGGCGCGTGGATCGCGTCGAGCGAGCCCTGGTTTCCCGCTCCCGAAGCGCTCAGCCTCCTGAAGTTCCGCGCCGCCTGGGGTAAGGCGGGCCAGCGGCCGAACACGGTTGCTCAGTACGAGACATTCGACATCTCGCGCACCACGGGCGCCCTCAGCCCGAGCACGCTGGGGAACATCAATCTGAAGCCCGAGATCCTCACGGAAACGGAGCTCGGCACCGATATCGAGCTGTTCCACCGGTACGCGGTGAACCTCACGTACGCGTACTCGCTGGCGAACGATCAGATCCTGCTCGTGCCGGCACCCGCCGCGTCGGGTTTCCCGAACCAGTGGCAGAACGCCGGCGTGCTCGAGAACAAGACGTGGGAAGCGTCGCTCGACATTCCGATCATCAACAAGCAGAACACGCGGTGGACCACGCGGCTGATCTACGACCGCAACCGCGCGGTGATCACCAAGCTCGACGCTCCGCCGTACAACACCACCGGCGGCGTGCAGGGATCGGAGTCGATGTACTTTGTCCGCCCCGGTGAGCGCCTCGGCACGATCTACGGCGCTGCCTTCGTCACGGACTGCAGCCAGCTCCCCGGGACCTTCGCCGGGCAGTGCGGCGGCGCCGGCTCGCAGTTTCAGAAGAACGATCAGGGCTTTGTCGTGTGGACGGGCGGCTACCTGCCGTCCGAAGGTATCACGAAGAACCTGTGGAACGCCTCACTCAACCCAGCCAATGCGCCCTGGGGCGGAACGCAGAATCGCGCGGTGTGGGGAATGCCCATCCGGCTCCGGGACTCGCTGAACGCACCGATGCAGGTTGCGCTTGGCAACGCCTCGCCCGATTTTCACGCCGGCTGGTCCACGAACTTCAGCTACAAGAAGTTCACCGCTTACGGCCTGCTCGATGGCGCCTTCGGCCGCAAGGTATGGAACGAGGGTTATCACTGGGCACTCGGCGACCTCATGGCCGGCACGGTGGATCAGGCAGGAAAGAGCGTCGAGGATGCCAAGCCGATCGGCTACTACTACCGCGCGGGCCCATCTGACATCGGCGGGAACGCCGGAGTGGGCGGGTTGTACAACTTGCTCGGCCCCAGCAACGAGTCGGTCGAGGACGCGAGCTACGTGAAGCTGCGTGAGACGTCGCTGACGTACAACATCGGTGCCGTCGGTGGCCAGGGGAATTGGACCGTGGGCGTGGTGGGTCGTAATCTCCACACCTGGACGAAGTACCGCGGCTACGATCCGGAAGTCGGGCGCTCCGGCGGAGGCGTCACCTCGGGGAGCCAGCTGAACAACGGCGCACTCAACGGTGTCGACTACTTCAGCTTCCCGAATCTGCGCACGTTCACCGTCCAGCTGTCGACGGCCTTCTGATCATGCTGGCCGCCATGACGACCACCCTCACGCATCCGTCCGGTGCCGCCGCTTTGGCGGCGGCACTGCGGCTTACACCTTCGGGGCATTAGATGAAACTGAGAAATCTCTGGCTGGCCGCAGCCGCGACCGCCTCGCTTGCCACGCTGACCGCGTGCAAGTCGGATGCAGCACTGGGAGTAGACAACAAGAACAGCCCCGACGTGGCGCGTGCCTTCGCCACGCCGGATGGGGTCGAGAACGTGTTGAAGAATGGGTTCCTTCAGATCTTCGGCGCCACACACGGCACGAGCAACGCGATCTGGCCGGCTGCCCAGGCCCTCGCGCTCGAGAGCTACGGATCCGTCGCCAACTTCGGGCTCAATACGCGGGGTGCCATTCCGCGCAGCGTGATCGACAACACGCCCGGCAACGTGACGATGAATGAGAATCTGCGTGACTTTCAGCAGCTCTTCCTGCGCGGAAGGCTGATCGCGAACGCGCTCGGCGCGTTCGACGTCCAGCTTGCGGCGGGCGGCAGCATCGGGAGCGCGTTCCGGGATCAGCGCGCGCGTTCCTTCGGCTACTTCGCCATGGCGATGGCGAATGGGGAAGGCGCGTTGATGTACGACTCGGTGGCAACCGTCAATCCCAAGCTCGATCCCATCGCGATCCCGCCGCTGTCGGGGTATTCGGCGGCGATGGACGTCGCGCTCAAGCAGCTCGACAGCGCGATCGCGATTGCCAACGTGGCGCGCACCGCATCGGGAAGCAGCGCTTCGGCGCTCACCGGTTTCCTCCCGGTGGAGTGGATGCGCACGCCGACGGCGCCGACCAGCCTGGATGACTACATCCGGATGGTTCGTTCGATGAAGGCGCGCTTCCGTGCCGGCGTGGCGCGCAATCCGGCGGAGCGGGCGAAGGTGAGCTGGACCGAGGTCGTGAACGATGCATCTAACGGCATCAGGAGCGACTGGTTGCTGGACCTGAACGCCAGTCTCGGTTGGGATGCTTCGTGGCTGAGCCAGATGGCGGTGTCCACCGGCTGGAGCGGGATGACGCCGGCGATCATCGGCATGGCGGACACGACGACCGGCTACGCGAGCTGGATCGCGCTCGAACGCGGCTCGCGCTCGGCCTTCCTGATCCAGACGCCCGATGCGCGCTTCCCCCAGGGATCGACGCGCACCGAGCAGACGACGAACTCGCCGGCGTTCAGCGCAAGCCTGCCGAGTGTGTACTTCCGCAGCCGTCCGCCCGGAGAGGACGCGCCGGGCGAGGCCTATGGAACCTCGTACTACGATCACGTGCGCTTCACCAGCTACAGGGCTGGAGCGAGCATCGGCAAGTGGGTCTGGATGGCGCAGGCCGAGAACGACATGCTTCAGGCGGAGGGTCTGATCATCCTGGGTCGCGCCGCCGAGGCGGTGCCACTGATCAACCGCACGCGTGTCGCGAATGGCCTGCCCGCGTTTCCGGCGGGGGCGAGCGCCAGCACGCGCGCTCCGGCGCAGCCGGGTGGCAGCGCCACCTCCTGCGTGCCCCGCACGCCGACCGGCCCGGGCGTCCTGTTGGAGTGTGGCACGCTGCTCGAGGCGATGAAGTGGGAAAAGCGCATGGAGTCGCTCTACACGGGCTATTCGCAGTGGTACTTCGATTCGCGTGGCTGGAACGATCTCCCGGCGGGCACGCCGCTCATGTATCCGGTGCCCTACCAGGAGATGCTCGCGCGGTATGAGGCGTTCTACAACGGCCAGACCGATGCGATCTGGCAGGCCGTCGGCAGCACCTACGGTTTCGGTGTCGGGTCGCGCTGACATGACGACGCATCCTGTCCACCGCTCCTCGTTCCGTCCGGCGCTCGCGCCGGGCCGGGCATGGCGCGGCTGGACAGCGCTGCTGTTCGCGGGCATCTCACCGCTGGCCGGGTGCTACACGACCCGGCCGGTGATGAGCGCGCCCGCTCCCGGCACGACTGTGCTGCTCGATCTGAATGACCGTGCACGCGTCCAGTTCGGCGACCGCATCGGTCCGTCGGCCGCTCGCATCGAGGGCATCGTGCAGGCCCAGGACGATACGGCGTACATACTCCGAATCTCATCCGTCACGTACCTGAACGGCCAGAGCAACAAGTGGTCTGGCGAGCCGTTCACGGTGCCAGCCAGCCTGGTGTCGAGCGCTCACATTCAGGAGTTCTCACGCTCCCGTACCTCCGCTCTTGGCATTGGCATCGCTGCTGCACTGGTCGCCGTTTTCGCGAAGACGAACTTCTTCGGGTTGGGCGGAACGGAGAAGCAGCCACTGCCGACACCTGGCGGCGCGAGCTGACCAGATGATGTTCTTGCCCTCCAAACTCACGACTTTCAGGGAATCTTCCATGCGTCTTACCCATCTCTTGCCGATCGTATTGCTCGCCGTGGCGGCGTGCCACGACAACGGCGTCTCCGTCAACGCACGTCCGCCCTTGGGGGGTGTGCGGTTCATCAACGCCGTGCCGGACGGTGGTCCGGTGGACATCCGCATGATCGACCAGGTGGAATGGTCCGCCAGCTCGGCCTCCGGCTCCGCCAACTGCTGTGGGCTGACCTTCCGCGCCGGCACGATTTCATGGCCCACGGAAGCGAAGGCGCGGCACATCCGCGTCTTCCCCAGTGACTCCAGCATCGTGATCACGTCGCAGATCCTGCTCGACACGACGATCACGATCGAGGCGAACAAGAACGTCACGCTAATGCTCGTCGGCAGCCAGGCAACTGGCGGGAAGGTGAGCTTCGTGACGATCAGCGACGATGTGGCGCCGGCGGCGACCCAGGTAGCCGTGCGGCTGGTGAACGCCAGCAGCACGGGACAGGTGCCGGCGAATGCCTCCGGCTACATCACGGCCACGACGTCAACCGCGCTGCCCGCTACGGCTGATTTCGCGACGGTGGCACCTCGTTCTGCATCGCCGTATCTCATGCGGGCAACAGGCAGCTTCGCGATTCGCACGACGCCTGCGGGAGACAACACGACGATCTGGTCGATCGCCGCGCCAGATGGCGCGCCAGCGAGCGGCCTGCAAGGCGTGACCGCAGGCGCGCTTGGACCTGGGAGTGGCCTTTCGGCGTACCTGTTCCCGCGCTCCGTTGCGGGGACGAAGGCACCCCAGACGACCCTCTTTCTGACGCCCGGCATCGTGTTCTTCGTGGACCTGATCCCCGCGCCGCCGAAGTAAGCCCGATGGTCAGTCACTCACGAAGGGGCAGGCTTCTTTTGAAGTCTGCCCCTTCGTGCAGCTCGGCACCTCGATTCACTTCGTGATGACCTGGATCACGGGGCCCAAGTCGCGGCCGTTGAACTTCTGCTGGGCGGCTGAGGCCTCGTAGTAGCGAACCGTGGTGAT
>DATCGU010000405.1:0-4057 GCA_036508735.1 Gemmatimonadaceae bacterium
TGCGCCTGCGCGGGCCCCTGCGCTGGCGGCGGGCAGCACCGCTGGCGCTGTTCGCCCTGGCGCCGGCGGTCGCGCGCGCGCAGTCGCTCGCCGATCAGGCGCTCGCCGAGTTCAAGGCCGGACGCACCGCCGAGGCCGTGCGCCTGTATCGCGACGCGGTGGGTCGCGGCGACCGCTCGCCGCGCATGTTGTACAACTTTGGCACGGTCCTGCTGGCGTTCGATTCGCTGGACGCGGCCATCGATGCGCTGGAACGGGCCAGCTTCGGGTCCGCGCCGGCCCTGCGGGACCGCGCCGTCTACAACCTCGGCCTCGCCCAGCTGCGCCGTGCGCGGGTGGCGGAGGGAGAGGATCGTTCGCAATCGGTGCGCGGTGCACTGGCCGCGTATCGTACGCTGCTGCTGGCGCACCCGGACGATGCCGACGCGCGATGGAATTACGAACTCGCGCTCAGGCTGCGGCGCTCGCCCCCTCCGAGCGCGGGCGGCGGTGCACGCAACGAACAGCAGGGACCGCCCCAGCCGCCACGCGACCCGTCGGACATGTCGCAGCAGCAGGCCGCGCAGTTGCTCGACGCGGCCGCACGCGATGAGCGTGACACCCAGTCGCGCCGCCGCCGCGTGCCGCAGCACGACCGGCCGCCGGGAGGCAAGGACTGGTGATGCCTCTCGCGCTCTCGCGTTCTCGCGCTCTCGCATTCACGCGCTCGCTCGCGTTCTCGCGCTCCTGCGCTCTCGCGCTCTTGCTCGTTCCATCCCTCGCGCCAGCCCAGTATCCCCCCGTCGTGACCCGCTCGCGGCTCGATCCGTCCCGTGGCGTGAACTTCCACGCCGTCCTGCTTCCCGATACGGTCTACATCGGGCAGCAGGCCACGTATCAGATTGGCGTCTTCCTGAACCAGGAGGTGCGCCAGCGCCTGCGGCGGAATCCGGAGTTCATCCCGCCCGAGACGCGTGCCCTGCTGGTGTACGACCTGCCCGACGCCAAGGCGCCGCTCGTCGGTACCATCGGTGGACGGTCCTACGAAGTGCACGTCTTCCAGCGCGCCTTCTTTGCGCTGTCGGCCGGGCGCTACGACATCCCGCCGTCGAAGCTCACCTACACGCTGCCGCAGAGCGCATCGTTCTTCAGCCGCGAAGACACGCACTCGCTGCGCAGCGAGGCGCTGGTAATGGTGGTCCTTCCGATACCAGCGGCGGGGCGTCCCGCCGACTGGGGGGGAGCGGTGGGTTTGTGGCGCGCGCGGCTCCGCGTCGACTCCGCGTCGGGGCGGGTGGGTGATCCACTCGTCGTGACCCTGCGCATCGAGGGCCAGGGAAATGTCACGCTCATCCCGCGTCCAAGGCTGTCCGTTGCGTGGGGGACGGTCGTCCCGGCGGATGAACGTGTCGTGTCCGACTCCGCGCCGGCCGTCATGCGCGGCGCCAAGGAATTCGACTGGCTGCTCACGCCGCGGGTCGCCGGCCGCCAGTCGGTGCCGCCGCAGCGCTTCAGCTACTTCGATCCGCTGGCCCGGCGTTTCGCGGTGGCGGCCACGAGTGCGGTGGACGTCTCCATCGCCGGCGGCGACGCCGTGTCCATCGACTCGTCGGCCCCGGCGCCTCCCGGGCCCCCGGGGCCCCCGGGACCGGCGTTTGACGAACCGGTGCGGGATGCGTCCGTGCTCACCATCCGCGCCACGCCGGGGGCCGCCGAAGGCGCGTCCTGGTTGCGGTCGAAATGGTTCCTCGCGCTGCTGCTGCTCGCACCGCTGCCCGCGATGGTCGGCGTCGTGGCGCGACGGGAGCGACATCTGCCGCGCGCGCGCAGTAATGCCCAGCTCCTGGCCGACGCCGGCGGCGAGGTGACGCCCGATATCGCCGCGCTGCGCCGGCTCGTGCACCGTGCGCTGCGCGACCGCCTGGCGCTCGACGCGGGTCTCGCGCTCGCGCGCGGAACGCTGGTGGCTGCGTTGCGATACGAGGGAGTGACGATCGACACCGCAGCGCGGGCCGAGGGCCTGCTGCGGCTGCTCGACGCGGCCGCGTTCGGCGGCGATCCGTCGGTGCATCGCCCGCTCGCGCGGGACCTGGCGGCGTTGTACGCGGCCGTCGATGCCGAGGCGCGTCGTCCCCCCGGTGGCGTGCGTCGCGCCCGCCACCTCGGCGTGGCCGGACTGCTGCTCGCCGCCTTCGTCTTGCCGGCCGGTTCCCGGGCGCAGCAGGATGATGAGGTTGCGCGCCTCTTTGCGCAGGGCCGCGTGGCCTTCGATGGCGGCACGTACGCGCCGGCCGCGCGCCATTTCCTCGATGCGGCGGGCCTCGAGCCACGGCTGCCCGACGTCTGGGCGAACGCGGGTACCGCGGCGTGGATGGCGGCCGACACCGCGCGCGCGGTGCAGGGGTGGCAGCGGGCCCTGCGGCTGGCGCCGCTCGACGCTGACCTGCGCAGCCGGCTCGCGCGGGCGCGTGCCGTACAGGACCGCGGGCTCGCACGCGTGCCTCCGGTGCCGGTGCAACTCGCTCCGCTGCTCCTCGTGCTCGCCTGGGGCGCCGGGTGGGGGCTGCTGGCGCGCCGCGCGTGGCGCCGGCGTCCCGTCGCCCTGCGCGCCGCCTGGCTCACGGTGGGGTGTGCGGTGCTCCTGCTGGGTGCCGCCTGGCTGGATGACATCCAGCGTGGCACCGGCCTGGCCATCGTCGTGCGTCCCGAACCGCTGCGCACCCTTCCGGTGCTGGGCGCCGACCTCGGGCCGGCGCCGCTCACCGGCGAGGTGGCGCGCATTCTCGGGCGGCAGGGTGCCTGGGCGCACGTTCGGCTCGACGGCGCGCGCGAAGGGTGGATCGCCACCGAACTGCTGCTCCCGCTCGGTGACGATTGACCCACCCCGCGCACGCCCGGAGATTTCGGCGTGACCCTGATTGCCGTTCTTCCCGCCATCGTCGCCGACCAGATCGCGGCCGGTGAAGTTGTTGAACGCCCCGCGTCGGTGGTGAAGGAGCTGGTGGAGAACGCGCTCGACGCGGGCGCCACCAGCATCGACATCGCGGCGCAGGACGGCGGCCGCACCATCCTGCGCATCAGCGACGACGGCAGCGGGATGTCGCGTGACGATGCGGTGCTGGCCATCGCGCGTCACGCCACCTCGAAGATCCGGTCCGTCAACGATCTCGTCGGTGTGTCGTCGTTCGGCTTTCGCGGCGAGGCGCTGCCGGCCATCGGGTCGGTGGCCCGTCTCGAGATCGAGACGTCCACCTCCGACGGGGCGGGGACGCGCGTGCGGGTCGAGGGCGGTGCGCTGGCCGGCGTCTCCGATGCCGCGCGGCGGCGGGGCACCACGGTGGCGGTCAGCGACCTCTTCTTCAATGTGCCGGCGCGGCTCAAGTTCCTCCGCGGTGCGCGCAGCGAGTGGCGCGCCATCATGGACGTGGTCACGACCATGGCGCTCACGCGCCGCGATGTCCGCTTCTCCATCACCCACGACGGCAAGGCGCTGCTCACGCTGCCGCCGGCCGCGGGGCTGCGCGACCGCATCGCCGCGCTCTGGAGCGTCGATCTGGCCGACGCGCTCATCAGTGTGGATGACGTCAGCGGTCCCGTGCGCGTGAGCGGCCTGGTGGAACGTCCTGCGGACGTGGGCACCGCCACCCGGCGCGTCTTCGTCACCGTCAACGGACGCGCCGTGCGCGACGTGGGGATCGTGCGGGCCGCCGAGGCGGCGTACCGCTCCACCATTCCCGCCGGCGTGCGCCCCACGGTGCTGCTCGAGGTCGAGCTGCCCGGCGCCGACGTCGACGTGAACGTGCATCCGTCCAAGGCCGAGGTGCGCTTTCGCGACCGCTGGCCGGTGGAACGGGCGGTCGAGCGCGCCGTGCGCCGCGCCCTCGGCACGGAGGACGCCGCCGCCTGGTTTGGTGCGCCCTCAACTGCGCCCGCGCTGCAGTTCTTCGCGCCCCACGTTGACGTCGAAGTGCTGCGCATGGCGGCGACGTCGCCGGCTGATGTGCCGCTGTTCGAGGCGTCTCGCGATCTTGCGCTCTCGCGCTCGGGCGTCGACGGCGCTTCATACGAAGCGCCGTCG
>DATCGU010000406.1:0-2673 GCA_036508735.1 Gemmatimonadaceae bacterium
GCCCGCATTGCCGCGACCGCTTTATCGAATGTCTTATCGTCAATACTCTTCTTCGCGGCGTCGCCAAGCGTAGGGAACTCGTGGAAAGCACCGGCATGCACGCGCCGACGACGATCCTGATGAGCCCCACCATGCGCTGCAATCTCACCTGCGACGGCTGCTACGCGGCGGAGTACTCGCGCGACCAGGACCTCGACCGCAGCTTGATGCAGAAGATCGTGGACGAGGGCAACGACATGGGTGTCTATCTGTTCACGTTGCTCGGCGGCGAGCCGTTCATGTGGGACGAACTGTTCGACTTCGCGCGTGACAACAAGGACGCCTACTTCCAGGTCTTCACCAACGGCACGCTCCTGGACCACGACACCATCGACGAGCTCGCCAAGCTCGGCAATATCGCTCCCATGCTCAGCCTCGAGGGTTCACCCGAGCTCACCGACAAGCGCCGGGGCGCCGGTGTGCACGATCAGGTCATGGATATCATGGACCACCTCGGCGACGCCGGTGTGCTGTTCGGCTACTCCTGCACCGTTGCCAGGAACAACTGGCAGGCGATCGTCAGCGATGAGTTCGTCGACCCGCTGATCGCCAAGGGGGCGATGCTCAGCTGGCATTTCCTCTACATGCCGGTCGGCCGCGACCCCGACACCACCATGATGCTGACGCCCGAGGAGCGGAACCAGTTCCGCATCGACATCCACCGCATCCGCGACACCAAGTCGATCTTCCCGGTCGACTTCTGGGGCGACGCCCCCTGGGTCAACGGCTGCATCGCCGGCAGACACTATATGCACATCAACAGCGGCGGCTGGGTGGAGCCGTGCATCTTCACGCACTTCGCCACCGACAACGTCCGCGACGTAAGCTTGATGGAGGCGTTCAACTCGCCGTTCTTCCGCGAGATCCGCAGCAGGCAGCCGTTCAACCACAACCTGCTGATGCCCTGTATGTGGATCGACAATCCGGAGCAGTCGCGCGAGATCATGGCCGCGACCGGCGCCCAGCCGACTCACCCGGGCGGGGACGTCATGCTGACGCATCTGCAGCCTGAGCTCGACATGTACGCTCATGAGGTCAATCGAGTGTACGACCCGATCTGGAGCTGCCTGAACACGGCCAAGATCGACGAGCCGGCGCCCGTCGGCTGACGCACGACGCAGACGCCCGCCTCCCGCGCTTCACGGCAGGGTGGAGGCCTAAGGGTTTCGTGCTACCCTGTCGAAACCGAGTCTGCCGGAACCCATATGGCGAAAGCTCACCCCCACAAGCGGGTCGCCCGCGCGGCGACCATCTCGATTCTCATCTTCCTTGCGACGCTGGCGGCCATCTGGCTGGCGCCGCGGTCCAGCGATGCAGTGGCGGCCTGGCTGCGCACGCCCGAGGTGCGCACCCAGACGGTCGCGTTGACCTCAGCGTTGCCGGTGGAGGCGCTTGGCGCGGCCACCGCCGCGAACGGGCGATCTTCCGTCGCGCCTGCCGAGGTGCCCGCGCCCCAAGTCGTGACTCTCGACCCCGGCCTGCTCTTCAATCTCGTGGGCCTCATCTGTCGGCCTCCGGCGGAATCCGGCGACGTGCTGGTCGAGGTCCGCACCAGCCTCGACCGCCGCGTGTGGAGCAAGTGGTGCTCCGCTGCCCTGGAGGTGGTGACGGAGGGAGACGGCTCGCAGCCGCAGGCCTTCACGGAGCCGTTGTGGACGGGCGCCGCGCGCTACGTCCAGGTCATGGCACGGCCGGCCGGAGAGCAAGGCCCCGTGCCGGTCGCGCTGCGCGGTGTCAAGGTCGTGGCGATCAACAGTACGGAGGACGCCGATCGCGGCGCCGCGCTGCTCGGCGTGGTCCGCCGCACCGCGGCGGCCGTCGCCGGGATCGAGCTGGTCGCGCCCGTGGACGCTATGACGACGAAGCCGGCCATCGTGACGCGCGCCCAGTGGGGCGCCGACGAGTCACTGCGTACGGGAACGCCGTCGTTCGCCACCGTCCAGATGGTCTTCGTCCATCACACGGACAGCGGCAACGACTACTCGCGTGCCCAGGCGCCGGCCATCGTGCGTGCTATCTATGCCTATCACACGCGCTCGCTGCATTGGAGCGATATCGGCTACAATTTTCTCATCGACCGCTACGGCACTGTCTACGAGGGCCGCTACGGTGGCGTCACCAAAGGTGCGATCGGCGCGCAGACGCTCGGCTTCAACACGGGGAGTATCGGCGTCTCGGTGATCGGCACCTTCACCGCCGTGGCGCCGCCAGGCGCGGCGGTGGCCTCGCTCGAGCGCCTCCTGGCCTGGAAACTGGACGTCCATCACGTCGATCCGCAGGGCAGGGCGACGCTGGTGTGCGGGTACGGTCAGAAGTTCGCCACCGGTCAGAACGTGGGGTTCCCGGTCATCGCCGGCCACCGGGACGCCAACTACACAGATTGTCCAGGTGGCAAGCTCTACTCCCAGTTGCCGGCCATCCGCAAGGCCGTCGCCGCCATGGGCCAGCCCAAGATCTATGGATTCCATGTCGCCGGCGCCTATTTCAGCCCCGATGGTGACGGCGTCCGCGACACGGCGGATGTGGGCTTCACCGTGTCGGAGGCCGCCGCCTGGAGCGTGGAGATTTGCGACTTGAGCGGCAGCGTCGTGCGGCACTTCAGCGGCCAGGGCTCCAGCGCCTCGGCGACCTGGG
>DATCGU010000407.1:0-2120 GCA_036508735.1 Gemmatimonadaceae bacterium
GCAGGCGAGTCGCTCACCCGCGACGAGGCCGCGCGCGCCTTCGGCTGCGTGATGCGCGGCGAGGGCACGGCCGCCCAGATATCGGCCCTCCTCATGGGCCTGCGCGTGAAGGGGGAGACACCGGACGAACTCGCCGGAGCCGCCACCGCGATGCGCGCGGCCATGACGACGCTGCACGCCGACACCCCGGAGGACCTGGTCGATACCTGCGGCACGGGTGGCGGCACGGTGGCCACCTTCAACATCTCCACGGCCGCCGCGCTGCTGGCGGCCGGCGCCGGGGTACGCGTGGCCAAGCACGGCAACCGGTCGTTCACGTCGCGCTCGGGAAGCGCCGACGTCCTCGAGGCGCTCGGTGTGCCCATCGACCTGCCTGTCGAGCGCATGCACGAGGTGCTCGAAAGAGCCGGCATCGTCTTCATGTACGCGCCCACCATGCATCCGGCCATGCGCCACGTCGGCCCGGTGCGTCGTGAACTTGCCATCCAGACGGTGATGAACCTCGTGGGGCCGCTGGCGAATCCTGCGCGCGCCGGACGGCAGGTCATCGGCGTGGCCGACCCGCGCCGCCTGGGACTCATCGGCGGCGCCCTGCAGGCGCTGGAGACGACGCACAGTATCGTGGTGCACGGCGCTCCAGGCATGGATGAGATCTCACCGCTCGGCAGCACCACGGTGCTGGAACTGGTGGATGGCGAGGCGCGGTCGTGGACGGTAGAGCCCGAACGCCTCGGGATCGAGCCGGCCAACGCGATCGAACTGGCCGGCGCCGAACCCTCCGATAATGCGCGCATCGTGGAAGGCGTGCTGGCCGGGCGCGGGAATCGCAGCGCCACGGCTGCCGTGCTTCTCAATGCCGCCGGCGCGTTGTACGTCGCCGGGAAGGCCCGTGATTTCGCGGGGGCGCTGGTCCTGGCCCGCGAGGCGTTGCAGGCGGGCGCTGGGCGCGACGCACTCGAGAGGTTGCGCACCGCAACGAAGCGGGCTGCAGAGAGGAAGTGAAGTGGTGAAGAAGTTGGGGGTTGGTGTTTCCACCTACCTCCTAGCACCTAGCACCTAGCACCTAGCACCTAGTACCTACTACTTGCGGCTCAGTATCTCCGCAGCACCCCGACCACGACACCCTCGATGCGAATGTCGTCCGTGCGATCGAAGTACATGGGTGACAGCGCGGCGTTGGCGGGCTGCAGGCGGACGCGGCCGTCGCGCTCGCGGTAGAACCGCTTGACCGTGGCGGCCGACCCATTCAGCATGGCGATCACCATCTCACCGTTGTCCGCCGTATGGCGTTCATTGACCACCACCAGGTCCCCGTCGGCGATCTGGTCGTCAATCATGGAGTTTCCGCGCACCCGAAGCACGTAGTGGTTGCCGCCGCGCCGAACGAAGTCGTCCGGCACCGCCACCGTCTCGCCGCTCGTGGAGTGCTCGATGGCGACGCCGGCAGCCACGGCGCCCAGCAGGGGAAGCTCGACCGACTGGGGGTAGGCCTCGGACGGCAGGATCTCTATGGCACGGCTTTCATTGTAACCGCGCTTGATGTATCCCTTGCGCTCGAGGTTGGTCAGGTGTTCGTGGACCGTCGCCAGCGAGTTATAGTTGAAGTGCGCGGCGATCTCCTCAAAGCTTGGCGCGTACCCTTGGCCACCCTGATAGACCTGAAGAAAATCGAGAATCTGGCGCTGGCGCTTGGTGAGCGGCATGGCGGCGGTTCCTGTGCCTGATGGTTGCGGTCCGAAGGTGCTGCGCCAGACAGACGAGCGAATAAACCCCGAAGTAACGGTAGCCGAACAGTGACCGAAGCGCAACAGACGGGGTGGACCGCGCCCTCAGGGCCCTTGGGGCGACTCTCAGCCCTTGCGGCGGTGCGAGCGGCCGCAGCGCAGGGGACGAGAGGCGCATTGGAACGACAGCTGACCGGCATCGGGGCGGCGGCGTCGTTCTGCGACGCGCTGGCCCGCGTGGACGTGGCGGTGATCGCCGAAGTGAAGCGTCGGTCGCCCAGCAAGGGCGTGCTCGACGCGTCGCTCGACGCCGGCACGCGATCCCTCGAGTACGTGCTGGGCGGGGCCGCGGCGCTGTCCATCCTCACCGAGCCCTCGGAGTTCGGCGGCTCGCTC
>DATCGU010000408.1:0-9914 GCA_036508735.1 Gemmatimonadaceae bacterium
GGGGGAACGCCGGGGCTGGCAACGACCAGCGTTGCGGCCGCTATGCGCGCCAAGTCGTGCGTGCCGCTGTCGACCGCGATGCCCGCCGCGCGCAGCTCGGCGGCGGCCTGCGCCACGGCCGCGCTGTTCCCGGCATCGGAGGCGTAGACGCGCCCCCCTTCACGCATGAGGAGCCGGGCGGCAGCGATGCCGCTGCGGCCCAGCCCGATGACGGCAATCTCGCCGCGGTGCAGCGCGTCGTCGATCACCGCAGCTTCAGCGTGCTCAACGCCAGGAAGGCGCACAGGATGCCAAGGATCCAGAAGCGCACCACCACCTGCGCCTCGGGCCAGCCGGCGAGTTCGAAGTGGTGGTGCACCGGCGCGCGCCTGAACACGCGATGCGTCCTGGCGTACTCAATGCCGTACCGGCGCTTGCGCCACTTGAACACGGAACGCTGCAAGATCACCGACGTCGTCTCGGCCACGAACACCCCGCCGATGATGAGCAGCAGGAACTCGCTCTTCAGCAGGATCGCCACCGTGCTCAGGGCGCCGCCGAGGGCGAGCGACCCGGTGTCGCCCATGAACACCTCGGCCGGGTGCGAGTTGTACCAAAGGAATCCCACGCACGCGCCGAAGACGGCGCTGCAGAAGACGGTCAGTTCGCCGGAATTGCGCAGGTAGAAGACGAGCAGCGACTGGCTCATGTCGTACCGCCCCATCACGTACGCGAATATGGCCAGCGTCGCCATGGCGATGGCCATCAGGCCAGTGGCCAGGCCGTCGAGGCCGTCGGTGAGGTTCACCGCGTTGCTCGTGCCCGTCATCACGAACGTGACGAAGCCGACATAGAGCCAGCCGATGGTCGGCACAATCAGCACGTACTTGTAGAACGGCAGCGTGGTGGACGCCCCGGGCAGCGTGTTCAGCGGGTACTTCCACAGGTACCAGCCGAGCGCAAAGCCGATGGTCACCTGCCCCACCAGCTTGTAGCGCTCCACCAGCCCGGTGTTCTCCTTTCCTTCGCGCTTCTGCTTGAGCTTCAGGAAGTCATCGAGGAATCCGATGCCACCCATCCACAGCATGACCAGCAGGGCAATCCACACATAGCGGTTGTTGAGCCGCATCCAGAGCAGCGTCGGCAGCAGCGTGGCCACGAGGATGATCAGCCCGCCCATCGTCGGAGTGGTTCCCTTGCCCGCGTGACTGTCGGGCGTCCCTTCTCGCACCACCTGGTGCAGCGCCATGTGCTTCAGGCGGTTGATGATCATCGGCCCGAAAATGAACGACACGAGCAGCGCCGTCACCGCCGCGCCCGCCGACCGCACGGAAATGTAGCGGATGACGTTCAGCGGACCGAACAGGTCGCGCAATGGATAAAGGAACTCGTACAGCATCAGGCGGTGGGCGTGGCCCAGGCAGTGAGATAGGGTAACAGGCGCTCGAGCCGCACGCCGCGTGACGCCTTCAGCAGGATCGCCGCGTCGGCGCGGAGCCGCGGTTGGAGGACGGGCCACAGGTCGTCCACGTCACGACCAACGACCACCCGTTCGTCACCCGCCCCCACCTCTTCCAGCGCCGGGGCGAACTCGCCGATGCCGGCAATGAGGTCGGCTCCGCTCGAGAGCGCGGCACGCGCGACGTCGCGGTGCAGTTGCGCTGCGGTCGCGCCCAGTTCGCGCATGGTGCCGAGCACCGCCACCCGCTGCCGGCCGGCGCCCACCACGGCCAGCAGTTCGAGCGCCGCGCGCACCGATCCGGGGTTGGCGTTGTAGGCGTCGTTGAGCAGCAGCGCCGCGCCGAGCGGACCCACCGCCGAGCGCATCGGCGGCTGCGGCATGCGGGCAATCCCCGTCGCGGCGTCGGGCAAGGACACACCCAGCTCGCGCGCCGTGGCCAGCGCCAGCATGGCGTTGCGCAGGTTGTGTGCGCCGCGCAGTGGCACGTCCAGCCGAACGCCGTCGAGTTCCAGCCAGCCGGTGCCGTCGGCGTTCAGCCCGTGCGCGCTCGACGCGACGTCCCCGGCGCCCAGTCCGGCCGTCACCACCCGCCGCGCACGACGCCGCGCCTCGCCGATCAACGCCGACTCGCTGGCCGGCACCACGGCGAGCTCCACTTCGTCGAACAGCGCGGACTCCTCGGCCAGCACGCCCGCCAGGTCGCCGAATCCCTCAAGGTGCTCCTCCTGCACGCACGTCACCACGGCCACGTCGGGGGCCACGATGGCGCGCAGCAGGGGAATCTCTCCCGGCACGTTCGTCCCGACCTCGACGACCGCGCAGTTGGCGCCAGGCGGCAGCGACAGCAGGGTTTGCGGCGCGCCAACCTGGTTGTTGAGGTTGCCGCTCGTGGCGTGCACGTGGTACAGCGCGCCGAGCGCGGCGTTCAGCAGGTCCTTGGTGGAGGTCTTGCCGTTCGAACCTCCCACCGCGACCACCGGGATCGTCCATGCCGCACGGAAGAAATGCCCCAGCGCGCCCAGCGCATGCAGCGTGTCGTCCACGACGAACACCGGCACGCCAAGTCCGGCCACGCGTGAGGCGTCGTGCACCACCAGCGCGGCCGCGCCCCTGGCCACGGCGTCGGGCAGGAAGTCGTGCGCGTCGAATCGCTCGCCCTTGAGCGCGACGAAGAGGTCGCCCGGCTCGAGGGAACGCGTATCGGTGGTGACGGCGCGCAGCGCGCGGTCGGTGGCGCGGTAGCGCGGCAGGCGCAGGGCTTGCGCCACCCGCGAGAGCGTCCAGAAGGCCTGGCGCACCGGTTACTCCGCCCCGAGCAGCTGGCGCACGATGGCCGCTTCATCGAACGGATAGGACGTCGTTCCGCGAATCTGGTACGTCTCGTGTCCCTTGCCGGCCAGCAGCACCGCGTCGCGCACCGGGTCGGCCATCGCCATCGCCGTGGCGATGGCCGTGCGGCGATCCTCGATGCGTTCGTAGCTCCCGGGTGGCAGCACCGCGCAGATGTCGTCGAGGATGCCCTCGGGGTCCTCGGTGCGCGGATTGTCGCTGGTCACCACCACGGCGTCCGCCAGCCGATGGGCGATGTCGGCCATCATCGGGCGCTTGCCCTTGTCGCGATCGCCCCCGCAACCGAACAGGACGATGAGGCGCCCCGGGGTGAACGGGCGCAGGGCGCGCAACGCGCGTTCCAGCGCATCGGGGGTATGCGCATAGTCGCGCAGCACGACGGGATGTTCGCTGAGCATTTCCAGCCGTCCCGGAACCTGCGGAAGCACGGTGAGGCGCGCGGCCACCGTCGCCACGTCCATGCCAAGTCCGATGGCGGCGGCGGCCGCGCCCAGCGCGTTGGCCACGTTGAAGTCGCCAATCAGTGGAAGCTCCACCACCGCGCGCTCCGCGCCGTGCACCAGCGTAAAGCGGCTGCCGCGCGGGTGAAAGGCCACGCCGTCCGCGCGAACGTCCGCAGCACCTGACCACACGCCGAAGCTCAGCGATCGCGGTGCCTGCGGCAACGCGAGCCACGCCTCGTCATCGGCATTCCGCACGGCGACACCGTCGGCGGCGAGCGCCGTCACCAGCCGCGTCTTGGCGGCGAAGTACGCCTCCATGGTGCCGTGATAGTCGAGATGGTCGCGCGTGAGGTTGGTGAAGACCGCGGCGGCGAAGTGCAGGCCGTCCGCACGCCCCTGATCGAGCGCGTGCGACGACGCCTCCATCGCCACCGTGCGCACGCCGGCGTCGACCAGCACGCGCAGGAGTCGCTGCAGTTCGATGGCGCCGGGGGTGGTGAGTGCCGAGCCCCCCGGCAGCGTCTCCCCGGCGCTCCCCACCAGCACGCCCAGCGTGCCGATGCTCGCCGCACGCGCCGTGGGCTGGTTGCGCGGCATGTCGAGCAGGTGACGCAGTATGCCGACGGTCGTCGTCTTGCCGTTCGTTCCGGTGACCCCGATCAGGGTGAGATGCACGGCGGGCTCGCCGTAGAAGGCCGCGGCGGCCACTGCCGCCGCGCGGCGCCCGTCGCGAACGATGAGGGCGGGGAGTTCCGTGGCGAGCGCGTCTTCGACGATCGCCATCGCCGCACCAACCCTGGCCGCTGCTTCGAGGAAGGAGTGCCCGTCACGCTGCGTGCCGCGCACCGCCACGAACACGCCACCCTTCATTACGGCACGCGAGTCGTCCGTGATGCCCGTGACACGCGGCGGCAGCGCGCCGCGCTGCTCCACGAGCAAACCGGCCCGCTCGAGCGCCTCGATCAGTTGTGGCACGCCCGCCGTGCGACTCACGGGGCAACCGCCAGGGTGACGCGGCTGCCGGCTGCGGCCATCGTGCCGGCCGCCGGCCACTGTTCGCCGGTGCCTCGCACCACGACCACGCGAAAGCCCGCGCGATGAAGCGCACGCGCCGCAGCGCGCAACGACAGTCCCTGCACGCTGGGTACGACGCGAGATCCGGCGACCACGCGCGCAGGGGCGCTGGGATGCTCGAGGGAGATCTCGAACGGCACGCTCCCTGAGCTTTCGGTCACGACGGTTGCAAGCACCTGCCCGGCTGACGAGTCGCCGGCCAATGGCGATGCCGCCAGTCGCCGTGGTGCGCTGGCCAGGCCGCGCCGGTCGAGCGCCGCATCGCGCGCCGCGATGGCCGCCTCGAGCACCGTCCTCGACACCGGCGCGGCGGCCTTGCCGCCGTAGATCGACGTCCTCGGATTGTCGAGCTTCACGAGGATGACGATCTGCGGGGCGTCGGCCGGAAACATGCCCACGAAGCTGGCCTCGTACGCGCCCTTAAGGTAATGCCCGTTGCGGGCCACCTTCGCCGTGCCGGTCTTGCCGGCCACCTCGAACGTTGCCAGCGACGACCCTTTGGCGGTGCCGCCTTCCACCACGCTCTTCAGCAGGCCGCGCATCGTACGCGCGATCTCGGGCGACATGAGGCGGCGCACCACGCGCCGTTCGTGACGGAACTCGAGCGTGCCGTCGGCGGAGTGAATTTCCCTGATGAGCGCGGGTTGCAGCAGTTCACCGCCGTTGGCGATGGCGGCGTAGGCCGTCGCCAGTTGCAGGGGCGTGACCATGATCTCGTACCCCATGGCCAGCGAGGCCGCCGTCAATGGCGTCCACCGGGCCGGCGGTGCCAGGCGCCCCGGCGATTCCGACGGGTAGGTGGTGCCGGTGGGCGCGCCGAATCCCGCGTCCCGCAGCACCTCGTACTGTTCGCGCGGCGTCAGCCGCTGGGCGAACTGCACGATGCCGATGTTGCTGGAGAAGCGAATGACGTCGGCCAGTGTGAAGGACGGCGCCTTGTGCTCGTCCTCGAAGGTGCGGCCGTTGAAGATCCACTTGCCGCCGTGCACGTTCATCACCTCGTCCACGCGGGCGCGACCGCGCTCGAGCAGCGCGGCGGCAATGAACGGCTTGAGAGTCGATCCCGGCTCGTACGGTTCGGTGAGCGCCGTCGCCGCGGTTGCCCGCGGGTCGGTGCGCCGGCTTGCCAGCGCGCGAATCTCGCCCGACTGCGAATCGAGGATGACGATGTCGCCCCCCTCGGCGCCCATCTTCGTGACGGCATCGCCCAGCGCACGTTCGGCAATGTCCTGCAGCCCCGCGTTGATGGTCAGGGTCACGCTGTGCCCGGGTCGCGCCGCCGAGCCGTCCTCGGAGGGCGAGGCGAAGAGGCGCCCCTTGCTGTCCTTCAGCAGCGTCGCCCGTCCCGCCTCGCCGCGCAGCAATCCGTCGAGGGCGAGTTCCACGCCATCCACGGCAACGCCACCATCGGCCGTACGCCCGATGATGCGCCGCAGTCCCTCGGAGGGTGGCGCCACGCGGTTCAGCACCGGCTCCGGATGCACACCGCGGGTCGCCGTGATCATCGCCACGTCGGTGGGGAGGAAGAGGCCGGGAATCTCGACCCACTTGTTGGTGGTGTCGGTCGCGCGCGACACCCACGCCGCGACCACGCCGGCGCGGGCCATCAGCTTGCCCAGCTGGTCGCGATTCTTCACTTCCCGGGGTGCCACGCGCAGCCGCACCATCTCGCGACTTTCCACCAGCACGTCGCCCCGCGCATCGCGAATGGTGCCGCGCGGGGCAGGCAGCGGCGACGCCGCCACCTGCTGGTCGCGCGCCCGGGCCGTCCAGCGCGCGCCGTCAAGCAATTGCACCTTGGCGGCACGACCGACGACGGCGAGCGCGAATATGACGAGCGCGCCGTGAATGATGCGCGGACGATCAGCGAACAGTGACACCGGACGGACGCTGGAGGGTGACCACCACGCTGTCGCTCGGCACGCGCATGTGCAGCTGTTCCTCGGCGACGCGTCCCAGGTGCTCCATGCTGCCGGCTTCGCGAATATCGCCATCGAGCTTGGCGCGCTGCGCGGAGAGCGCCGAGCGGCGGATCGCCAGCTTCTCGATGACGCGGGCGCGCGTCACGCCCAGGCTGCGGCGCCAGACGACGCCCGTGGTGAGCACCACGAAGCCGGCGAGCGAGGCGAAGACGATGGTGCGCCCCCTCACCGGCTCAGTCCTCCCGCCGGAACGCCCGCAGGTGCGCGCTGCGTGCGCGCACGTTGTGCGCCACCTCGGTCTCCGAGGCGGTGATTGGCTTGCGGGTGATCAGGGCGCCCAGCGGACGCCCTCGGCACATGCACACGGGTAGTTTGGGCGGGCAGATACACGACGATGCCCACTCCCGAAAGGCCAGCTTCACGAGCCGGTCCTCTCCGGAGTGGTAGGCGATCACTGCGAGGACGCCCCGGGGCGCCAGTCGGTCACGCAGCACCGGCAGCGCGCGCGACAGGGCGCCCAGCTCGTCATTGACGGCAATGCGGACTGCCTGAAAGAGGCGGGCGAAGTCTCCCGGCCCGCTGCGCGCTCCGAGCACGGCGCGAATGGCCCCCACCAGGTCATCGCTCGTCACGAACGGGCGGTGGCCGCGCCGACGGTCGACCTCACGCGAGAGCCGGCCAGCTTTGGGTTCGTCGCCGTACTCCTTGAACACACGGGTCAGTTCGTCGATGCCGGCTTCATTGAGGAACACGGCGGCCGACGCCGCTGTTCCGCCCATCGCCATGCCGAGCGGTGCCCCTTCCCGGAACGAAAAGCCGCGCGACGCGTCGTCGAGCTGGTGCGACGACACACCGAGGTCGAGGAGGATGGCGTCCCACGTTGCCGTCGGTGGCAGCAGCCGCTCGGCATCGGCGTAGTTCCCGTGCACGACGCTGAATCGACCGGCGTCGATGGCCGTGCGCAGGCGCACCGAGGCCTCGGCGATGGCCGCCGGGTCGCGATCGATGCCGGTGACGGAGCGGAAGCCGGCGTCGAGCATGGCGGCGCTATGGCCGCCCCCGCCCAGCGTGCAATCGAGCGCGCGCGTCGCGCCGGCGAAGAGATCAAGGATCTCGTCCACCAGCACCGGTGCGTGATAGGCGGAATCGAAGCGGGAGGTCACTCTACAAGGCAGGTAGCGGGAGACAGTCTCTTGACGAAGCAGGCATTCGGGGGGAAACGAAGCTGTAGGCTATACGCTCTACGCCATACGCTATCAGCTACGTACAGCTTAGAACGTACAGCGTAGAGCGTACAGCTTCTCTTCGTCACTGTCCTCGCCGTCACGCCGAGACGCAAGAACGGGCGGCCAGTCGGCCGCCCGTTCTCGCGCTCTCGCGCTCTCGCGTTCCGTTACTTGCAGTACTGCTTCACCATCTGATCGGCGCTGGTCATGAGATTCGGGAGGATCGGCATCAGCTGGGAGACAACTGCCGGTGCGACCTTGCCGCCACGGTTCATGTTCATGGTGGCAATCATGATGTTGTCCTGCCCGATCTTCGCCAGTTCGCACGACTTCGTCTTGGGTGCGTCGGTCAGCGCCGCCGCCGAGACGTAGAAGGCCGACACCGCCATCAGGAAGCCCGCGCTGTTCTTGTTGTCCACCGACGTGAGTGTCGAGTCGGCGAACTTCACCCACGGCAGCACCTTGAGGTTGGCATCGATTGCCGCACGATAGTCTTCCGACGTCTTGCTGGCCTGCGACTTGTTGAACGCCTCGCCGCCAAGCTTGAACAGGCGATTCCCGATGGTCAAGGCGTATCCACCCACCGCTTGGGCATCCTCGCCTGCCGCCTTGGCCTCGTGCAGCGCGCGGAACGCACTGTCCGGCTGCTGCATCTCGTCGTAGGTGCGGGCAATCAGCATGCGCACGTTTGGCTCTTTCGGGTTGATCGCCAGGATCTTCCGGAAGGTCGCGATGGCCTGCTGCTGTTGCCCGCCCTTGAGCTGTTCCTGTCCGACGATCGTCATCAGGGCAATGTTCGACGGGAACTTCGCCACGCCGCGCGAGGCGACCTCCGCCGCCTTCGCGAACGAACTGTCGCTGTCATACGCCGCAGCCATCTTCTGGAAGAACGCCGTGTCGGCGAGCGTGGTGTCGATCTTCACCATCTCCTCGCCCAGCGCCGTGCCGTTCTTGTAGTCCTTGGCATCGAGATAGATGAGGAACCCGAGCCTCATCAACCGCACGTCGCCCGGGTTGTCCTTGATGGCCTGCGAAATGATCGGCTTGGCCATCGCCGACTTGCCGCTCGCGGCCAGCGAATTCACCACCTCGTCCACCAGGCGCGTGTTCGACGGGTCGGTGGCCAGCAACTGGATGAGGACCTCGGTGGCCTTGTCCTTGTCGCCCTTCTCCTTGTACGCCGCCGCCGCGCTCGTCAGCGCCAGTTTGCTCCTGGGATCGTACTTGAGCACCTCGAGCGCGGCCGCGATCACCGAGTCGGGAGGCTGCTTGTAACCGGCGCGCACCTGCAGTTCGCACAGGCGCACCAAGGTGCCTTGCGGGTACGCGGCCACTCCGGCACGTGCCGCGGCAAGGGCATCCGCCGGCTTGTTGTCACGGCCCGCCATGTTGCACTTCTTCTCGAACTCGATCTGCTTGCGCGCATCCTGCACGCTCTTGGACAGCAGCGCGGCCGCGCGCGACAACTTGTCGCCTTCGGCAACCGGCAGCGGCTGCGACAGCTGCATGTCGCGCGTCAGCACGAGCACCGCTGTGAGCTTGTATCCGGTGGCGGTCTTCTCCACCGTCCCCTCCATGTACTCATCCGTCCGCAGCAGCTTCGCCAGGCTGTTCAGGTCGCCCGACGTGAGCGCTTCGTCGTACGGATAACCGGACTGTTCGACAACCGTCTTGTAGTCGGCCGACGAGAGCACCGTCAGCTGCCGCATCGGGATGTCAGCGTTGAGGCGACTGCGCAGTTCCTCGGACGCCTCCGCTGACAATTTCTTGTCGTTGCTCCGGAAGGTGCCGACGACCAGCCGCGGCGCGTTTGGGTTCGGCGTACGCGTGGCCTGCGCGACCGAAGCCACCGGAGTGGCCCCGAGGAACAGGACGGTCACCGCGACAATTGAACGGGCGGAGCGAAGCCGAGCCTTCACAGTCATCTCCTGCATTGGTTGAATTCTGCCAACCGGAACGGACCAGGTGCCATCCGCACCGAACTCGAAACATCCATTGACGAATGGGCGAAGAGGGACTCGAACCCCCGACACCCTGCGTGTAAGGCAGGTGCTCTAACCAACTGAGCTATTCGCCCGGAACACCCGCCGCAAACATCACGGCTACCGGGCCAAGATCGCCCGAGGCACCAGAACACAGTACCCCAGAACGAGCAGAATGGGCGCCACCGTCTCCCCTCCGCGCACCAAGTCGGCGTAGCCGAGCGCCAGCGTTACCAACGCCGCGCCCCACCACATCACTGGACCGGCAAACCGTTTCTCTCGAACAGAAGTCATAAGCGATTGAGACTATGGTAGTTGGAGGATGGTGTCAAGGCAAAACCGGTGCGTCTTCAGCCACCTTTCATCGAATCGTAATGCTCGCCCCCTTCCCCTCCCTCACCGAGGAGCGCAGCCAGGGCGCTCGCCCTCTCGCGCTCGGCCTGCGCCGCGTCGGCCACCCGCATCGCTTGCAGCCG
>DATCGU010000409.1:0-19759 GCA_036508735.1 Gemmatimonadaceae bacterium
CGGCCATCCTGCAGTGCCACGCCGGGCGTACCACGGCCGACGTGCGCCGGCTGGTGATCACTGCCTCGGGTGGCCCGTTCCGCGAATGGAACACGGAGCAAGTGCGCGCGGCCACCGTGCGCGATGCGCTCAAGCACCCCACGTGGACGATGGGCCGAAAGATCACGGTGGACAGTGCCAGCCTGGCCAACAAGGCGCTGGAGGTCATCGAAGCGCACTTCCTGTTCGGGCTGGGGTATGACCAGATCGAAGTGGTGGTGCATCCACAGAGCATCGTGCACTCGATGGTCGAGTTCCGCGATGGCAGCGTCCTGGCGCAACTGGGGGTTCCCTCGATGGAACTCCCCATCCTGTACGCACTCACGCATCCGGACCGGCTGGAAGACAGCGGAGTGCCCGTGTTCGACCCCCTGGCCGCCGGACGCCTGACGTTCGAGGCGGTGCGCAACGACGCGTTTCCGTGCCTGGCGCTCGGCGTAGCCGCCGGGCGCGCTGGTGGGGCGGCGGCGGCGGTGTTCAACGGCGCCAATGAGCAGGCGGTGGCGCTGTTCCTGGAAGGAACCATTGCATTTGGCGCGATCGCCGATTCGATCGCAGAGGCGCTGGAACGGCACGCCGGGCTCGCCGGCGGCAGCCTGGAAGCATTATGGCACGCCGATGCTGCGGCACGGCGCACGGTCAGGGAGAAGTACGGATGCTAGCTTGGCTCGCCCCAATTCTCGTACTCGGGCTCGTGGTCTTCATTCACGAACTGGGACACTTCCTCGCCGCCAAGTGGACGGGCGTGTATGCGCCGCGCTTCTCGGTGGGCTTCGGGCCGGCTTTGTGGAAGAAGCGCCATGGCGAGACCGAGTACGTGCTGGCCGCGCTCCCGCTGGGCGGCTACGTGCGCATGGCCTCGCGTGACGACGAGACGATGGCTCTCATCGAGGGGGGAGGATCCCCAGAGGGCACAGCGAAGGGGCACAGTGAAGTGCAGGGTGCAGGGGCAGTGGCCAAGCCGAAGGACTGGGATGAAAACGCCATGGTTCCGTTCGGACCCTTGCCGGTGCCGGCGAACCGTTGGTTCGAGAGCAAGCCGCTGTGGGCGCGGGTGGTGATCATGCTGGCGGGCGTCACGATGAACATCGTGCTGACGCTGGTCGTTTCGACGGGCGTGTTTGCGTACTACGGTCGTGCGTACGTGCCGGCGGTGATCGACTCGGTGGTCGTCGGGATGCCGGCGGCGCAGGCCGGTCTGCAGCAGGGCGACTCGATCGTGGCGATCAATGGCGTGAAGGTGCGCGCGTGGAACGACATGCTGACCACCATCTCGGCGTCGGCGGGCAAGCCCGTAAGGTTCGACGTGGCGCGGAACGGCGCGCCGCTCGTGCTCACCATGACGCCGGTGGCCCAGCCGGGCGCCGACCCCAACACGGGCAAGGCCATGACGGTGGGGCGGGTGGGGGCGCTGCCGAAGAACAAGCTGGAGCGCGAGCGGCTGGGGCCGTTGGCGGCGACTGGCGCCGGCTGGAACGCCACGTGGTCCATGGGCCGATCGGTGGTGGGAGTGTTGGGCGGCCTGTTGCGTGGCACGATCTCGGTGAAGAACCTGGCCGGGCCGGTGGGAATCGTCCGCACGTCGGTGGCCGCGGCGCGATCCGGCCTGGAGTCCGTGTGGGCGCTGGTGGCCTTCTTGAGCATCAACCTGGCGATCCTGAACCTCCTGCCCATCCCCATTCTCGATGGCGGCCAGGTGCTGATGGTGATCGCCGAGTCGGCCAAGGGTTCACCGTTCAGCCTCCGGACGCGGGAGAACGTGATGCGCGTGGGGCTCGCGGCCATCGCGGCGTTGTTTGCGGTGGTGATGTTCAACGATCTGGTGGCTCTCTTCCGCTGAGTTGCCACGCGAGAAGAGTGAGGAGTGCAGGGGCTCGCTTCACCCCGCACCCTTCCCGAGCAGTCGGGGGCTTTACATATGCGCTGAGGCCGTGTAACTTCATCTGCTATAACGGAATGGCCCTAATTACCGAAGTACGCAGAGACCCAGGATAATGGCTTTCGACAAGACACCGGCGATCACGAAGAATCGCCGCCACGAGACCGACACCGGATCGTCCCACGTTCAGGTCGGCATTCTTACGGAACGGATCATCTACCTGACCGATCACTTCCGTCTGCATGCCAAGGACCACCACGGCCGTCGCGGCCTCCTGAAGATGGTTGGCACGCGACGTCGTCTGCTTGATTATCTCAAGCGCACGGACGTGGACGGATACCGGAAGCTCATCGCAGACCTGGGTCTGCGTTACTAAGAATCACGCAACACACTTCGCGCGGACGCATACACGGCGGCCCGCGCGTTTTGTGTTCTACCGAGACACAACATCATGATGCATCGCATTGAACGGACGTTCGCCGGCCGCCGCCTGGTCATCGAGACGGGCCGCATGGCCAAGCAGGCCGCCGGATCGGCGCTCATCACGTTCGGCGAGACGATGGTCCTCGCGGCCGTCACCGTCAGCGACAAGCGGAGCTCGCTTCCGTTCTTCCCGCTGACCGTCGAGTACAAGGAAAAGACGTACGCCGCCGGCAAGATCCCGGGCGGGTTCATCAAGCGTGAAGGGCGCCCGCGCGACGAGGAGATCCTCTCGTGCCGCATCATCGACCGCTCCATCCGGCCGCTGTTCCCCGAGGGCTTCCAGAACGAGGTCCAGGTCTTCATCTACGTCATCTCGGCGGACCAGGAGAACGACGCCGACGTGCTCGGCCTCGTGGCCACGTCCTTTGCGCTGAGCGCGTCGAAGATCCCGTGGGGCGGCCCGATCGCCAGCGTGCGCGTGGGCCGCGTGGAAGACAAGTGGGTGCTCAACCCGACGTTCCAGGCGCTCGAGTTCTCCGACATGGACCTCGTCGTCGCCGGCTCGCAGGACTCGATCATGATGGTCGAGGGCGGCGCGCTGGAGATCGGCGAGGATGACGTCATCAAGGGACTCGAGATCGCCCAGACGGGCATCAAGGAACTGATCTCGATGCAGCAAGAGCTGCTCTCGAAGCTCACCGTCGAGAAGATGGAGTGGAGCAAGAACGAGACGCCGGCCGACGTGGTGAAGACGGTGACGAAGGCGGCCAAGGCCCGCATCGTCGCGGCCATCAACCAGAAGGACAAGCACACGCGCATCCAGGCCGTGGAAGCGGTGAAGCACGCGGTCAAGGATGAGATGGCGACGGTGCTCACGCCGGAGCAGCTGCCGTTTGCCAGCAGCGTGCTGGGCGACCTCGAGTACAACGCCCTGCGCGAGCAGCTGCTCGAGACGGGGCTCCGCGTCGACGGAAGAAAGCCCACCGAAGTGCGCCCAATCTCCATCGACTGCGGCGTGCTGCCGCGCGCCCATGGGTCGGCGCTGTTCACGCGCGGCCAGACGCAGGCCCTGGTGGCCGCGACGCTCGGCACCGCGCGCGACGTGCAGCGCATGGACTCCATCGACGAGGTCAAGGAGACCACCAAGGCCTTCATGCTGCACTACAACTTCCCGCCGTTCTGCACGGGCGAAGTGAAGATGATGCGCGGCACCAGCCGCCGCGAAATCGGCCACGGCAACCTGGCCGAGCGCGCCATCCAGGGCGTGCTGCCGCCGTTCGAGGAGTTCCCGTACACCATCCGCATCGTGTCCGACGTGCTCGAGTCCAACGGCTCGTCGTCGATGGCCTCGGTGTGCGGTGGCTCGCTGTCGTGCTTCGACGCGGGCATCCCGCTGAAGGGCGCGGTGGCCGGCGTGGCGATGGGCCTGATCAAGGAAGGGAAGAAGTACGCGATCCTCACTGACATCCTCGGCACCGAAGACCACCTCGGCGACATGGACTTCAAGGTGGCGGGCACGAAGGACGGCATCACGTCGATCCAGATGGACATCAAGATCCAGGGGCTCGAGCTCAAGATCATGACCGAGGCGCTGGCCCAGGCCAAGATTGGCCGCCTGCACATCCTCGGGGAAATGGCCAAGGCGCTCGACGCCGTGCGTCCGGAGCTGTCGAAGTGGGCGCCGCGCATCGTGACGATGAGCATCAACCCCGAGAAGATCGGCGACCTCATTGGCCCGAAGGGCAAGACGATCCGCGGCATCCAGGAAGAGACGGGTGCCGAACTGACGGTGGACGACGCCGGCCTGGTGACGATCGCCGCGGTGGGCGGCGAGGCGATGGAGCGCGCGCGCCAGATGGTGGCGGCGATCACCGCCGAGCCGGAAGTCGGCCTGACGTACGAGGGCACCGTGAAGAGCGTCACGGCGTTCGGCGCCTTCATCGAGATCATGCCCGGCACCGAAGCGCTGCTGCACGTCTCGGAGATGCGCCACACGCGCGTGGAGAAGCCCGAGGACGTGGTGAAGAAGGGTGAGCGCGTGATGGTGAAGCTGGTGGAGCGCGACGAGCGCGGCCGCCTGCGCCTCTCCATGAAGGCGCTGCTGCCGAAGCCCAACGCCGGCGAAGCGGGTCCGGTGGTGGCGGCTCCCGAGGGGGACGCCTACGCGACGACCGAGGGTGCCCCGAGCGCCCCGGTTGCTGAAGGGGCGGAGGACCACCGGAGTGCCCGTTCCGAGCGGCCGCGCAGGGATGGCGGCGATCGCGGCGGTCGCGGCGGTCGCGGACCCCGCAAGTAGTGGCCGTGCGCACCCCCGCCCCTGAGACGGGGGTGCAGCGCACCGTGCTGGCCAATGGACTGACCGTGGTCTCGGAGTTCTATCCGGGAGTGCGGTCAGCTGCTTTTGGGGCCTGGGTGCGCTCGGCATCGGTGCACGAGCCGCGCGAGGTCATGGGCGTGTCGCACCTGCTCGAGCACATGGTGTTCAAGGGGACGGCCCAGCGCAGTGCGCACCAGCTGGCCCTGGCGCTCGAGGCACTGGGCGGTTCGCTGGATGCCTACACATCGCGCGAGCACACGTCGTTCCAGGCCCGGGTGCTCGACGAGCACCTGAGCGAGGCGGCCGACGTGGTGGCCGACCTGATGTTCCGTCCGCTGTTGCGCGAGGAAGACCTGCGCCTCGAGCGGAAGGTGGTGCTCGAGGAAATCTCGATGATGGAAGACACCCCCGACGACCTGGTGTTCGAACTCCAGAACGCGTCGCAATGGGGAAATCATCCCATGGGGTACTCGATCCTCGGCACGCGTGACTCGGTGGCGGCGTTGAAACTGGACGACCTGCGCGCGCTGCACGCGCGGGCCTATCACCCGCCGCACGTGGTGGTCGCCGCCTCGGGCAACGTGACGCACGAGCAACTGCTGGCGGTGCTCGCTTCCACCGGGTGGACCGATTTGCCGCGAGGCGACGATGCGCCCATCGCCGAGTTGCCGTCGGCGGCGGCGGCGCCACTGGTGCGGCACGTGACGCGCGAGGGGGCGCAGTGCCACATCGTCCTCGGGTCGCCGACGGTGCCGCACCGCGACCCGCGGCGACATGCGCTGATGCTCGTCGACACGCTGCTCGGCGGCGGCATGAGCTCGCGCCTGTTCCAGAAGGTGCGCGAGGAGCTCGGCCTGGCCTACAGCGTGTACACGTTCCAGAGCTTCCACACGCAGATGGGGACGCACGGCGTCTACGTGGGCACGGCGCCCGAGACGAGGGAGCAGGCCCTGGCGGCGGTACAGGGTGAACTGCAGCGCCTGGTGGATGACGGAATTCCCGAGGCCGAGCTGGCCCAGGGAAAGCAGCAGCTGAAGGGGCAGATCACGCTGGCGATGGAAAGTTCGGCCGCGCGCATGTATCGCGCGGCCTCGGTGGAGCTGTATCGCGAGCCGTTCCTGACGCTCGACGAAGTGCTGCAACTCATCGAGGACATCGATGCGGAAACGGCGGGCGCCGTGTGCGCCGAGTATTTCCGGCCGGAGTTGCAGACGGTGGTGAGTCTGGGACCGGAGCGGTAAATCCCGTTCCCGTTTGCGTTGACTGAGCAGTGGCCAGCGCAACACATTGTATTGAACGGAACGTCACCACCACCATCCGTTCCCCTCTGGCCGGCGTGGTCGCGGTCATTTCGTACACCTTCGAGGAGATTCCGCGACGGATGCCCAGGTCAGCTGACGTTCACCAGGCGAGCGCGTCCTGATGACCATGGGACTCCTGGTGTCGGCGGCGGCGACCAGCCTGATCGTGGGCATCCTGGCCGGTCGTGCGGCGCCTCGCGTGTGGCTCGCCGCGACGCTGGCGGGCGTGGCTGCCGGGCTGGCGTCGGCCATCCGCGTTCTCTCGGGTGGGGGCGAGTGGGAGTGGTGGAGTGCGTTCCGCGTGGGCGGCGAGCTGTTGCACCTGCGGCTCGACGGCATCAGCGCGCTGTTCCTGGCGCTGTTGTGCGTCATCGCCGGCGCCGGTGCGCTGTATGCGAGCGAGTACTGGACCGATGGATCGCATCCGTCCACGGCACGCGCCGGCCGCCGGTGGTGGAACACGCTGGTGTTGAGCATGGGCGTGGTGTTGCTCGCGTCCAACGGCCTCCACTTTCTCATCGGTTGGGAGGTATTCACGATCAGTGCGTATTTCCTGATCACGCTGGACCGTGCCAATCCCGAGGTGCGCCGCGCCGGGTGGTTGTACCTCGCGGTTTCGCACGTGTCGGTGCTCCTGTTGTTCGCGTTCTTCGCCCTGCTGCAAGTCCGCACCGGCAGCTGGGATCTCGGACCGATGCGCGGCCATGCGGAGCTTGCCCCGCTGTTCTGGCTCATGCTGCTGAGCTTCGGCATCAAGGGTGGCGTCTTTCCGCTGCACATCTGGCTTCCGACAGCCCATGCAAATGCGCCAAGCCATGTGTCGGCCATGATGTCCGGTGTCGCCATCAAGATCGGCATCTATGGCTTGGTGCGTTTTACGGGCTGGCTGCCGACGCCGCCGGGTGCCGGCTGGGTACTTGCCGTGCTGGGAGCCTCGAGCGCGGTGTTCGGCGTCGCCTTCGCGCTCGGCCAGCACGATCTCAAGCGCCTGCTCGCGTACCACAGTGTCGAGAACGTGGGGATCATCCTGATCGGCCTGGGCTTTGCGCTCGTGGCGACGGAGCAGGGCCATCCGACGTGGGGTCGCCTTGCACTGGCCGGAGGGCTGCTGCACGTCTGGAATCACGGACTGTTCAAGGGGCTGCTGTTCCTCGGCGCCGGCTCGGTGGTGCACGCCACGGGAACACGGGAGATGAGCCGCCTGGGCGGCTTATGGCGTACGATGCCCTGGACGACGGGCCTCTTCGCCCTGGGGGCGGTGGCCATCTGCGGACTGCCGCCGCTCAATGGCTTCGTCAGCGAATGGCTCGTCTTCCTCGGACTCTTCGGGGCCACGATGTCGCGCGGGGTTTCCGTTTGGGGGGCGATCCCGGCGGCGATCCTGCTCGCGATGACCGGTGCGCTCGCGCTGGCCTGCTTCGTCAAGGTGTGCGGCGTGGTCTTTCTTGGCGCACCGCGCTCCGCCGCGGCGGCGCTCGCGCACGAGAGCGGGCTCAGGATGCGCATCCCGATGATGGTGCTGGCGCTCGCGTGTGTCGTGATCGGCCTCGCGCCGATCGCCGTCTGGCCGGCCGTCACTCTCGTCGTGGGCACGTGGCATCCGGAGTGGGCGGGGGCCGTCGCACCCGCCTCGTTGGTCACGCTCGGCCGGGTGCAGGCGGCGGTGGCGGTGCTGGCGGCCTTCGCCATCTGGGCGCTGTGGAAGCAGGTTCGCCGGCAGGGAATGTCGCTGGCGCCGACGTGGGACTGCGGTTACGCCCGACCCACGGCCCGCATGCAGTACACGGCGGGCTCGTTTGCGAGTATCATCACTGGGTGGTTCGCGTTCATCCTGCGTCCGGTGCAGCATTCATCGCGGCCGGTGGATCTTTTCCCTCGTGCCGCGAGCTACGAGGAGCACACGCCGGAAACGGTGCTCGAACGCATCGTCGAGCCGATGTATGCCGTGGTGATGCGCTCGGCCGTGGCGGCCCGTCGGTTGCAGCACGGGCGCGTGCAGGCGTACCTGTTGTACCTGCTCATCGGCGTCGCGTTGCTGACGGCGGTGGTGCTGGTTGGAGTGCGGGCGTGAGCGCCCCTGCCGGACCGAGCGGCTACGCGCGCGTGGCGAGCGCGGGACCTGCTTTTCTTCTCATCGTTGCCTTGCAATGTTCCTGAATCTCATACAGATCGCAGAGTCATTCGGCGTGGCCGAGGGCGTGGTGGAGGGCTGGATCCACGACGAGGGACTCCCGCACATGCGCGACCGTGGGCGCCTGCTGTTCGACCGGGCGCAGGTGGCGCAGTGGGCGGCCAACCGCGGCCTTTCGTCGCAGGCCGGATTCCTCGCGCCCGAGCTTTCCGTCTTTGCCACCGGCATCCGGCTCGAGCCGCTACTGCGCATCGGCGGCATCTGGCGCAATGTTGCGGCGGCCGACGTCGGCGACGTATTTGACCGCGTCGTGTCGGCGCTGCCGAGAACCACGCCGTCGGTGCGTCAACTGCTCGCGCAGCGGCTGCGGGTACCGGGAGGAGTCACGGCGGCGCCGGTGGGTGGAGGATTCGCCGTACCGCACCCGAGCGCCCGCGTGGCGCTGGGTCGCGACGCCGGGACCATCGCGCTCCTGTTCCTGCGTGAGGGGATGCGGCTGAGCGAGCCGCCAGCGGACGGCATCGAGGTCACGCGCCTCTTCTTTTTCATCGCGCCGTCGCCGCGCGCGCATCTTGACCTGCTGGGCCGGTTGAGCCGGCTGCTGAGCCGCGGCCCCGTGCGCGACCTGCTGATAGCCGGAGCCACGGACGACGAGATCTTTCGCGCGGTGGCGAGCCTCGACGATGAGCTGGCGGCACCCACCGCGCGCCCGGGCGCCTCGTGACGCCCGGACCACTCCTGCTAGTGACGCTCGGCACCCTCCTGCTGGCCATTGTCGTGGGCCGCCGGGCGCCGCGGACCTGGCTCGCGTGCACCGTGGTCGGGGGGAGCGCGGCGCTGGGCGCCGCGCTGCTCGTGTTGTTCGGGAGCGCGGACTGGGAGTGGCGCAGCGTGGTCCGCATCGGGGGAGAGGCACTGCACCTTCGGCTCGACGGCCTGAGCGCGCTTTTTCTCGCGCTCGTCGGCGTGCTGGGCAGTGCCGGGGCCGTGTACGCGCGGGAGTACTGGTCGGATCACCATTACCCGGCGTCGGCTCCGCGAGGACGCGCGTGGTGGAGCGCGCTGCTGTTGAGCATGGTGCTGGTGCTGACCGTGTCGAACGGCCTGCACTTCCTCATCGTGTGGGAGTCCTTTGCCATTTGCGCTTACTTCCTGGTCACGCTCGACCGGGGGCGCCCCGAGGTGCGCGCTGCGGGGTGGCTGTACCTGGCGGCGTCCCACACGGGCACGCTCGCGCTGTTCGCGTTCTTCGCGTTGCTTGCCGCGCGCACGGGAAGCTGGGACCTGGGCCCGATGCGCGAGCAGGCGGGGCTGCAGTCGCTGTTCTGGCTGGCGCTGTTCGGCTTCGGCGTCAAGGCAGGCATGTTTCCGCTGCACGTCTGGCTCCCGTCGGCGCACGCCAACGCGCCCAGTCACGTATCGGCGATCATGTCGGGCGTTGCCATCAAGATGGGCGTGTATGGCATTCTTCGGTTCAGCGGCTGGCTGCCAATGCCGGCGTCGGCGGGCTGGGTGGTGACCAGCCTCGGGGCGACGAGCGCCCTGCTGGGAATTTCCTTCGCCTTTGCCCAGAACGACCTGAAGAGGCTGCTGGCCTACTGTTCGGTGGAGAACGTCGGCATCATCCTCGTGGGACTGGGCGGGGCCCTGCTGGCGATCACCGACGGTGATGCGCCGTGGGGCCGCCTGGTGCTGGCCGGAGCGCTGCTCCACGTGTGGAGCCACGGCCTGTTCAAGGGGCTCCTGTTTTTTGGCGCCGGCTCGGTCCTGCATGCGACCGGCACCAAGGAGATGAGCCGCCTGGGGGGACTTTGGCGGACGCTGCCATGGACGGCGTCGCTCTTTGCCATCGGCTGCCTCGCGGTCGCCGGGCTGCCTCCCCTCAACGGGTTCGTGAGCGAGTGGCTCGTCTACCTTGGGCTCTTTGACGCGGTGGCGAGCAGGGGAGCGTCGGCGTGGGCCGCGATGCTGGCCGCCATCATCCTCGGCACGGCCGGTGCCTTGGCGCTCGCGAGCTTCGTCAAGGCGGGCGCGATGGTCTTTCTTGGCGCCCCACGCAGCGCTCCCGCGGCGCAGGCCCACGAGAGCGGATGGACGATGCGCGGGCCAATGCTGGGCCTGGCGTTGATGTGCCTGGCCCTCGGGCTCGCGCCCACGGTGGTCTGGCCGGCCCTCGCCCGGGCCGTGGGGGCGTGGCATCCCGCGTGGGCGGCGACTGCGGTTCCCGCGCCGCTGCGCGTGATCGGGGCCACGCAACTGGCGCTCGCGGCACTGCTGGCACTCGCGGGCTCGGGCGCGTGGCGCATGATGCAGGCCGGCGGACTTCGACGCGCGCCGACCTGGGATTGCGGCTATGCCGCGCCCACGGCGCGGATGCAGTACTCCAGCGGCTCATTTGCCGCCATCATGGTCGGCTGGTTTCGGTGGATCCTGCGACCGCAGCTCGTGCTGCGGCGGCCGCGTGGCCTCATGCCCGCGAAGTCCTTTCGCCTGGAACGGATACCCGAGACGATGCTGGACGTGGTGATTGCCCCCGTGGGCGGGGTGGTCATGCAGGTGGCGAGCGGTGCGCGCCGGCTGCAACACGGCAGCCTGCAGGCCTACATCCTGTACGTGGTTGCGGGACTCGCCGCGCTGGGCGCGATGGTTCTCGCGGCAGGAGTCCGATGATGGCCATCGCTGCTCTCATCGCGCGAATCGCATTGTGGCTCGTGCTCGCCCCGCTGCTGCCCGGCATCATCAACAAGGTGAAGGCGTGGGTTGCCGGCCGTCGGGGGCCGCCCGTGCTGCAGCTCTACTACGATCTGGCGCGCTTGTGGCGAAAGCGCGTCGTCATGAGTGTGCTGGCGTCGCCGGCGTTCATCGTGGGGCCCGCGGTGGCGTGGGTAGCGGTGGCCGTCGCGACGCTCATGGTGCCGCTCGGACCGGCCGGGGCCACGCTGAGCTTTCGTGGCGACGTGATCCTGATGCTCTACCTGCTGGCGCTGGCGCGATTCGCCACCGCGTGGGCGGCGATGGAGACCGGATCGGCCTTCGAGGGCATGGGTGCGGCGCGCGAGGTCAGCTATGCCGTTCTCGCCGAAGCGGCCATGATTGCCGCCATGCTCACGCTGAGCGTTCAGACCGGCAGCGTGTCGCTGTCCACCATGCTGGCGCCTTCGGTCGGTACGAGCGCGGTGCTCCTGGCCGTGGGGTTGTTCACCGTGCTCCTCGCCGAGAACTGCCGGGTGCCGTTCGACGATCCGGCCACGCATCTCGAGCTGACGATGATCCACGAGGTGATGGTACTGGATCACAGCGGCCCGCCGCTCGCGGTCATCCTGCACGGGGCGTCGATGAAGCTGCTGCTGTTCACGGTGCTCCTCACGCAGGCCGTGCTGCCAATGGGGACCTTCTCGCCGCTGGTGGCGTCGCTCGTGCTGGTGGCCGGCGTGCTGGCCGTGACGATCGGCGTGGGACTCGTGGGATCGTTCCTGGCACGGTTTGCGTTCCGGCGCGTCCCGCTGCTGCTCACGACGTCGGTGCTCCTCTGCGTGTTCGCGCTGCTCGTGGCGTGGCAGGGAGCGGCCTGATGCTCAACCTGAACCTGCTCATCGGCCTGGCGATGGGCCTGAACCTGGTCGCCCTGGGCAGCAGCCGCCTGCCGTCAATCATTCGCGCCACGGCACTGCAGGGCGTGATCCTCGGAATGCTGCCGTTGGTCATGGAACACGATTTTGGCTGGCCGATCGCGGCGGTGGCACTGGCCACGGCCATCGGCAAGGGCGTGGTGATTCCCGGACTCCTGCAGCGCGCCATGCGGGCAGCGCACATCGATCGCGAGATTGAACCGTTCATCGGGTTCGTGCCGTCGCTCCTGCTCGGCGCCGGGGGGACGATTGCAGCGGTGGCGATCGCCCGCGCCCTGCCGCTGCTGCCGGAGCACGCGCGCTCGCTCCTGGTGCCCGGCGCGCTCGCCTCCATGCTGACCGGACTGGTGCTCCTCATCGGCCGGGTGAAGGCCATCTCGCAGGTCTGCGGGTACCTGATCTTCGAGAACGGCATCTACCTGTTCGGCCTCCTGCTCATCGCCTCGACGCCGCTGCTCGTCGAAGCGGGCGTCCTTCTCGACCTGACCGTGGGCATCTTCGTGATCGGCATCATCGTCGACCGCATCCAGCGCGCCTTCGACTCGCTGGACACCCGCAAGCTCACGGCGCTCCACGAATGAGGGAACTCCTCCTCATCTTCGTGCCGCTCGCCGGCGCGGTGGTGGCGGCGCTCTGGCGGAGCGACCGCAGCCGGCCGCTGCTGTTGCCGGTGGTCGGTGGCGTGCACCTCGTCCTCTCGTTCTGGCTGCTTGTGCGACCTCCGGTGGTCGCGCCCGATGCCTGGCTGGGATTCGATGCGGTGGCGCGTGCCGTGCTTCCGGCGGTGTCGCTGCTGTTCTTTGCGTGTTCGGTGTACGCCGTCACGTACCTGCGCATTCGCCACGAACGGGGCAACCGGGTGTTCGTTGCCGTGTTGCTGGCGGTGATGGGCATGCTGAGTGCCGGTCACCAGGCCCGGCACCTCGGACTGCTGTGGGTGGCGACGGAAGCGGTGACGCTGGCGGCGGTGCCCCTGCTGCACTTCAACGGCACGCCACGCGCCTTCGAGGCGACATGGAAGTACCTGCTGGTGGGCGGCACCGGCATCGCGCTGTCGCTCCTTGGAAGTTTCTGCCTTGGCTACGCCTCGCTGCACGGCGGAGGCAGCGGGGACCTGACCTTCGTCGCGCTCTCGGCGCAGGGGGCCGCGCTGTCGCGGACCTGGGTGCTCATCGCGTGGGTGCTGTTGCTGGTTGGCTACGGCACCAAGATGGGGCTGGCGCCGATGCACACGTGGAAACCCGATGCCTACGGCGAGGCGCCGGGCATCGTCGGTGCGCTGCTCGCGGGCGCCGTCACCTCGGTGGCGTTCACGGCCATCCTGCGCGTGCGCTCGGTGGTCGGCGCCGCCGGTGCGGGCGCCATTGCCGACCGTACGCTGCTGGCCATCGGGCTCTTCTCCATGCTGGTGGCGGCGCTCTTCCTGCTGGGCACGCGGGACTTCAAGCGCATGCTGGCGTACTCGAGCGTGGAGCACATGGGGATCCTGAGCATCGGCGCGTCGCTCGGCCCGGCCGGGGTGTATGCCGCCCTCTTCCACGTGTGGAGCAACGGCCTCACCAAGGGTTCGCTCTTCCTGAGCGCCGGCAACATACGGCGCGCCGCGGGCTCGGCGTCCATCGACGAGGTGCGTGGCATGGCGACGCTGACCAAGCGCTCGTCGATCCTGTTCGTCGCGGGCTTGTTCGCGGTCACCGCATCTCCACCGTTCGGGCCGTTCTTCAGTGAACTGCTGGTGCTGCGCGCGGCGCTCGCATCCGGGCACACCATGGCGGTGGCGATCTTCCTCATCTGCCTGCTGTTCGCGTTCTTCGGCCTCGGCAGGGTGGTCTTCGCGGTGGTGGACGGCAGGCCTCGCCCGGCCACCGTCGCCGCCAGCCGGCGCTTCGTGGAGACCGTCGGCTCGCTGGCGCCGCCGGCCCTGCTGCTGGGGTTGTCGTTGTGGCTCGGACTCTTCACGCCCGACGTGCTGCGGGAATCGTGGGCCGCCGCCGTCGCCCAACTCTACCACACGCCATGAGCGACGCCTCGGTCTTCGCGCTCCTGCCCAACGCCACGTCGCTGCCGTGGCGCGAAATCCCCGAATGGCCGGCGGACGAGTTCGTTCAACGAACGGCCGCGGAACTCGACCGTGGTGCGCGGCTCTGCAGCTGGTTTGGCGTGCCCGAACGCGACGGGGCATTCGTGCGGCTCGTCGCGGTGCTCGCGTTCGACGCCGACAACACGCTGGCCGTCGGTCGCAGCATGCCCGTACGCGGCTCATATCCCTCGCTGACGCTGACGCATCCGCAGGCGCACCTGTTCGAGCGCGAAGTGTGGGAGCAGCACCATCTGGCCCCGGAGGGGCATCCGTGGCTGAAGCCCGTACGCGTGTCCGCGGGCGAGGCGCCGGCCAACGCCGAGTTCTTCCGCGTGGAAGGCGGCGAGATTCACGAAGTGGCGGTCGGCCCCGTGCACGCCGGCATCATCGAACCGGGACACTTCCGTTTCCAGTGCGCCGGCGAGGAAGTGATTCATCTCGAGATCGCCCTCGGCTACCAGCATCGCGGCGTCGAGACGGCACTCGCCGGTGGCCCGCACCGCAGCACGATGCACCAGATGGAGACCGTCTCCGGCGACGCGACGGTCGCACACGCCACGGCGTATGCGACTGTGATGGAGGCGCTCGCGCTGGGCGAGGCGCCGCTGCGCGCGCAGTGGCTGCGGGCCATCGCGCTCGAGTTCGAACGGCTGGCCAATCATACGGGTGATCTCGGCGCGCTGGCCGGCGACGTGGCATTCCTGCCGACGGCATCGGCGTGCGGAAAGCTTCGTGGCGACTTCCTCAACCTGACGGCGTCCCTGTGCGGCAACCGCTTTGGGCGGCGCATCGTGCGGCCCTTCGCCGCGGGCCCGGAAGTCTCCGACGAGCGCGCGGCGCAGTTGCTTCGTGACGTCACCCGTGCCCTCGGCGACGTGGAGCAGGCGCTGGCGTGGCTGTGGGATGCGGCTTCGGTGCGCAGCCGATTCGAGAACGTGGGCATCGTGCACCGCTCGCAGGCAGCCGCCATCGGGATGGTGGGACCGGCGGCGCGGGCGAGTGGGCTGGTGCGCGACGTGCGCTACGATCATCCCGCCGGTTGGCACCGGTTTGCCCAGGCTCCGGTGGTCGTCTGGCCCGGCGGGGACGTCTTTGCCCGGGCACGCGTGCGCTCGCTGGAGATCCAGCGGTCCGGCGAGTTCGTCCGGGAGCAGCTGGTCGTGCCGCCGGAGGCGGATGCTCCCGCGGACATCCCGATGCCGGCGGGGGACTCGCTCGCCGTGGCGCTGGTGGAAGGGTGGCGCGGTGAGGTGTGTCACGTGGCGCTGACCGATGCCGACGGGCGGTTCCGCCGCTACAAGATCACCGATCCGTCGTTCCACAACTGGCCGGGCCTTGCCCTCGCCATGCGTGGCACGGCGATTTCCGACTTCCCGATCTGCAACAAGAGCTTCAGTCTCTCCTACTGCGGTTTCGATCTCTAGCCAAGGGCGCCCCCGCGATGTTCGTCGTCGACACATTGTTGCATCGATTGAAGCGCGGCTGCGAGACGATGTCGTATCCCGACGGCCCGGCACCGGCGCTTCCCGAGCGTCACGGCGGGGCGTTGCGTGTGGAGGCCGAGCGGTGCGTCGCGGGCTGTGCCGACTGCGTCGCGGCCTGTCCGACCGAAGCGATCACCCGTGTGTCCGGCCACGCGGTCGCACTTGACCTCGGTAAATGCGTGTTCTGCTCGGCCTGTATCGAGACCTGCCCCAGCGGCGCCATCCAGCACACGGGCGATCATCGCCTGGCGGCGCGAACACGAACCGACCTCGTGCTTGGCGGAGAGGCGGGGAAGGGACTCGAGGAGCTGCGACTCGCCAACGCGCTGGACGAAACGCTGCGCCGGCTCTTCGGCCGCTCGCTGCGCCTGCGACAAGTGAGCGCCGGAGGCTGCGCTGCCTGCGAAGCCGACACGAACGTTCTCGGCACCATCGGATGGGATCTCGGTCGTTTCGGCATTCAGTTCGTGGCTTCACCGCGCCACGCCGACGGACTGCTGATTACCGGACCGGTGACGCGGAACATGGAGTTGGCGCTCAGAAAGACGTGGAACGCCGTCCCGGAACCAAGGATCGTCATCGCGGTGGGTGCGTGCGCGATTTCAGGCGGGCTCTTTGCGGGGCATCCCGAGGTGAACCAGGGGGCGGATACGCAGGTACCCGTCGACCTCTACATCCCCGGTTGCCCGCCGCATCCGCTGACAATTCTCGACGGCCTGCTGCGCTTGCTCGGGCGGTTGGACGAGCGCCGGTTTCCTCCGCGCGCGCGAACGGCACATACTGTCTGAACTCTGGCGACGCGCGCGCGCGACGCGCAGGATGATGTGCGACCTCGCGCCGTCTCAGCGCACGCGAGACGGGCGGCGACCTTCAAGACGCCCGACTGCAACGAGGATCCCGAACAGGATGGCCTCAGGGCGCGGCGGGCAGCCGGGAATGTAGACGTCCACCGGCATGACGCGGTCGACGCCACCGGCGCTGGCGTATCCCTCCCCAACAATGCCGCCGGACGCAGCGCAAGCGCCCACCGCGATCACGATGCGTGGCGCGGGGACCGCCTCGAACGTGCGACGGACGGCGGTCTCAAGGTTGCGGGTGACTGAACCGGTAACGATGACTCCGTCCGCATGGCGTGGAGAGGCGACGAAGTCGATGCCGAGCCGGCGCACGTCGTACACGGGGTTCAGGAGGGCGGTGAGTTCCCAGTCGCAGGCATTGCAGGAGCCCGCGTCGAGGTGGCGGAGGTGCAGCGATCGGCCGAGCACGCGGTGGATCTCGGATGAGGCGCGGGCGGCCTCGGCATCCGGATCGGAGACTGGTCCCGCCGCTGGTTCGGCAAAGTCGTCGGCCACGACCTCGAGCCGCATGTCGTCGCGGCAGCGTGCCGCAAGCTCGAAGTCGCGACCCATGGTGACGGCCCCGGTCCACGGATCTTCTGCACAGCGGCCACAGAACACGCACCGCGCGAGGTCGAGAGCAACGTGGCGACGGCCGGTATCGAAACGCTCCGTGAGCGCGCCGGTGGGGCAGATGGAGAGAGGAGGCTGAGCGCTGCCGGAACGCAGCACGGGCGCCCCACGAAAGCGGTCCGGCGGCACGCTCGGCTCCGCGGGATAGCGGGTCGTGACAACCCCGGTACGAAGCGCGTTCACCAAGATCCGCAGCATATCAGCGATCCGTGCACGAGTAGCAGAGTTCGAAGCTCTTGTTGACTAAGGGGAAGTCCGGGACGATTGCCGTCTCGGCGGCTAGGGCCACGGCGGGCCAGTTGTGGTAGCTCGGCGACCGCAGGTGGTATCGCTCTACGCGCCCGCCGGCGTCGGTGCGAAGCCAGTGGACCGCCTCGCCTCGCGCCGACTCGATGGCGGAGATCCCGATCCGTCCGCCCGGCAGCGGCTCTGAAAGGACCACCTGCAACGGCCCCGGCTCGAGCCGCCGCATGAATTCGCCGACGAGCCGGATCGACTCCCGCGCCTCGAGCGCGCGAACGGTCATGCGGGCCATCGCGTCGCCTTCCGACACGGTCACGACCTGCAGGTCGGGCGGCGTCGGACCCGCAAACGCGCCGTGAGGATGATCCCGCCGCGCGTCTCGGTCCACGCCGCTCGCCCGAGCCGCCACTCCGGCCACGGCGAGATCCAGCGCAGCCTGATGTTGGAGGAGGCCAGTATCGTCGAGGCGATCGACGACCGACGGGTTGGCTTCGATGCGCCCCATCAGATTGTCGAGCCCGGCGAGTGTCTCCTGGAGCGTCGCACCGAGGGCCCGACACAGGTCGTCCGCGAGATCGAGGTGCGCGCCACCCGGGATCACGAGACCCCGGAGGAAGCGATTGCCGGCAAGCTGCTCGTTCATCTGCTGGAGGCGCTCCTTCAAACGCATGCCGGTGGCGGTGCCGTAGTGGAACGCGGCGCCGGCGCACATGTTGCCAATATCGCCGACGTGGTTGTACAGCCGCTCCAGTTCCAGCGCGATACTTCGGATGAGGCGGGCGCGCGGCGGTACGTCGACGCCGGCAATCTGCTCGAGTGCCTCACAGTACCCGAGGCCGTGCGCGACCGAGCAGACCCCGCAGATACGCTCGGCGACGTAGAACGCATCGAGCGGCGAGAGCCCCTCCATGCGCTTCTCCAGTCCGCGATGCGTGTAGAAGAGGCGCGCGTCGAGATGGAGCACGGTCTCGCCGACCGACGTGAAGCGGAAGTGACCAGGCTCGATGATGCCGGCGTGAATCGGACCGACCGGGATCTCGAAGACGCCCTCCCCTTCCCCGACCAGGTGCGGGAACTCCCCCTTGGGCTCGAGGGGCTCGACCGGAACGCGACGCGATCCATCGAACGCCTTGCGAAGCGGGAAGACGCCCTGCGGCCACCCGTCGTGGACCACGAGCGTGCGGGGATCGGGGTGCCCGACGGGGACGATCCCGAACAGGTCCTGCATCTCGCGCTCGTGCCAGTTCGCGGCCGGGACCGCCCTCGTCAGGGAGGGCACCTCCGGGCGCGCTGCGTCCACGGAGATCAGAAGGGTCACGAACCGGTCGACCTGGGCGCGGGCGCCGGGGCCGGTGGGCTCGAAGACGTAGCGCACCTTCAGATCGCCGTCCGGCGTTGTCGTCTCGTCGGTTGCGACGACCGTGGCCAGGGCCATCGCGAACGGTCCGATGAGCACGGCAGCCGCCGCCGGAAGATCATCCGGGCGACCGAGGCGCACCGTGAGGTCCGATGGGCGCGGGCCGACGTGCGCCTCGACGGAGCCGCCCGCGCACGCCCGCAGCGCGTTGGTGAGGGCAGCGTCAGTCAACGATGATCTCCGTGGCGCGCCGGAGGAGCCTGTCGAAGCTCGCGGGGATGGTGAGGCCGAGCAGAATCATGATCGCCGCGAGCACGATCATCCCGAGAAGTGGCGACCAGGACTCGGGCTCCCGGCTCGCGGCCGCCGTCGGCTCGCCGAACGCCATCGCACTCACATGGTGGAGCAGGCCGGCAAAGATGACGACGACCATCGCGAGGAAGATCGCGATCGCCACCCAGTGACCGTGGCCGATTCCGGCGCGCAGCACCATGAGCTCGCTCACGAAGATCGAGAACGGCGGCACGCCGGCGAGCGACAGCGCCGCGAGCATGAGGAGCGTCGCACCGATCGGCGCCACAGCGACCAGGCCGCGGATGACCCGCATGTCGCGCGTGCCGTAGCGGGCGATCGCTTTGCCGGCGGCGAAGAACGCGAGGGCCTTGGTGACGCCGTGGTTCACCACGTGCAGCAAGGCGCCGTAGGTTCCAACGGGGCCGCCGAAGCCGAGACCGAGCGCGACGATCCCGACATGCTCGACGCTGTGATAGCCGAGCAGGCGCTTGAGGTCGTGCTGAGCCAGGATGAACGGCGTCGCGACGACGATCGAGGTGAGTCCGAAGACGAGCAGCATCTCCGCCGGGAACGCCGGGCCGCACGCGGCGGCAGCGATCGTCTGAAACCGGATGATTCCAAGAAGCGCGCACTTGATGAGGACGCCCGACAGCAGCGCCGAGACCGGCGTGGGCGCCTGGCTGTGGGCGTCCGGCAGCCAGAGGTGCATGGGCGCGAGACCAGCCTTGGTGCCGTAGCCGACCATCACGAAGATGAAGCCGATCCGGACGATCCCCGGGTCGAGCGTGGGCGCGACCTTCATGATCGCCGACCAGCTCATTGCGCCCGCGCCCGCGCCTACGTGGACGGCGGCGGCGGCGGCATAGATGAGCACCGTGCCGAAGAGACCGAAGGAGATGCCGATGGTCGTCACGATGATGTACTTCCACGCCGCCTCGAGACCGTGCTGATGGCCGTGGTAGCCGACGAGGACGGCCGACGTGATCGTCGTCCCTTCCATCGCGATCCAGAGGACCCCGAGATTGTCGGCGAGGACCGTCACGACCATCGTCGCGACGAAGGCATGCACGAGAGCGAAGTAGGACCGCAGGGAATCGGCCTTCATGTTGCCGA
>DATCGU010000410.1:0-40498 GCA_036508735.1 Gemmatimonadaceae bacterium
CCCGCCGCGAGCGGTGATTTCGTAGCTGCGGAATCGTGACACGATGCGAAACACCGCGCGTGTGTCGCCAATCAATGGTGGTGTCGCCTGTGTCTCGAAGCGCTGGTACGACGGCAACCAGTATCCGGATTCCACTTCACTGTTCACCAGGTCCACGAAGGCTATGGCCTGCGGATCGGGCCTGGGCTTTCGGCCACTGACGTACACGAAGTAACCACGCATGCGCACGACATGCTTGCGACCGGCGTCCAGGTCAACCTCGCCGGTAAAGAGCACGGTGGCGCCGGGCACATCATCGCGGGGTTCGACGTCGACTCGAACAATCGGGACCTCCCGGTGGTTGACGCGAAGCACCTGAACCGTATCGCCCCCGCGATAACGGTAGACCCGTTCACGGTCCTCCGCCAACGGATGAATGGCATACACAGTCGACCGCTCAATGCGCGCGCCCCGCACCGGCGGCCAAAGTGGGTTGGAGTCCCGCCCGAACAGCAGCGCCAGCCTGTTGCCGTAGAGGAAGGGCACCGCCCAGGCATTCCTGAAGAAGCCGATGGATGCAAACCGCATTCCCACTGCCTGGGAGCGGTATCCGGTGACCCGTTGCTCGAAGACTCCGGTGCTGCTCCACGTCAATTCGCTGGCCACCTGTTCCACGGAGACCGGGAACTCCCCACGTTCTGGGCGTTGGCTGCCAATGACAATCTCGCTTTCCATCTGGGCCCGGTAAGTGTCAAGCCCGGGAGGGACGCGCCGGTTGAGCCGGGAAGCCTCGGTGATGATTGCACGAAGCGCCGGAGACGCGTACGTGGCCGTATCACGAACCACCGCCTGTGCTCCCGCGGTTGTAAAGACCGCCTGCACAGCGAGAACCAAGCAGAGGGAGATCAACGGATCACGAATGGCATGGGAGCGCTGCGTTAGCGGCGCCCGGAATAACGAGTGCGTGCCGTGAGCTTCCTTGTTTCCGGTGCACCCTTGCCCCTGTAGATCGTTTCCCGAAGCCAAGCAAGCTCCTCTTCCTGCGTCTCCTCGGCGATTTCCTTCTGCCACGCCTTGGCGCGATCCGGTGTGCCATTGTCCCATTGGTAGTTGCGCGCCTTCAGCAGATCCTTGGTGTCAAAATGCGAATTGACGGCGCGCACCAAGACCGTATGCTTTCGGCTCGCCTCGAGCAAGTGCTGCATGGGCAGCGAACCATCGTCGGCAAACGGCGTGGCGAGAATGTGGATGGCCGCCAGGCAGTCGTCTTCGGCGCGGTGCGCCCTGAAGTACCGCCCGGCGTGCTCCATGAGGAGCCAGCCGAGTTTCACCGACCCCATGCCATGTGCATCCCAAGGCACGTCGTTGATCGAACACGCCCAGTGTTTGTCTTCGAAGCAGGGAAATCGTACCTCAAGGAATGGTCGGTCGAACTTGGCGTTGTGCGCGATTACCAGCTGCGCGTTGTCGGCGAGAGTCTTCACCTCGGTGTCGTCGATGCGCTGGCCCGCGACCATCTCGTCCGTGATGTGCGTCAGGCGCACGATTTCCGGCGGCATGGGACGCCCGGGATCTTCCAACGACACGACGGGAGTGCCAACATTGATGATGCGCCCGCTGTCCTTGCCGAACGTAAACGGCACGCCGGCAAACTCGATGATCCGATCGGTCATCCAGTGCATTCCCGTCGTCTCCACGTCGACAAAGAGCGCGGTACGCGCCTCTTCGCCCCCCTCGACCTCACCATAGGACGAACGGGGAACGAACCGGCGCAACACCTTGAACTCGCCGGTGTCGTCAAGCTGGCGAGCCAGGGCTTCGAAGTCGCGGCGGGTCGTCATGGTGGGCTCGGTGGAAGGGACTCCCGAGAATCTCTCGCGTGGCGTCCGGCTGCGGTAGTGTGAACTGGCAGACGCTTTTGCCTCGCACACAGGCCAAGATGCGCGAGATCATCAAACGGAGTTCGCCTGGGACGGCAGCCGACGTCACGTTTGACGATGGATATCCGCCGATGAGCGAGGCCCTGAGCTTACGGTCAGCTTACCGCCAGCGATCCGGCGTGGCGTGGCGTGGCGCCGGTGACCTCAGCTTCGTGGCACCGCAAATCGTTGGAGTGGAAGAACTCGGAGCCATAGGGAACGGGTCGCATTCGCCAAAGGAACCCGTGAATCTGCCCTCGCTCGTCACGCGGACTGAGCGCGCTGTCGTGATGCTGTATCGACTCCCGCAGGAGAAGGTTGAGAATTTTTGTCGGAAGCCCTCGATGGAGCTCGCGATGACATCGCGAGGCACGCCTTATGCTGGAGTCAAATGGCGCACGGCAAGAGCACGCCGAATTACCTCACACTGGTGTCGGATGATCCACTATTCCCGTTTTCCCTGAATCAGTGCATGGTGGTCCTGCGTCCACTTCGGGGAGGTGATTCCGATGCCGTTGATGCGCAGGAAACCAGCCCGAGCCAAGCGGTCTTCGACGCCGTCCAAGTCATCGACGCATCGCCGTTCCAGTTCCGATCGACAAAGTCTCATCAAGCGAGTCCTTGCTGGCCTCGCTCCCTATGTGCCGGAGGGCACACTTAAGATCGACGAGACGGGGATGATCGTGGTTGGAGTGGATGGCGTTCCCCTGGGAATCCAGGTGGAAGAAGAGCCGCCCGTGGTAAGGGTCCTCGGTACTGTGTGCTCCGAGGTGCCGTTCAGCGAGGATCTCTGTGCGTGGCTTAACGAAGTCAACGCAAACCGTTTACGCATCGGCTATGCGTATTGGAGGGATGACGAGATCCGATACGCCATCGAGGATATCGCTGTTCCGTTCACCATGGAACACGTTCTCGATGCCCTCGCGGCAGCTTCGGACATGGTACCAGCCTTGGCCCGAGACGCAGGACTCTGGTTTCCTGCACCGATGGTGATGGCGTAGGATACAACTGAGCCGAAGTGACAACGCACGGGGTGCCGACTTGATCAACCGGCGCCCCGTCTGTCATTTGCGGCTGTATCTCACGGAGACCGGAGGAGCACGAAATTCACAGAGAACGACAAAACACTTGAGGGGTATGGCGGAGAGTCTTGTCCGCCACAGCCCCTTTAGAGTTGTTGCCGTTCTTCGTGCTCTCCGTGCTGCTCCGGTCTCCGTGAGAGAAGCACTGATCTACGCCTGATCTCGCCGCACTCGCACCTTCTTCCCCTTGATGGTGCTCGCCGACAGCGCGCGAATGATGTGTTCAACCTTGTCCTCCGGCACTTCCACGATCGAATGCCGGTCGCCGATCGTCACTGCGCCAATCTCCTCGAGCCCGAGTCCGGCTTCGCCGGCGATGGCGCCCACGATATCGCCCGGGCGGATTTTCAGCTTGCGACCAGCGCCCACGTAGATCTTGGCCACCTTGCCACCCACTTTGCCGGCGAACTCGCGACGCCCCTGTCGTGCCGGACGCGGCGTATGGGCATCCCGGTCACCTCCGTGTGTGGTCATGTTCGGGATTTCATCCGGCGCGCTCTCGCTCTCCACCTTGCGCGCGGCCAGCCGGATGGCGGCCGCCGCGATGTCCATGACGTCGTAGTCTTCGGCGAGTTGCTCGATGATCGGACGGTATCGGTCGAGCTCCCCGGCGCTCAGCAAGGCAGCCACCTGGTCACGCAACTGCTCCAGCTGTCGCGTCCGCAGGTCGGCAACCGTCGGCACCGTGCCAATCTCGATCTTCTGTTTCGTCGCGGCCTCGATGTTGCGCAGCAAGCGATGTTCGCGTGGCTCGGCCAGCGTAATCGCCACGCCCTCGCGACCGGCACGACCGGTGCGGCCAATGCGGTGCACGTACGAATCCGACTCCCACGGGACGTCGAAGTTCACCACGTGCGTCACGTGCTTCACGTCGAGTCCACGGGCAGCCACGTCGGTGGCGATCAGCAGGTCGCTTCCCTTGGCGCGAAATCGCTTCATCACGCGGTCACGCTGGTCCTGGGACAACCCGCCGTGCAGTGCCTCGGCGCGATATCCCCGGCCCGCCAGTGATTCCGTGAGCTGGTCCACTTCGGTGCGCGTACGACAGAAGACGATGGCGCTCTCCGGTGCTTCCACGTCGAGGATGCGCGCGAGCGCCGCCATCTTGTGCGCGCGCGGCACCATGTATGCCACCTGACGAACCTTCGCGGTTTCGCCTGCCGCCACGGCCGCCCGCGCAATCCGCACCACCTCCGGGTTGTCGAGATGCGAGTTGGCAATCGCGGTGATGCGCGCCGGAATCGTGGCGCTGAACAGCGCCGTCTGTCGCTTGGCCGGAAGTGCGCTGAGGATAGCCTCGAGATCATCGGCAAATCCCATATCGAGCATCTCGTCGGCTTCGTCCAGTATGACCGTCTTGACGTGGTCGAGATGCAGCGTCTTGCGCCGGATATGGTCAAGCGCGCGCCCTGGCGTCGCAATCACCACGTCTACGCCGCGCTTGAGCGAACGAATCTGCGTTTCCATTGGCGCGCCACCGTAAATCGAAAGCACGGACGCGCCAAACGGCTTGCCATACCGATGAATGGCCTCTGCCACCTGCATGGCGAGTTCGCGCGTCGGTACCAGCACCAGGGCGGCCAGGCGAGATCGCGGCGGCAGGGTTGGGTCGATGTTATGGAGCAGCGGGAGCGCAAATGCGGCGGTCTTGCCGGTGCCGGTGGCTGCCACCGCGAGCACATCGCGACCCGCCCGGAGCGGAGGTATCGCCGCACGCTGGATCGGCGTCGGTTCCTCGTAGCCCAGCGCGGTCAGCGCATCGAGCAGGCGTGGGTCGAGGCCAAGGGCGGAAAAACCGGCTTCTGGAGTATCGCTCGTGCATTTGGTCATCCTGAAATCTAACCCACATTTTGGGTCATCTCTTGGGATTTGTCGCATACCGTCCGCCAAGCAGGCACCAACTTGTCCCCACCGACACGCGTGATCCGGTGGCCGAGACGCGGGCTGGGTAGTGAACCCGAGACGGGCCAGAGGGTGCCACTTTCCAAGATCAGTGTCTCCCGCCGAAGCACCCAGCGTGTTCTTGTCGTAGTTCACCACGAAGCCGAGCGTACTTCCGAACGTGATGCCCGTATGAACACCGAAGCCGGACCAAGAGCCCAGCTTCTCGGCCGCATCCCGTAAGTGAACGATGCGCCAGTCGTCTGCTCGCCGACATACAAGCCTGTTTGCGTGGGCAATGGTGACCTTCAGGCAGGCCGGTTGATCCCCGTCAGCAGCCAGCTGAATCCGCGGGCTTCGTATGGCGCTACCAGTTCCGGGGTCATTCCAAAGATGCCCAGTGGAACGCCTGCCCCGCGGCATGCCGACTCAATGCTGGCGACGGCCTCGAGATACGCCGGATCATCGAACCGCTCCGGAGTCCCCAAGCTTCGCGTCAGGTCGTGTGGACCAATGAGCACCCATTCGATGCCCGGTGTTCGCACGATGGCCTCGATATTCCGCACCGCTTGGGCGGACTCTGCCTGTACCACCACCTTGGCTCGCGACCATCGGGAGGTGCGAACGCAGCGCACTGATTCCTCCGCCTGCGCCGGGGTATCGACGTTGGGGATGATGACGCCTGTCGCCCCTGCTTCCAACGCATGGTTGATCAGCGCGCTGTCGAGCGTGCGAACGCGCGCATAGCACGGAAGGCGGTCACCGATGATCGTCAGCATGGTCGTCATTTCGGACAGCCCGACGCTCGCGTGCTCGCCATCGAGCATCAGCCAGTCGAGTCCGGAAGCGGCAATGCGGTCAAGGAGCGTCCTGTCAGTTGTCCTGATGACGGTCGCGTGCCTGGGCATCAAGGGTACCAGCAATGCATGGTCTTTCCCCTGGAAGGTTCGCTGCGTGCTGACTCCTCAAGGACCAGCCGTAAGTGCAGGCTCAGCGGAAGAAGAAGACGATCCGCTGAGTCCTTGCACCGCGAATGACAGAGGCGAGGCTACGAAGGCATCGCCTTCTTCTTGTCTGCCATCATGCTGACCATGGCCCCCACAAGCAGAATTCCCGCGACAAGCCCCAGCATCCAGAAGTTCAGGCTCTCGCCAATCCACGCCTGCAGCCAACGCACCACCAGCATCTTCAGTCCGACGAGAGTCAGGATCATGCTCAGCGAGACCTTCAGGTAGCGGAACTTCTCGATCAGGCCGGCCAGTCCGAAGTACAGCGACCGCAGGCACAGGATGGCAAACACGTTCGAGGTGAACACGAGGAACGGATCGGCCGTAATCGCGAAGATCGCCGGAATGCTGTCCACCGCGAAGATCAGGTCCGTCGTCTCTACGAGGACCAGGGCGACCATCAGTGGTGTCAGGAAGGTCCGGCCGTTCAGGTTCACCAGGAAGCTCGTACCGTGAAACTCCTCGGTGATCGGGAACCGCTTGCGCAGCTGGGCCATCACCCAGCTTTCACCGGGGGCATCGTCCTCATCCTTGGTCAGCAGCATCCGCACGCCGGTGTACACCAGGAACGCGCCGAACAGGTAGAGTACCCAGTGGTAGCGCGCCACCAATGCGGCCCCAACACCGATCATTGCTCCGCGCATTGCCAGCGCACCTAGTATCCCCCAGAAGAGCACCCGGTGTTGCAGCACAAGGGGGATTCGAAGGTGCCCAAACAGCAGCGCGATCACGAACACGTTGTCCATGCTGAGCGACAGCTCAATCACATAGCCGGTGAGGAACTTCACCGCCGCGAGTCGCCCGTCATTCTCCTGGTTGTCCACTGCGTCCAGGTGGGTCCCCAATCCCTCCCAGCCGTTGTGGTACGCCACCCACACGAACGCCGTGAACATCAGCGCCAGCACGACGACGCCCGTGGTGAAGCCAAGCGCTTCCTTCATGGACGGCGTACGCGCCTTCTTGTTGAAGACGCCCAGGTCCAGCGCCAACAGCATGAAGACGAACAGCAGGAAGCCGCCCCACATCCAGATCACTTGTCGGCCTCCGTCCACGCCTTCCAGGCGGCCACCGCCTCACCGATCGTCAGTTGCTGTTGCCAGCGCACCAGGGGCATGGCCAGCAACAACGGCTCATCCACCAGCTTCTCCATCCAATGAGCGTCATCCAACCGGGCAGCACCCAAGCCCAGGTCCGCGTAGCGGCGGCTTGTCTTGTCGATCAGCGCGGTCACGCCGAACTTTTGTGCAAAGCGCTGCAGTTCACCCTTGCTCGCTGCGCGTTCCTTGAGATCCACGAAGTGCACCTTCACCCGACGCTCGGCGAAGAACCGCTGGGCTGAGCGGGTGGCTGGAGACTTGGCGATGCCGAAGATCTGGACTTCCAAGGGAAAGTGGATGGGGGATGGTAGAGAGTGGATAGTGGATCCTGTGCGGCCACTATAATACAGGTAAGCAAGGCGACCCGCACATACAAACAAGCGCTCCGTTGTCCCTTTCGCCGCCGTGCCCTTTGCTTCTTCGTGACGCGAACGTCCAGAATGCCTGAAATCAAGTCAGACTATCGCCATGCGTGGTGGCTCCCGGGCGCCCATATCCCCACCGTCTGGGGCAAGAAGGTGCGTAGGCAGCCCGCCGTCCATGACCGGATCGAACGGTGGACTACTCCCGACGACGACCATATTTCCCTCGCACGCGCCGGAGTCGTTGGATCGGGTGTCCCACACCTCCTTGTCCTTCATGGCCTCGAGGGAACGGTGCGGTCAAACTACGCGCAGGGGCTACTGGCCCAGGCGCGCGCTCGTGGCTGGTCGGCCGACTTGATGCTCTTTCGCTCATGCGACGGAGTCATCAACACCGCACGTCGGCTGTACCATTCCGGCGAAACGTCCGACATCGACTTTGTGGTCCGCACGCTCATCACCCAGAGCCCGGACATCGATATCCGTGTAGTCGGGGTCTCCCTGGGGGGTAACGTCGCGCTCAAGTGGCTGGGCGAGCAGGGAGATCAACTCCCCGCCAATGTCACCTGTGCCGCTGGCGTCTCGGTTCCCTATGATCTGGCCGCGGGGAGCCGGTACCTTGAACGCGGCCTTGGCCCCCTGTACACTGCCCATTTCATGAAGGGGTTGCGGGCAAAGACGTTGGCGAAGCTGGAGCGCTACCCCGATCTTTGCGACCGAAATGCACTGATGCGGGCAAAGACGTTCTGGGAATTTGATGGCTGGGTCACCGGACCGGTGCACGGATTTGTCGATGCCCGGGATTACTACACCAAATCAAGCTCAATGCAGTTCATCGCGAATATCCGCCGGCCTACACTTCTCTTCAATGCCGTCAATGACCCGTTCCTGCCATCGTCTGTCTTGGACGAGACGAAGATAGCTGCTAAAGGCAATGACTACTTATACTTGGAGTTTCCAAGACAGGGAGGTCACGTTGGCTGGACGGAAGGGTCTCCATGGTCACCTCGCTTCTTCATGGAAGATCACGTGGTCAGTTGGCTGGCTAATACTCCAATAGGAGTAAAATAAACTAGGCGCTTGATTACTCTAGCGTGAGTATCATTGGCGTTTCGTTCACTCGAGACCTTCTGGCTCATCGGCATTTCTCTTCCCGTATCGCCAACAGACCGTTGGTGGCCGCCGTTACGGCTTCTTCCATTTCCCGGGTTCAGCTATCAGGTCAGCCACGGTGATCAGTGTCGACCCTGACCACGCGCTCGGTACTGACCTGATGAAGCTCACCAGCCCGTCCTTGGGCGACTTCACGTCGGCGATCTTTCGCCCCCAGTAGTCAGTGGTATATCCAACCACCTGCCCGGCCTTCACCCGCGTATCGCGGTCCACGGTGGCCACCCACATCACGTTGCTATCGGCTCGCACGCGCGCATCCTCCCCCATCCAGATAATGCGCATCGGGGCCGGAGGAGCTGGGGTGGCCCTGGTCAGCATCCCAAGGGACGTGAAAACGTTCAGCAGCCCGTCCTCCAGGGAGCGCACATCACCGGCGTCCGTACGTGCCCAGCGTCCGGCTTCCGCTACCAACACCACCTTGCCTAGCGATTGAGCGTAGCCGCTGGCGCTGCGCGTGCTGGCCGCGTTCGTCAGGTCGACATCTCGAACTATGATGTGGTCAAGGCCAAAAGCATTGGCGAGGACCAGACCCGCCGAGTCGAGTGCGGCGCTTCCCGTCCGCGTCCAATAGGAGTACGGGCGCAGGTTTTCGTCGATGTCGCCGTTGTGCAGGTCCACCACCACGTCGGCCTTCTGAATCACCTCGCGTGCAATCAGGTCGAGCGCGCGCTCCGTTTGCGTTCCCGTGGGCTTTCCCGGGTAGTTGCCATTCATCGACTTTTCGTCCACGGGGTTCATGTGCACCCGCATCCGTTCGAAACTCGCCCGGTTAATGAGCGGCACTATGATGACCGTGCCACTCAGCCGCTTGGCGTCGATGCGTGGAATGACCCGCTGCGCGGCCACGATGCTCGCGTATTCGGTGCCGTGCGCACCACTCAGGACGGCCACCGTCTTGCCGGCTTTCACCCCGTGGATGAGAGCGAAGGGAATGAAAGTCGCTGAGTCGACGCCGGCAGGGACGTCGAGCCTGCCGTAGACAGTCTGGCCAGCAGCTGCCGTGGTAGATCCTACGGTGAAAGTCTGCGCACCAAGTGGCGCGGAAATGCAAAGTCCAACAAACAGGGCGCGAATGATCATGGAAATCCTCAGGGTAGGAAACACCAGGAAACTATACTTCTTGGGCTTAATATCCTCCAATTCCCGGACGTTCGATACAGAGCCTCCGCGTGAAGAGACACCGGGTCTTCGTCCAGAAGGAAATGGAACGCTCCTTCCATACTAGTGTTCGTACAAAAGACATCGCAGAGCCAGGAGCCACTGGACGATGCACGCACGAAGGTGCATCGTTTCCCGGCGCCCGACATTCATCTTCTGGAATCCGCACACCACTGGAGCCCCCCTCTATGCGTGTCCGCTACTTGTTCCCACTGGCTGCGCTTGTCGCTGCCTGCTCGCGTGAACCGGCCCAACAACCCGCTGCTGCCACCGCCTCCATGGCCGACCCGCATTCCGGCCATGTCATGAGCGAAATATCCGGGGCGGCAGTTCTCGACCCAATGTCCAAGATGCAGGGCACCCCCGGCATTCCCGCCGGGGCTGCCGACGCGGCCGCGCGACTCGGCGCCTCCACTCGGCACGGAGAGTGGGTGAAGATCGCGTGGGAGCCTGAATCCGCCGACTCACTGATGGCCTGGATCGTCTTCCCGGAAACCAGGAAGAAGGCACCTGTGGTCGTCGTCATTCACGAGATCTTCGGCCTGTCCACGTGGGTGCGCGGTGTCGCCGATCAACTCGCTGCCGATGGCTTCATCGCCGTCGCTCCCGACCTGCTGTCACGCATGCGTGGTGGTCCATCGGCCGACGAGCTCAAGAGCGACTCGGCCACCAAGCTCATCCGCAGCGTGACCGTTGCCGAGATGAACAAGGGCGTCTTTGCGGCCGCACAATATGGCTTGTCGCTCCCGGCAGCCACGAAGAAATACGGCGTCGTCGGCTACTGCTGGGGCGGATCGGCGACGTTCAACCATGCGGTCTTCAATGGCAAGAACTTCGGTGGTGGCGTGGTCTATTACGGTACCTCGCCCGCCAAGGACTCCCTGCCCAGGATCCAGGCGCCGATCCTCGGTCTCTACGGCGGCAACGACGCGCGCGTCAACGCCACCATCGGCTGGGCCGACACGACGATGCAGGCACTCAAGAAGAGCTATGCGTACAAAATCTTTGACGGCGCCGGTCACGGGTTCCTGCGTGCACAGGACCAGCCCGCCAACCTCGAAGCGGCCAAGCAGGCCTGGCCAATGACCATTTCCTTCTTCAGGGCGAACCTCAGGTAGCCCGCCGGTATTGAGGCAGTCTCTCACGGAGACCTCCACCGACCAGTTCACTTGGGCGCCGAATTCGTGAAGTGTTCGCGCTCCGCCATGGCGTACACCAGCAGCCAATCGGGCCAGTTGCCGCTCAAGTCGAAGAAGTCGTCAAAATAGACCAGTCCGCGCCCCTCGAGTTCGGCGATGACCGTTGCCAAAGCCTCGGAATCGTACACCGGGCCAATTGCCACGAGGTCGCCTTCCACCCGAAACTCATCGGCCGTCAGGTGCAGGGCTACGTCGAAGTCGGCGCGCGCCAGCGCGTGCTGCTCAAACGCACGCTTGCGGATGAGAAGCGTTGGGGAGGTGTGGGCAATGGGAATCGGCATGCGCTGGTCCGTCAGAGGGATGCCGCCAATCTAATGCCCTCAGCCACGCACACGATGCCGCTTCGCTGCCGGCGACCGTACCTTTCGTAACTCCCATGCGCACCGAATCCTCCTTCGACGTCATCGTGATCGGCGGTGGCCATGCCGGCACCGAAGCGGCGGTGGTTGCCGCGCGCCTCGGCTGCCGCGTGGCACTCATCACGAGCGCGCTCGAGACCATCGGACAGATGTCGTGCAACCCGGCAATCGGCGGCGTGGCCAAGGGCACCGTGGTACGGGAGGTCGATGCACTCGGCGGTGTCATGGGCCGCGCGACTGATCACGCGACCATCCAATTCCGGATGCTCAACCGCAGCAAGGGGCCAGCGGTCTGGGCTCCCCGCGCCCAGTGCGATCGAGGCCTCTATCGTCGCGCGGTGCGGTCGCTGGTCGAGTCACATCCCAACGTCACCGCCATCCAGGGCACCGTTTCCCGTCTCATGCTCGACCACGGACGCGTAATCGGCGTGGAGTCCCTCGACCAGCGTCACTTCAATGCACGTGCCGTCGTGGTAACCACAGGAACGTTTGGGCGCGGCAGGATCCACATCGGCACCACCACGCAGCTGGCCGGCGGTCGTGCCGGTGAGTCGTCCACTACGCACCTGGCCGAACAGCTCGCCGAGGTTGGCCTCGAAGTGCGCCGTTTCAAGACCGGCACTCCACCACGCATTGATGGCCGTAGTGTGGATTATTCGAGGTGTACGCCACAGTACAGCGAGCTCGAGGATTTCAACTATGCCTGGTCGCACTTCGAGACGACAGACGATAGACGACAGACGATAGGGAGCGGACGGCGTGCAACGTACAGCGTAGAGCGTACAGCTTCTTTTCCGCTGCAGCAGTTGCCCTGCTGGATCACCTATGCCGGCGCAGCTGCCAAGGCGGTCGTGACATCCAACATCGACCTCTCTGCCATGTACGGCGGGTCCATCGACGCGCGGGGGCCCCGTTACTGCCCGAGCATAGAGGATAAAGTCGTTCGCTTTGCTGGCGCCGAACGACATCAGGTGTTTCTCGAGCCCGAGGGGCTCGATACAACCGAACTGTACGTCAACGGTCTCTCCACGTCACTGCCGGCCGAGGTACAGCTCCAGATGCTGCGCGCGGTTCCGGGACTCGAGCAGGTACAGATGACGCGCGCGGGGTATGCCATCGAGTATGACTACTACCCGCCTACACAGCTCGACCTAACGCTTGAAGTTCGCCAAGTTCCCGGCCTGTACCTCGCAGGTCAGATCAACGGCACCACCGGCTACGAGGAAGCTGCGGGGCAGGGGCTTGTCGCCGGACTCAATGCGGCACTCGCCGTGCAGGAGCGCGATCCGCTGGCCTTTGGCCGGAACACTTCCTATGTAGGCGTCCTCGTGGACGACATCGTCACCCGCGGCGTGGACGAACCGTATCGCCTCTTCACCTCGCGTTCCGAGTTCCGCCTCACGGTCCGACAGGACAACGCCCTGCGCCGGCTCGCGCCTCTTGGCATCGCACTCGGCCTGTACAGCGACGACGAGCGCCGTTCCATCGACACCCGACTGAACGACGAAGACCGCGCGGCGCGCATGGCCGCCGATACCAGCGTACGCCCCGAGCAGGTGCGGGCCTTGCTTGAACGCTCCGGATCGGCACAGCTCGTTCATGCCGTGAAGGTCATCGAGCTTGCCCGCCGGCAGGACGTTGCCCTCGCCGACCTGTTCATCGCCGTCGAACTGCACGATGCGCCAATCGGTGAAGCCGTGATCACCACCGAGCTCGAGATCAAGTACGCGGGATATTTCACGCGGGAGCGCCGGGCCGCGGAGCGGCTTCGCCGCATGGGTGACTTCGCGCTCGCCTTGGAGCTTCCGTACGGTGAGATGATATCCCTGTCCCTTGAAGCGCGGCAGAAGCTCGCCCAGCGTCGCCCGGCATCCCTCGCTATGGCGTCGCGCCTGTCGGGCGTCAGCCCGGCCGACCTGCAGAACCTCGTGCTCGAGGTTGAGCGGCGGCGGCGCGGTGCGGCTTCAGCGAGCGTCGCGTGAACGACGGCATGCCGCCGGCGTCGCGAGGACAGGGCGCGTGGCCAGCACGCGCCGCGGCAGCTGTGCTCGTCGTGCTCGGTTTCATCCCCTTCGCCGCGTTTCTCGACACTGGCCTCGAGATGCCCTGGCTGGGAGCGCAGTTGCGCGACTGGGGAACCGGGTCGCTTCTCACGCTCGGCATCGGCGTGCTCGCCTGGCTTGCTTCCAGCCGCGGGCACTGGCCGTCGTTTCGGCCGCGCCGGTCGCACCCGTGGAGCCTCGACACCCGCCTGGTATTAGTAGCACTCAGCTCCTTAATACTGTACATGCTGGTGGCGACGTTCGTCTTCTCGCGGCGTCCGCTGCTCATCGACGAGATGGCCCAACTGTGGCAGGCGCAACGCTACGCCGAATGGCGCCTGTGGATTCCGCCGCCGCCGCATCGCGAGTTTTTCTCGTTCCTTCACCTCGTCGACCTCGGCGACAAGGTCTACTCCCAGTTCCCGCCGGGCGGACCGTTCATGCTCTGGTTCGGCGTTCTTGTGGGCACGCCGTGGTTGGTGGGACCGGTATGCGGCGCCCTTTGCGTCTGGTTATTCTCGCGGCTCGCGCGTGCCGTGGAACCCCATGCGGGCGATGGCTGGGTGCTGGGTGCCACGCTGCTCTTCGCGGTAACGCCCTTCGGTGTTTTCATGTTCGGTTCGCACATGAATCACGTCACTGCGTTGCTGTGGATCCTCGTGGCCGTCGTGGCTCTCGTGCATCTGATCCAAGTCGATTCCACTGCCTTGCCACCGAAGAACGCAGAAAAGGAACAGACACGCACAGGGGATCCATCGGGTTTCCTTCAGCGGTGGTCCGTGTTCATCCGTGAAATCCGTGGCGAGGCTGTTGTACCTGCGCTCTTGGTTGGATTCGGCTTGGGTGCGGCGGCGACCATCCGTCCGCTCGATGCCTTTGCGTTTGCGCTTCCGGCGGCCATCTGGCTCGTGGTGCGCGCCGGCCGCTCGCCGCAACGCTGGCTCGAGAACATTCTTGCTGGATGCGGCATTGCCGTTCCGTTCGCCGCAATGATGTACGTCAACGTGCAGACAACCGGGCACCCGCTGCTCTTCGGCTACGAGGTGCTGTGGGGCGTCACGCACGGACTCGGATTCCACGCGGCCCCGTGGGGAGTGCCGCACACGCCGCTGCGGGGACTGGCGCTCGCCTCGCTCTACCAGTGGCGACTGCAGAGTTACCTCTTCGAGGCGCCGTTTCCTTCGCTGTTGCTCCCGGTCATTTCGCTCTTGCTTGCGAAGCGCGTGAGCGCGCTCGATCGCTATCTCCTGGCGTCGAGTGCACTCGTCATCCTGTTCTACCTGCTCTACTGGCACGACGGATTCTTCCTTGGCCCCCGTTTTGTCGTGCCACTGCTGCCGGCGCTCGTACTCTGGACTGCGCGTCTGCCGCGGGCCCTCGCTGAGCGGGTGCACTCGGTTCACGCGCGCGCCGGCCTTTCGGCCGCGCTTGCATTCGGCGTCGTGGGAGCGCTCGTATTCAACCTCCCCGTACGCATTTCCAGCTATCGGGCGGGACTCACTTCTATGCGCGTGGACTACGCGCACGCTGCCGAGCAAGCCGGCGTGCGCGATGCGCTCGTGTTCGTGCGCGAGAGCTGGGGTGCCGAGTTGGTTGCCCGACTCTGGGCGCTGGGTGTTTCGCATCCCAAGACGGAGGCGATCTATCGCGGTGTAGACGCCTGCAACCTGGAGCGGGAGATTACCTCGCTGGAACGCGAGGGTGTGCGCGGCCCGGCAGCCGAAGCGCGTCTTGCGGTGCTTGTGGCGTCTGATTCAGCGTCGGTGGTCGGCAGCGATTTTACCGAGCATATGCGCTCCGGGGTGCAGTACACGCCGGTGTGCCTGCAGCGCATTGCTGACGACCGCGGGGGCTTCCTGCACCTTCCGCCGCTTCGACTCGTAACGACCGGCAACAACGTGTATGCCCGCGACCTGCAGGCGCACGACTCTCTACTGCTGGCACAGTTCCCCAAACGCCGGGTATATCTGCTCAGGCGCGCCGGCACTCAACCGGATGACCCGCTCGAATACCTCCCGTTGAGCCGGGATTCCCTTTTCGCGGCGTGGCGCGGCGCTCGCTAGGCCGGAGTTCTATGCGGCAAAGCGGGCGCGGTGGGCCTTCCGACGCAGGGACCGGTGCGACATGGCACCCCACATGGAACTGCTGCGCGGATGGGGGACCGCCAAGGACAGGGAGGCGATCGCCATACGATCATTCGCCTAGGCCACGGCTCATGCGTACCGTGGTGGCCGTTTATTAGTAGCGCTTTGATACTAAACAAGCTTGCTTTCCGCACTCCGAGGACATCCCCATGCGTACCATCATCATCGGTTCATTGCTCGGCGCGTTCTTCGGCGTCGCTCCAGTTACCGCACAGCAGACTGCGCCGCCTGTTCCTCAGGTGGTCACGGTTGGTCGCGGGGACGTTGACATCAAGCCCGATCGCGCCCAAGTACTGTTCAGCGTCGAGACACGAGCGTCCACCGCGGCAACCGCCGCCGCGGAGAACAGTCGCCGGCAACGCGCCGTGCTCGACACCCTGCAGCAACTCGGTGTTGCTCCCGATCAACTCCAGACCGCCTACCTCCAGGTGACGCCGGAAATGGTGTACCCAGGCCAAGGACTTCCCCCAAAGGTCTCCGGATACCTCGCCCGCAACTCGGTGCGGGTGGAAGTCTTGAAGCTCGACCAGACCGGAATTCTTGTGGATGCGGGACTGGCCAAAGGGTCCACCGGGATTGGCGGACTCCAGTTCTACTCGTCGAAGGAGGCCGAATCACGGCGCGAGGCACTCTCCAAGGCCGTCATCGCAGCCCGGCTGGACGCCGAAGTGATGGCGAAGGCTGCCGGGTATCGACTTGGTGAGCTGCTGGAGATTATAGGAAATCAGCAGCCAAGCAGCCCAGTGTCGTTTGGCATGGAACTGCGCAGCGCGAGAGCCTCGATCGACACAGGTCCAACGCCGGTTAATCCCGGGGAAATCAAGATCTCGCAGACAGTGACGGTTCGATGGGCCGTGAAAATGTAGGTCGTGGCTTTTTCAGCTGATCTTGGCGTCGGATTGTTCCACGTGAAACATTTTGGCTAGCATTTACAGTGACGGGAGGCCAATATTCGGCCTCTCGTTCTCTTTCCAGTTGGACCCTTGGTGGAGCCGTACGTATCTTGGCGCGAATCATTGCCATCGCAAACCAGAAGGGTGGGGTCGGGAAGACGACCACCGCCGTGAACTTGGCAGCCAGTCTTGCCGCGGCTGAACAGCGCGTGCTGCTGGTGGACGGCGATCCACAGGGAAACGCCACTAGCGGCATTGGACTTTCCCGTGACGAGCTTCGCCTGACCACCTACGATGTGCTCCTGGAGCCATCCACCATCGATCATGCCGTGCTGCACGAGGTCCAGTTCCGCTTCTTGGACGTGCTCCCGGCAACGTCGGACTTGGCCGGTGCAGAGGTCGAACTTGTCGGGAAGGAAGATCGCGAACTTTCCATGCGACGAGCGCTCGAGCGGGTGACTAGCACGTACGACTTTGTGCTGATCGATTGCCCGCCATCGCTTGGCCTGGTGACCCTCAACATGCTGGCCGCCGCAGATTCACTGCTCATTCCCCTGCAGTGCGAATACTACGCGCTCGAAGGATTGAGCCAGTTGCTCAATACGGTGAACCTCGTACAGCAGGGCGTGAACCCGTCGCTGGGCATTGACGGCGTGCTCCTTACCATGTACGACGCGCGACTGAACTTGTCGCGCCAGGTAGCGGCTGATGCGCGCGAGTATTTCGGCGCCAAGGTCTTTCAGAGCATCGTTCCCAGAAATGTCAGGCTCGCAGAAGCGCCTAGCTTTGGCAAACCAATCATCCTGTATGATCTCGCCTCGGTTGGCGCACAGGCTTATATGAGCGTGGCGAAGGAGCTAATTGACCGGACGGTCTCTGGGGCCGCAGCACGCTAGAAGGACTTTTTGATTGATCTTAGAAATTTCGCGGCATCATCACGACATTATAACACCACTATAACCTTATATGGCTGATAAACCGCGTTTGGGTAGGGGTTTGGAAGCCCTGCTTTCGAGCCGCCCCATCGCTCGGATCGACCCGACTTCCCGTTCGGCCGTTGATCGTGAGGGGCTGCATCGCATTCCGGTAGCTCAAGTTCGCCCGAACCCGATGCAACCACGCAAGGAGTTTCGCGAGGAAGATCTCGCCGACCTCGAAGCGAGCATTCGCGTGAACGGCCTTCTTCAACCGGTGACCGTGCGTCCGTCGCCTTCTGGCACTGGCTACGAACTCATCGCAGGGGAGCGTCGTTTCCGCGCCGCACAGCGCCTCGGGTGGGTCGAGATACCTGCGATCGTCAGGGAGATTGGAGACCGGGAGCTGCTCACGCTTGCACTCGTAGAGAACCTGCAACGCACCGACCTTAATCCCATCGAAGAGGCCGAAGGATACCAGCAACTGATGTCCGCCTTTTCGCTCACGCAGCAGGCGACAGCGGACATCGTTGGCAAGGATCGCTCCACCGTGGCGAACATGTTGCGCCTGCTCGGACTGCCGGCGTCGGTACGGCGCCAGGTGCGTGAAGGTGTCATCTCCCTTGGCCATGCGCGCGCGTTGCTCTCGCTCGGCGATGACATTCGAATCGCCGAGCTCGCGAAATTAGTGACCACCGAAGGGCTCAGTGTACGCGAGGTCGAGCAACGCGTGCGCGAAGCTACCGGTGCGCGATCCCGCGCTGACAAGAGCGCTGTGGCAAAACCTGGTGAAACGCGCCCGGCCGAAGCACGCCAGATCGAAGACCAATTGCGTCGCCGGTTCCAGACGGACGTGAAGCTCACTCTTAGCGGCAAGGCACAGGGAGAGATTCGACTGGCGTTCTACAACAACGACGACCTTTCACGCCTGCTCGATCTCCTGCTTGGCGGCACCGAACGGGGCATTGCATGAGCCCCCCGGAACATGAATCCGGCGAGCACCACCACGGCGACGTCTTCGGCCGCGGGTCGGGCGACATGTTCATTCACGTCCAGCGCGCCACTGGGCTCGCGCATCGCACGCTGGTACTGCATCCGTGGCAGGTGCAGGCGCTTCGACTGGTGGCGTCCCGGTGGTTTGCGGCCGTGCTGACCATCGCCGTCCTGAGTTGGGGCTACTTTGCGTTCCAGGCGGCCCGCGTGCCGTTTCTCACGCGACGCATCAGCCATATGGAACGGGACGGCGCAAAACTCGATACGCTGCAGGCCACGCTCGAACAGGTCCAGAAGCGATATGATCAGGTGCAACAGATGTTGAGTGCGTCGAAACACACCACGCCGGCTGCGGTCACGCCAGCACCAAAGTCCGGTTCAGCCGCAACCAAGACCGCGAGCGTCATCGCGCACTGACTCAGGGAGGATACGTGGCACTGCTCAAGAAGGACGCCGATAAGGGCGACACCCACGGCGGTATGTCTGCGGCGGCGCTCTCGATCATCGCCGCTGGGGTGCACATCACGGGCGATGTCGAAACGAATGGCACGATCAAGGTCGACGGACGCATCGACGGCTCCGTCGTTGGTGCCCGGCAGGTGATGCTCGGCAGAAACGGCGCCATTCACGGCAACGTGCACGCCGATGAAGTCGTGATTGGCGGCCTGGTTGACGGCGCCATTGCCGCTGACGATCGACTCGAACTGCAGAGCTCGGCCGTGGTCAATGGCGACATCGACACCAAGTCAATCGTGGTCATGGAAGGCGCTCGCATCAATGGGGCTGTGCGAATGCAGGAAATCCGACTGGTTGGCCTGATGGCAAGCTCCGGCGCCTGAAGCCGTGACCAATCAACCAGAATAAACATGCCGATTCGTTATCCACAGGCAACTGTTCTGCAATACATATGTTTGTGATAATTTCATAATTCATTATTATACAATACTATTGAAATGTTTCGGATCTGGCGCTCTGTTGCTGTCTTGGCCGTTATCCACACGACTGTTGGCATTCTTGGGGCGTGCTCAGTGCCGAAGAATGACGGCGGATCTGCTGCTGCTGGCGCCAAGAGTTCCTTTAGCGTCGCGTTACTGACGCCTGGCCCCATTTCCGACCAGTCATGGAATGGTGGTGCCTACGACGGATTATTGCGCATTCGCGATTCATTGGGCGCCAAGGTCAGTCATATCCAGACCAAGACCCCGGCGGAGTTCGAGGAGAACTTCCGCCAGTACGGAGCCGAGGGCTATACGCTCGTCTTCGGCCATGGCTTTGAGTTTCAGGACGCCGCGGCTCGCGTGGGCCCGGCATTTCCCGCGACGACCTTCATCACGACAGGCGGCACACGCACCAGCGCGAACGTGGCCGCCATGTCATTCGCATTCGAGCAGCCGTCGTATCTGGCCGGCCTGGTGGCGGCGAGCGTGAGCAAGTCGGGTGTCATCGGTTGCATCGGCGGAACGGAGTTGCCGCCGGTCAAGGCGGGTTTCGTGGCCTTCGCCGATGGTGTGCACGCGATCAACCCACGGGCACGCATCGTCACCGCGTACATCGGCAACTGGGAGGACGCCAGCGCGGGCAAGGAACAGGCACTCGCCCAGATGGCGCGCGGCGTGGACGTCATCTACCAGAACGCCGATGCTGCCGGACTGGGCATCTTCCAGGCGGCGAAGGAAACGAAGGGCGTCTACATCATTGGTTCCAACTCCAACCAGAACAACGTGGCCCCCACCGTCACACTCGGTTCGGTGGTGATTGACCTCCCGCACGCCTTCATCACCGTGGCGCGCGAGGTGAAGAACCATACCTTCACGCCGCGCGTCATCACGCTCGACATGAAGAGCGACGTCATGCGGTGGGTGGTGAACCCCGCCATGACCTCCATCATCCCGGCGCGCACGATGCATATGGTGGATTCGGTGACGCGGGCCATGGTCAATGGTACCTTCACGTCGCCGTATCCATCGCGCCCGGAGGAAGACCAGTGAACACGGCCGCCGAACTCGCCCAGTTGGCCAATGAGCTGCTGCGCTGTCGCGAAACACCCGACTACGCGCTGGCGCTCAACGGCCTCCAGGTGGACAATCGTTCACCCGTGACACGCATCGCGGCTGCGGTCGACTGTTCGCTACGCTCCATCCGCGGCGCCATCGACGCCGGAGCCAACCTCCTCGTCGTGCACCACGGCCTGTTCTGGGGTGGATTGCAGCCGCTCGCCGGCGCGCACCTCGAACGCGTCCGCCTGCTGCTGGAACACGACGTCGCCCTTTACTCCGCGCACCTCCCACTCGACGCGCACGAGACATTCGGCAACTCGTTCCTTCTGGCCCGCGAGCTCGGACTGGCGCCAGCCGGCGGTTTTGCGCGATACCAGACCATCTTCTGCGGCGTGCAGGGAACGGCGGACCTTCCGACGGTCGATTTAGTATCAGCTTGCGATCAATTCGCCCGTGGTCACGGCGGACGGGCCATCTCATCGGCGGTGGCACCCGAAGCGCCCGGGGCACCCCGGGGGGCCGGGGGAGCCAGCCGGCGCACGCTCCGCTGGGCGGTGGTCACCGGCGCCGGCATCAACGCCGACACCATGCATGAAGCCGTCGAACTGGGGCTCGATACGATCATCACGGGCGAAGGGCCCCACTGGAGCGCGGTCGACGCTGAGGAGAAAGGGCTGGTGATCGTGTACGCCGGGCACTATGCCACCGAGACTCCAGGCGTACGTGCCCTGGCGGAGTGGCTGGCGGCGCGTGCCGGTGTCCCGTGGAGTTTCGTGGCGGCTCCCACCGGGCTGTGAACGACACCGCCCTCGTCCTGCGCGCCATCGACAAGCGGTTCGGCGCCACCACGGCGCTTGTCCAGGCGTCGCTTGCCGTCCGCCGGGGCACGCTTCACGCGGTACTTGGCGAAAATGGCGCTGGCAAGACGACGCTGATGCGCATTGCCTTCGGCATGCTGCACTCCGACGCCGGCACCGTGGAAATCGATGGCGCGGAGGTGTCATTCTCCTCGAGCGCCGACGCCATTCGGCATGGGCTTGGCATGGTGCACCAGCACTTCACGCTCGTGCCGGCGATGACCGCCGCCGAGAACATCGCGCTGGGAGGAAACGGGTTGTTCCGGGCGGGCGATGTGGCGGCGCAGGTGCGTTCGCTCGTCGAACGAACGGGCCTTGCCGTCGCTCCAGACGCGAGGGTATCCACCCTTGGCGTTGGTGCCCAGCAGCGCGTGGAAATCCTGAAGGCGCTCGCGCACCGCGCGCGCACCCTGATACTCGATGAACCGACGGCCGTCCTCACTCCCAGGGAGTCGGAAGAGTTGTTCGGTTGGCTGCGTCGCTTCGTGGCCGAAGGGGGCACCGTGGTGCTGGTAACGCACAAGCTGCAGGAAGCGCTTTCGGTGGCCGACGAGGTCACCGTGCTGCGCGCAGGCACGCAGGTGCTCACCGCGCCGGCTGCCGGCCTCGACGTGCATGCCCTAGTTCGTGCGGTGACCGGCGAGGAACGCACCGGACCGCCGCTGCGCACGCGCACACGGCTGGCGACACGCGGACCCTGCGTGGCTCGCCTCGTGGACGCCAGTGCACGCGACGCGCGCGGCGTGGTGCGCCTGCAGCCGGTCACCATCGAATGCTTTGCTGGGGAAATCGTTGGCATCGCCGGCGTCGAGGGCTCGGGGGTGCACGAACTGGTGCGCTTGCTCGCTGGCCGGCTGGCGCCCACCTCGGGTTCAGTGATGCTGCCGACGACGATCGGCTTCGTGCCAGAGGACCGGCTGCGCGACGCCGTGATCGAGACCTTTTCTCTGACCGAGAATCTTGCCCTGCGCGATGCAGCAACACGCACCGGTCGCATGCCATGGCCGGCGCTCGAGGCGCAAACCGGCACGGTCATTCGCGCGCACAACGTGCGTGCGCCGTCACCGGCCACGCCGGTCGGTGCGCTCTCCGGAGGCAACCAGCAGAAGTTCGTCCTTGGCCGCGAACTCGAGGCGCGTCCCGCGCTCGTGGTTGCCGAAAATCCGGTGCGTGGCCTCGACATTCTCGCCACCGAGCATGTGCTGCGCGAACTCGGCATTTCGGCCGATGCCGGGAGCGCCGTGGTGCTCTACTCGGGCGACCTCGACGAACTGCTGCCCATGGCCGATCGCATGTTCGTGATGTTTGCCGGAGCGCTGAGCGAAGTGCCCGTGAACCGCAGCGCCGTGGCGAGCGCCATGGTGGGTGCCATGGTGGGTGCATCGTGATGCGCCGGCCCGACGCGCGCTGGGCGATTTCCGCGGCAACGGTGCTGGTCATCGTGCTCGCGGTGATGGCCCTCCTGCTCGCGGGCGGCCATGGCATCTCGGGTTCGCTGGCTGCCATGTGGAACGGCGCGTTCGGCAGCACCTACGCCGTGCTGTCGGCGACACTCGTGCGTGCCACCCCGCTGCTTTTCGTCGGGCTGGCGGTCGGCCTCGCTTTCCGCGCTGGTGTCCTGAACATCGGCGCCGAAGGCCAGTTGCTGGCCGGTGCCACGATGGCGATGACGATCGGACTGCTCGTTGGCGGACTGTCGCGGACACTGGCCCTGCCACTCGTACTGATTGCCGGTGCGGGGGCGGGGGCAGCGTGGGCTGGCGTGGCCGCGTGGCTGAAGCAGCGATTCGGCGTGCTGGAAGTGATCAGCACACTGATGCTCAATTTCGTGGCCAATTACATAATTTCGTGGGCCGTGCGAGGGCCGTTGCAGGAACCGACGCACGTCTATCCTCAGACGGTCGAATTGTCAGACGCGGTGCGGCTTCCCACGCTGATTGCCGGCCAGCGGCTGCATCTCGGTTTCGTGCTGGCCCTCGCGCTGGCCCTGGCCCTCTGGTGGTTCCTCACCCGCACGGCGGCCGGCTTTCGTGTTCGTGCCGTGGGAGCCAGCGTCGACGCTGCACGCAGTGCCGGCGGCATTGACGCGGCGCACACCGCTGCCCTGGCGTTCATCGCAAGCGGCGCGCTTGCCGGGTTGGGAGGCGCCAGCGAGGTCACGGGCGTGACCTTCGCGCTGTACGAGGGCATTTCCCCTGGCTACGGATACAGCGCCATCGCGGTGGCACTGTTGGCCCGGTTGCATCCGCTGGCCATTATTGGCACGGCACTCCTGTTCGGTGCACTGGAAGCGGGGGCGGCCGCCATGCAGCGCGACGCCAACGTGCCGTCGGTGATTGCCGTCGTGATTGAGGCACTCGTCGTGCTGGGTGTGCTGGCGCTCGACCGCGCGCGTTCGCGCCGGATGTCCTGATGACCGATGCGTTCGGTGAGTTCCTCCAGGCATCGGTGCGCACGGCCACGCCGCTTGCGCTGGCGGCATATGGTGAACTCGTCGCCGAACGCGCGGGGATCATCAACCTTGGCCTCGAGGGCGCCATCATTGCCGGGGCGCTTGGCGCGCTCGTGGGTGCCGGCGCCGGCGGCGTTGGCACGGGATTCGCGGTGGCGATACTTGCCGGCTGCGCCACGGCGGTGGTGGTGGCTCTCGTCGTGCTCTGGCTTCGCGCCGACGCGATCATTGCCGGTACGGCCGTGACGATGCTGGCGCTCGGGCTTACGGGCACGTTGTACCGCACCATCTACGGCACACAGGGTGCCGCGCTTTCCGTTCCCACGGTGGCACCGCACGCGCTTCCCCTGCTCTCAGGCATTCCGTTGCTGGGACGCGCCCTCTTCGTGCAGCCAGTGATCACCTATGTGCTGTACGGCCTAGCCGTGGCGCTCTGGTGGTGGATGACGCGAACGCATGCTGGGCTGGCCCTGCGTGCGACCGGCGAACGTCCGGCGGCGGCCTTTGCGGCGGGCATTTCACCCGTGCGAATGCAGGCCCTGGCGTTGTTGTTCGGAGGCGCGATGGGCGGACTTGCCGGCGGCGTGCTCGTGCTTGCCCAGGTCGGCACGTTCGCCGAGGGCATGTCGGCCGGTCGTGGGTTCATTGCCATCGCCATCGTCGTGCTGGGACGCTGGTCGCCGCTCGGCGTGGCAGCGGCGGCGCTGTTGTTCGGCGGCGCCAGTCAGCTGCAATACGTGTTCCAGTCCCTTGGTTGGCCCGTGCCGTATCAGCTCTTTCTCGCGCTGCCGTACGTTCTCACGCTGCTGGCGCTCGCCGGCACGCAACGACGCGCCGTGGCGCCGGCGTGGCTGGGGCGTGCGCTCGAGGACGACGCGCGGTGAACCTGTGGCTTTTGTGTTTTGGAAAGCCTTACGGCAGAACTACCAAACTGCGGAACTCCCGATTGAACGGATAACGCGGATACACACGGATACAGCATTAAGGAACCCTGATGGCAGTATCCGTGGTTATCGGTGTGATCCGTTGAATCGGGAGTTCTGCAGTTGCAGTAAGCCCTACTTCGAAACCCCACAGACGAGAGCATCGCTACGCCACACGGAATGCCAGCGGGTATCATCGCGGGCCACGAGCTCGAGCTGCAGGGAACCCACGCCCTCACGGGCGATGGCGAGCCACGGGTGACCCTGGATCATGAGCGCAGCCAGCAGATCCCACGACTCCACGGTCTCTTCGTCACCGGCAACACGCGCGACGTAGCGGAGTTGGTCGCCCTCGAGCACGGCAAGGCGCAGCTCCTCGTGCGCCGCGGCCTCGAGGTTGCGCAAGCGCGCCGCGCGCGCCACAACCAGCCGCTCCCCAGGCAGCTGCACCACCCACGCATCGCGCACCACGACAGGCAGTCCGCGAAACTCCATTGCGCCCCCCGTGTCGGGCAGCGTGTTCAGCGCCCGCTGGATGCGCACGACGACCTGCTGTGAATCGGCATGGGACAGATCCTCGAGCGCGTCGATCAGCAGCGGATGTGCATGCGCGGCGTCCAGCGCCAGGCTCCATCCGGGTGGTGCGTCTGTCAACCGCAACATGGCACGGGCCGCGCACGGCGAGGCGCGCACATCACGCAGCGCGGCGGGTGTGGCCACCGAGTCGTAACCGATGACACCAATGCGATTGGGGGTGACTGAGGTATCGTGCCGGAAGAGCAGGGCATCCCCGGTGGTGACGTTGGCCATGGCCATGAATTCCCCCACGGCGTCGGGCCACGGTGACGTGGAGGCGGTGGCGGAACCGTGTGTCGCCGGCGGCGGCGTCCCCGCCGGTGTTCGCGAGGCATCGGAAGCCGGTGATCCACAGGCCACCACCCCAACGGCGGTCAGGAGGGTGACGAACCGGCGTTTCACGCGCGAGGCGGCAGGAACGGGCCGCCGAGGTCAAAGTGCCACGCATCGCGCCGCAGGCCGGTGCGTGGGTCCTTGAGCGGCTTGAACTGCAAGCGCTTAACGGGAAAACGAATGTCGACCGCCACCGCAATGAGTCGCGCGTGACTGGTCGACACGAGATGCGCCATGGCCCGCCCCATCCACATGTGACGATGCAACCAGAGGCCGCCATCCATGGCGTGCAGCATGCCATCCATGCGCCGCTCGAATTCCTTCCACGGCGCCACTTCCGGCCACCGCGGCTCAGGCAGTACTACTGGCAGCCGATCAACCCTTCGACCGTCGCCGGGGTGGCGGCGGGAACGTTGCCTTGATAGAGCGCGCACGTCAGCGGATACGAGGCCGGGTGCGTGGCCCGAGCCGACCACCCTGACGACGTGGCCTGAACGATGGTGAGCACGACGCCAGGCGATGTGTTGAAGGACAGTTGGTTCACGGCCGTGGCGTACGAGTTGTTGTCGTAGAAGTAGGCTTCCTGCGCCGTCGCGAGGTTGCGGATGTCCGACTTGAGTGCCGCCGCGTTTGCCTTTCCCTTGGTATTCTGGAATTTCGGGATCGCGATGGCGGCAAGGATGCCGATAATCACGACCACGATGAGCAACTCGATCAGCGTGAAACCTCGGCGGTATACAGTCATGGTCGGCGGGCTACAGGATGACGCACAAGTTGTGTCGCAGATCACAAGAATCGCAAGCGCGACGGTTCCCAGCCAGGACGGACACCGGAGAAACATGGCAACGCTGGGGCCACAATGACCGGATACTCCTAAACGTATAAGGTACAACAGGTTCACCTGCAAGGTACCCAGGGGGAGGTATCACAAATCATGGCACGTTTCGCCGAATTCCTCGCAAGGTGCAACTGTCCCGAATCAGGACTTGCTGTCCAGCCAGTTGTCGCCAACACCTATGTCGACGACCAGCGGGACGTCGAGCTCAATTGCCGTCGTCATCTCGCGGTTAACCAGCACGCGAAGCTCGTCGATTTCCTCCGGGGGCGCCTCGAACACCAATTCGTCGTGCACCTGCAGCAGCATCGTGGCGGCGAGTTTGGAGGCGCCGAGTGATTCATGAATGCGGATCATGGCGACCTTGATGAGGTCGGCGGCTGATCCCTGGATGGGGGAGTTCTGCGCGGTTCGTTCGCCGAACGCGCGAATGTTGAAGTTGCGGTCCTGGAGTTCCGGGATGTACCGGCGGCGCCTGAAGATGGTTTCCACATAGCCACGCTGCTTGGCCTGCGCCACGGTGCTGTCGAGAAAGGCGCGCACGCCGGCGAATCGCTCGAAGTACGTATCGATGAACGCCTTCGCCTCGGCATGATCGACCTTCAGTTGCCGCGAAAGCGAGTGCGCACCCTGTCCGTAGATCGTGGCAAAATTGATCGTCTTCGCACGCGATCTCATCTCGCCGGTGACCGCGCCAAGCGGCACGCCGAAGATGACCGAGGCGGTCTGGCGATGGATGTCGCCCCCCGCCCTGAACACCGCCACGAAGGCCGGGTCACGCGACAGGTGCGCGAGCAGTCGAAGCTCGACCTGCGAGTAGTCGGCGGCGAGCAGCTTCCAGCCGCGGCGCGGCACAAAGCCGCGGCGGATTGCCTTTCCGAGCTCGCGGCGGATGGGAATGTTCTGGAGGTTCGGATCGGACGACGACAGTCGCCCGGTGCTCGCCACCGTTTGGTTGAACGAAGTGTGCAGGCGCCCGGTCCCCGGATTCACCAGCGCCGGCAGGGTGTCGAGGTACGTGTTCTCGAGCTTCGCCAGCTCGCGGTACTCCATGAGCAGGGATGGCAGGGCGTGCCCTTCGTCGGCCAGTTCCTGCAGCACGGACGCATCGGTGGAGGCCCCGGTGGTGGTCTTCTTCTTCACCGGGAGCCCGAGCTTGCTGAACAGGATGTCCCGAAGCTGCGGATTGGAGTTGATGTTGAACTCCTGCCCGGCCGCTTCGTAGATCTGCAGCTCCACCGCGCCACGTTCGCGCGCAAACCGTTCCTTGAGCGACGCAAACCACGGCACGTCGATGGTGATGCCTGCCCACTCCATGTCGGCCAGCACGCCAACGAGCGGCAGTTCCATGTCGTCGAGCAGCGCGGTGAGTTCGTGTTCCGCCAGGCGTGGGGTCAACAGGGCACGCAGCTGCAGCGCCACATCACTGTCGGCGCAGGAGTAGTCGCAGGCCACGTCCACCGGCACTTCATCAAACGCGATGGCGTTCTTTCCCTTGCCGCACACCTCGGTGTAGTCGGTCATCGAGCGGCCCAGGAACTCGAGGGCCAGCGCGTCGATGGCATGCGAGCGGCGTCCCGGATCCAGCACGTAGCTGGCCAGCATCGAGTCGAAGTCGAGGCCGCGCAGGGTCACGCCGGCGCGGCGCAGCACCAGCAGGTCGTACTTGGCATTGTGCGCCACCTTCCGGACCACCGCGTCCTCGAGCATGGCGCGCAAGGGAGCCGCGTCATTGCTCAGCAACGGTGGCAGGTTGCGGATGGCCGTGTCCTCGACGACCGGCGCGGCATCGCCAAAATCGAGGTCCCCCTGGCCGGCGCGCCTGCCGCGGTGTGCAAACGGCAGGTAGTACGCCTCGCCAGGAGCGACGGCGATGGAGATGGAGACGAGGTTCGCGCGCAACGGCGTGACGATGGGCGGCGCGCCGGCATCGAGCACCGTCTCGGTGTCGACCGCAATGCTCCCGACGGCACGACACCGCGCCACGAGCGCACGCAGGGCGTCCACGGTGTCGACGGTCACGTACCGCATCTGTGGGGTCGGCGGGTGCACGATGGCCGTGCTCGAGGCATCGCGCGGCGCCGCACCACCCGCAGCGGCCACCTGTGCGCCCGCCTTGCGAGCGGCAGTGGTGAACTCGAGATGAACGAACAGGTCGCGCAGCTTCGCCCAGTCGGGCGGCTCGAGCTTCAGCTTCTCGAGTTCCAGCGTGACCGGCAGGTCCTGACGAATGGTGACCAGCTCCTTGGACAGGATTCCATTCGCACCGAATTCCCTGAGCGCGTTGCGCGCGCGCGTCAACTCCACCTCGTCCACGTGGGCGAGGATATTCTCCAGCGGTCCCCAGGCGTTGATGAGCTCGACGGCGCCCTTGTCACCAATTCCCTTGACGCCCGGGACGTTGTCCGAGCTATCGCCCTTGAGGGCGAGAAAATCGACCACGCGGTCGGCGGGGACACCCAGGCGCTCCGTCACGTTGTCGGTGTCATACCACTTCTCGGTGGTGGCTCCCGGGCGCCCGTGCCAGGGATTCAGTATCCAGACGCCGGGGCGAACGAGCTGCACGAAGTCCTTGTCGCCCGATACCACCACGACGTTCACGCCGGCGACCGCGGCTAAACGAGACATCGTCCCGATCACGTCGTCCGCTTCGTAACCCTCGAGCGAGAGAATGGGGATCCTGTAAGCCGCAAGTAATTGCTCGACGCGCGTGACGCCTTCGTCGAAGTCAACCTGCTGCTCCGGCTCGAGCCGTTCGCGCGTGGCCTTGTAGGCGGGATACAGCTCGTGACGGAACGACAGTCCCTTGTCGTGCACCCAGCCCAGGTACTCCGGCTGGTGCGTCTGGATGAGCTTGGTGATGAAGTCGTTGGTCCCACGGGCAATCGACGTGTTCTCGCCGCGGCTGCTGCGCAGCGGCTGCGCGCCGAGGGCAAAGAAGGCGCGGTAGATCAGCGCGTAACCGTCGACGAGAAAGAGGCGTGGGGCCTGTGGGCGGGGCATATGCCGAAAGTTGGCCCCCACCGCGAGGGATTACCAGCCGAAACGATCGCGGCCGCCTGTCCTGAAGGGGTAGGCGGCCGTGGTCCAGTGCGTGGTTCCTTCGACGGGTCGTGCTCAGACTCGCGTGACGCTCGAGGCGTGGAGGCCCTTATCGCGGGTGGTCACTTCGAACGCGACGGTCTGGCCCTCGGCGAGCGTCTTGAAGCCGTCCATTTCGATGGCCGAGAAATGGACGAAGACGTCGTCTCCACCGTCCCGTTCGATGAACCCATACCCTTTGGCGTCGTTGAACCACTTCACCTTCCCTGTCAGCATTTCTGCCTCCAGCCCCAGTAGGATCCGTGCGCGTCTCAGCCGGCAGGGCCGCCAGCCCGCTCACTTGTTTTACCGTTGCCGGGTTTGGATGTCAAGCGAGCTCGGCACTCTCACGGAGACCGGCGCTCTCACGGAGACCGGCGGAGTGCGCTCCGTGAGAGACAAGCACTACCGATTGACCCTCCGCTGCCACTGCGACTGGAATTCCAGTTCGCTCGCGTTGGTCAGCCGCCAGCGACCAAAGCCGGTCTGGTCGTAGAACACAAGCTGGACATTGAGGCCTCGGTACTCCCACACCTGCGAGCGGCCACGGTCGCCCACGGTCGCCATGCCCTGGTCGTAGACCTGGGACGGTTCGCCAAGACCGAGGTACACCTTGCCCCGGTCGGTCCTCCATCCGGGCACTCCCTCTTCCTTGTAGCGGGCGGTCGCGACCAGCAAGCGCCCAAAGTAGTCAAGCAGGTCCTCGTTGACCGACGTCAACGGAGTGCTGTCAGTGGCCCTCACGAAGGCGGCCCACGCCCCTGGACGTGCCTCTGGCGTGGTATCGGCCAATGTCTTCAGTCGCCAGGGCGCGGCAAACCACCGCAGGTAGGCGAGCATCTCCTCGAACTTCGCCACCGGCAGTTCCTCGCCAAACGCCACGAACACCGGTGCAATCACGGTATCGGCGCTGCCGGTGGGCCACATGGAGATCACCGCCACGCCAATGCCCACCTTTGACACCGGTACCGTGACGACGCCACTGAATAGTTCGCCGCGCCGCGGCAATGAAGTGCTGTCGCGCCAGAGCACGCGACCCTCGTCGTTGCGCGCAGCGACGGACACGGGAAAGACGTTGCCCTCGCCGTATCCTTCCACGTACAGCGCGATGGACGAATCCCGGCCAAAGACGGCGGTCGCCCGCGGGTTGCTCACCAAGTCGGCAATGGCCGCCCGCGAGCGGCGCGGCACCACCCGCAGGAAGGGCACCGGAGTGGACAGCGAGCGCGACGCGCCGAGACGAGGCACCGTGACCAGCATCTCCTGCCTGCTGTTGCGTCCGGTCCCGTCGTCACGGACCGACACGGCGAGTGCATACTGGCCCGGCGGCGCCGTCAGCCCCTGCTGGAACACGATACTTTCGTCGATTCGCTCCGTCTCCTTGAACGACACCACACGCACCGTTTCGTGGGCCTCGATGTCGCGCACCACAACGCCACCCCGTCGCAGCGTCAGGCCGACCGTATAGCCGGCAACGAACCGGTCATTGTCCCGCACAAAGGACAGCGACGTGCTGGTGATCGAGAGGCCCACGGAGAGGTTCGTGGAATCGGGTGCCGCGGCGGCGAGATACGACACGGCGCCGACAAACGGCAGCGGTGCGCCTGCCGACAGGAACCCCATTTGGGAATACAGGCGCACGGCGTCAAAATCAGGCCCGGCGTTGCTGGGGCGGGCGGGAGCACCGCCGCCGCCGGCGCGCGGCGCGGGCGCCCCGGCCGGAGGCTTGGCGCGTCCTCCGCAAGCGAGGGTTGCAAGCAGGCACGCGGCAGCGACGCGGCGAAAAGTGGCATCTGCAGTTGGATGAAGCATCGGCATTGTCTTCCCAGTACCCCCGAAGCGCGCTCAAGATCACCAACGTTGCTTGCCAGCAACGTGCCTCGCCACTAGGTTCGCCAAGTGGCTCGCGATCCCCTCGTCGGCACGACTGTTGCCGGCTACCTCCTGCTCGACCGTGTTGGAGAAGGTGGCACTGCCACCGTCTACAAAGCAAAGCACGCCGAACATGGTTTCGTTGCGGTAAAGGTACTGCGTGAACGCCTGCGCCAGGACCGGACCGCCGTCGCGCGATTCGTGCGCGAAGCCACTTTTGGCACGCAGGTGATACACCCGAAAGTGGTGCGGACCATCGAAACCGGTCAATCCGCCGAAGGGCTGCACTACCTGGCCATCGAGTGGGCGCCGGGCGAACTCCTCGAGACGTACGCCAAGCGGAACGCGCCCCTTGCACCCGACGAAGTGGCCACCATCGTGCAGCAGATCGCCGAAGCGGTGAATGCCGCGCATGCCGCGGGTATCGTGCACCGTGACCTGAAGCCGGAAAACCTGATGTACGATGCCGAATCGCGCGGCGTGAAGCTGCTCGACTTCGGCATCGCCACGGCCACCGACATCGCTCCCGACGAACGGCTCACCCGCGCCGGCTTCTTCGTCGGCACGCTGATGTACGTCGCTCCCGAGGCACTGTCGGGCGAAGTCGTGACCCCGGCCGCCGACCAGTACAGCCTGGGGACCATCGCCTACCTGCTGCTGACGGGCGCCCTGCCGTACACGGCCAAGACGCCGCGCGAGATGTTCACGCAGCTGCTCTCACAGCCTCCCTTGCCGCTGAACAAGGCGCGAGCGGGCCTGCAGTACTCACCGGCCGTCGAACAAGTGGTGATGAAGTCGCTCGAACGCGCGCCGAAATCGCGGTTCTCCGAGGTCCTGTCATTCTCCGAGGCGCTCGGCAAGGCCCTGCTCGCTCCCGATGCCATGGACGCCGGTGACAGCAGCGGCGGATTCTTCGGCAAGATGAAGGGGCTCTTCCGCCGGGACTGAGATCGTCTCGCACGGAGACCGGAGGAGCACCGAGGCCACGAAGAACGACAAACCCTTGAGGGGGTGTGGCGGAAGAAACCGTGGGGTTAGGCGCGCTCGATGGCGCGCAATTCCACGGCGCGCGGTTCCACGACATCGAACGGCAGCCAGACGGTAAAGGTGGAGCCCACGCCCAGCTCGCTCTCGACCGTGATGTCTCCGCCAAGCAGGCGGGCGAGCCGGCGCGAGATCGACAGACCCAGCCCGGTGCCTCGCCGCATGGAGTCGCCGCGCGGGCCGGCATCCACCTGCTCGAACTCCTCGAAGATCCGCTCCTGATCCTTCTCGGCGATGCCGGTGCCGGTGTCGCTCACCTGCAGGGCGACGAACGCCCCCCACTCGGCGAGTAGCGGGCGCCGGCGCGATCCGGCGGCGACGCGCGCCACGGAACCATCGGCGACGTGAACGGCACGCACCGTGATGGCGCCCGCATCGGTGAACTTGATGGCGTTGCCGAACAGGTTCACCAGGATCTGCCGCAGGTGGGTCGGATCGGTCTCCACCTTCGGCAGGGTGGACGGCACCGAGATGCTGAAGCTCAGCCCCTTTTCATTGAGCAGTGATTCCACCTCGCTGGCGACGTCGATCACGAAGGCGCGCAGGCTGAGCGACTCGGTGGACACCTCGAGGCGGCCGGCGGCCAGCTTGGACAGGTCGAGTATCCGGTCCACCAACTCACACAGGTGGTTGGCCGATGACTCGATGCGTTCCACGGGTGCGACCTGTCGCGGCGCGAGCTCGCCATAGGCACCGTCCCGCAACAGGTCGATGAACCCGACGACCGCGGCCAGTGGCGTGCGCAGTTCGTGCGACACGTTGGCGAGAAACTCGCTCTTGACGCGATTGGCGCGCAGCAGTTCCACCGACAGCCGTTCGAGTTCGTCGGAGCGATCGGCAATGCGCCGCGCCTGCGAGCGTTCATGCACCAGCGCGAGCACGAGCGCCGACAGCGCGCCAAGGGCACACACCCACAACAGGGTGCGCTCCCGCTGCAGCTCGGCCGTGATCCCCGCGCTCGACTCAAGTGCGGTGGCGTGCTGGGCGAGATGATCGCCCACCACGAGGCCGGCCACGACGCAGACCACCACCAGCGCCAGGGCAAGCGACGACAGGCGCTGCCGCACGCGACGCTCCGGCATTGACCGCTCGTTCACTCTTTCGTAACCTCCGCCTTCATGGATTCCCACGCCAAGCTCATCGAAATGCTCGCCACGCGCTCCGCGCGCCGCGGCACGTTCACGCTCGCCTCCGGCCGTGTGTCGGACCTGTACATCGATGCCCGCCTCACCACGATGAGTCCCGATGGCCTGGCGACGATCGGCCAACTGGGACTCGCGCGCATTCGCGCCCGCGGATGGACGCCGGATGCCGTGGGCGGACTGACGCTCGGCGCCGATCCCGTATCGTACGCCATCGCCCATGCCAGCGCACTCGCCAAAGCTCCCGTGCGTGCCTTTACCGTGCGGAAGGAAACGAAAACCCACGGAACAGGCAAGCTCATCGAGGGGCCCTTCTATGCCGGCGACCGGGTGGTCGTGATCGAGGACGTGATCACCACGGGCGGCTCGGCGCTCAAGGCCGTCGACGTCATACGCGTTGCCGGGGGCACGGTACTGGGCGTGCTCGCCGTCGTCGACCGGGAGGAAGGCGGGCGCCAAGCGCTGGAAGCGGCGGGGCTGCCGGTCGAGATACTTGCCGGCTTGGCCGAGATTGTGGCGAACATGCGATAGCTCTGTCTCTCACGGAGACCGGAGGGGCACGGAGGGCGCGGAGAAGGGCAAAACACTTCAAGGGGGCGTGGCGGAGAGTACGGTCCGCCACACCCCCTTGTTCACAGCTTCCTTCGCGTTCCTCCGCTCCGCTCCGGTCTCCGTGAGAGACCCCCACTACCCATCAGCACACGAATCGCCGTACCCCGCGGGCCAGCAAGGCAACGTTGAAGTTGATCAGCAGCCCGCGCCCGAAACCGCCGGTCCTGATGTAGGTGAGCACCTGGGCACAGTGCACCGGTTTCACGGCCTCGAGTGACTTGAGTTCAACGACGAGCTGGTCCTCGACCAGCAGGTCAATGCGCAGGGACTCGTCGAGCAGGGCCCCCTTGTAGAAAACGGGAAGCCGGACTTCGCTGGCGAACGCAATGCCGCGAGCCAGAAGTTCCTGCTCCATGGCGCCCTGATAGAGCGACTCCAGCAGTCCCGGGCCTAGTTGCCGGTGCACCTCGATGGCAGCACCAATTACCCGCTCCGAGTGTGTGTCGGGTGCAACCTTCAGGTCGAATCCAGGCATGGTTCTGTGTGCTTGAGGGATGAGAATCTCTAGGGTTGAGAGTCTCTCAGTGTCTTTGCAGTTCTTCGTGCACACCGTGGCCCTGCGGTCTTCGTGAGAGACAAGTCACAAATGCTAGTGCAGCAACAACTGCCCCCGCCGATACCCGCACGGCCGCCCGGAGATGGGACGCAACTCGAGCAGTGCCTCGCGATGCGGGCGCAGCAGTTCATCGCGAAAGCGCAGCAACATTGCCCGTCCGTCGTGTGAACGGCGAAACTCGCCGGCGGTCATCCCGAGCACGGTCTTGACGTGCCGGCCAAAACTCTGCGCCGACGAGTACTCGAGCTGGTTGGCGGCATCGGCAATGCTGAGGCCCGGGTTCTCCATCAGCCGCGCCGCGCGCACCAGACGCGCCCACGCGAGGTAGCGCTTGGGCGCGGGCAGCCCGGCACGAAAGAACCGGCTCATCAGCGTGCTCGGCCGCACACCCAGCGCGCGCGACAGCGTGCGCACGGTCGTGGCCGGCAGGCGCACGTGAAAGAGTGACTCGAAGAACCGCCAGCAGTCGTCCGGTGCGCTTTCGAGTTCCTCCCGCAACATCGCCAGGGCGAGGCGGTCGATGTCCCCCACGGCTTCGTGCGCCACGAACTCGCGCAGCCGATGCCACCCGGCGGCATCGCGCACATCGACGAGCGTCCGAATACCGCAATTGCCGAGGTTGAGCACGGCGTGCGGCGTGGCCTGATCAACGCGCGAGAGCAGGGCAACCATCGGCACGCGCGGAAACTCGCGAATCAGCCGCGCCACGCCGGGCGCGTGATCCGACAGCGATCGTCCGACCGACATGAGCACGGCCGCCGGGTTCACGCGCCGGACCTCACGGCGCAACGCATCCAGCGAATCGTGGTGCACTGCGCGATAGATGCCACTGCCCGCCGCATCGACGCGCGGGCGATCCGTGGGGTCGAGCCAGGTGAGCACGGCAACGGCGGACGGCGACGTCAACTTGAGATCCATGGCAGCCTCGGGAGTCGCAGGATCGCCGGGGGTTATCGTCCACGCTGTACCCACCCGTCATAGCGTCGTCATACCAAGCATCACCAAACCGCGGAACACGTCACGCGGAAGAGCCTCGGCCGGCCTTCTTCGTACCGGCCGGGGGCGCTAGGTTGCAGGTGGACGTCGGTCGGCCGGACGGTCGCGTCGCGGGAGTGGCATTTGCCCGCACCGAGGAAAGTCCGGGCTCCATGGGCACGCTGCCAGGTAACGCCTGGGCACGCTTGGGCACTTCGCCAGACGTGACGGACAGTGCAACAGAAAGGACACCGCCTTGGTGCAAACCGAGGTAAGGGTGAAATGGTGGGGTAAGAGCCCACCGCGCGCATGGCAACATGCGTGGCAAGGCAAACCCCAGCGGGAGCAAGGCCAAATAGGCGGCGAGCAGCAGTCCTCTGCGATCAAGACGCCGCGGGTTGGCTGCATGAGTCCGTGGGCGATCACGGGCCGAGAGAAATGACCGTCCGGAACTTCGGTTCCGACAGAACCCGGCTTACAGGCCGGCCGTCGTCCCGCCCCGCTGTCGCCTCGTGCGGCAGCGGGGTGTCTGGTTTCTCGGCGCGCGGCAGCAGAATGTCTGCTACCCCGGCAGGAACAATCGTGACATCTTACAGAGTATCGCCTTCATGCCACCTCTTCGTTTCGCCCTGCTAGCTGCTGCCGCCGCACTCTCCGCGTGTGGTGTCGTCGCGCGGCCCAGCACGCGCCCCGAGCCCACGGGACCCGCTGCGGGCGCAGCGACCGGCGGACTCAACACGGCCGGCCCGTGGCGTGTTGCCGCCTCGTACACCCCGCAGGGCGTCACCATCGCCACGCGCGCCGTGGTGGTGATCACCGGCGATCCATCCACGCGCACCGACACGCTGGGCGCCACACTGGATGCGACGTATTCCTGGGCACCGGGGGGGGGCCGGGGGGCCGGCCGCCGCCGCGTAACCGGATCGCTCACCGGTTACCGCATGGCGGTTGGAGGCGCTGCACCCGCAGTGCCGGCAGGGCTCAAACTGGCGCGCCCGTTCACCGCAGAGGCATTGCCGGCCGACGGCACCATGGCGTTCCAGCTTCCCGCCGAGAGCTCAGCCTGCACCGACCCTGCGCTCAGCGTTTTGCAGGGTATGCACGAAGCCTGGATTCCGCTGCCCGAGACGCTGACCATCGGCCAGGAATGGTCAGACACGACACGCACATTGTCGTGCCGGGACCGGCTTGCCGTGCGCGGCGTGAACGTGCGCCAGTTCCGCGTGCAACGCGCGGACGTCGAAAACAGCGGGGTGGTGGTGACGATCGACCGGCGCGCCAAGGGACGAATGACCGCCGACGGCGAGCAATTTGGCGAGGCGGTCTCGCTGGGCGGCGAGAGCAACGGGACGATGCGCTACGTGCTGGACGTAGCCTCGGGCCGGTTACTGCGCGCCAGTGGGACGTCGTGGCTCGATTTCAGCTTCAAGAGCCGGCGGCGGAATCAAAGAGTACAGCAGTCGAGTGAGTTGACTTTAACCTGGAAGCCATAGGCTGAGATCGTAATCTCTCACGAAGACCGGAGAATCACAGAGGACACAGAGAACAGCCAAATTCTTAAGAGGGTGTGGCGGAGAAAGCTGTCCGCCACACCCCCTCAAAAGTTGTTCGTTTTTCGTGCTCTTCGTGCCCCTCCGGTCTTCGTGAGAGACCCCCGGAACTCAGTCCACTAACCGCAACGGCATCAGCAGGCAGAGATACTTGGCCGGATCGTTCCAGCCCTCGGGTTCGATGGTGGCCGCGCGCTCGGGCGCCTTGAAGCTCACCTTCACCTCGTCCGTCGGCAGGAACCGGAGAATCTCGAGCAGGTAGGCCGCGTTGAAGCCGATCTCCAGGGGATCCCCGTTGTAGCGGATGGCCATCTCGTCCTGCGCCTCGCCCAGGTCCGGCGTGGAGACGTTGAACTTGAGCATCCCCGCATTGAACGACAGGCGAATGCGGTGCGTCTGGTCCGACGCCACTACCGACATGCGCTTGAGCGCGCTGATGAACGCCGCCTTGTCGATGATGACAATCTTGTCGTTGTCCTTGGGGATGACCTGGTCGTAGCTGGGGTACGGCCCTTCGATGAGGCGTGTGTACACCGCGGTGAAGGGCGAACGAAAACCGAGATGGTTCTCGCCCTGCGCCACTTCGAGCTCCTCTTCTGGCGGAAAGAGCTTGCTGATCTGCTGTAGCGCCTTGGGCGGAATGATCAAATCGGCATTCTCGCCGGTGCCGTGCACGGGCACTTCCATCTTGGCCAAGCGATGACCGTTGGTGGCCACCATCCGCATGACGTCGGCCCGCAATTCCCAGAGCACGCCATTCAGGATCGGGCGGCTTTCCTCGGTGGATGCGGCAAACGCCGTGTGGGCAATGAGCTTCTGCAGCTCGCCCGACAGGATGCGAATGCTCTTCTCGAACGGAACTGCCGGAAAACTGGGAAACTCCGACTTGGGCAGCCCAAGGAGCTTGAACCGCGCACGACCGCATTCGAGGGTGATTCGCTGGTCGCCAGACGACGAGATCTTCACCGGCGCCGCGGGCAACTCACGCGCAATCTCGGTGAGTTTCTTGGCCGGGATGGTAATTGCACCAGAGGTTTCGACGTCGGCCGTGACTTCGGTGGACACCGCGATATCAAGATCGGTGCCCGACAGGCGAATGCCCTTGTCGGTGGTTTGCACGAGAAGGTTGGCCAGAACAGGCAGTGTCGTCTTTGACGGCACCGCCGATGCCACGGCGCTCAACCCTTCCTGCAGCTTCTCTCGCGAGATAGTAAACCGCATTCCAACCCTGTGTGTGAAGGTCACGTGTGGATTGGCGCGAAGGCTTTAACCAACCCATTAAGAATTGGATAACGTGGCGGTAGTAGTAGTAAGGTGTGGAAAGTGGAAAAGCAAGACAAGTGGTTCAGTTGATTGAGCTTTCCTGCCCTCTGGTCACGTGGAACCGCTGTGGAATTCAGCGGGACCAGTGGGAGGAACATATGTCACCCTACGGCTGCCCACAGCCCAGTGTTCACCACTGGGAATGACGCACAGTTTCCCGCACCTTTTCCACACGCCCCCGGAACACCGCATCCTCCCGGGACATCTCGGCAACCCGCTCAATCGAGTGGATGACGGTCGAGTGATCCCGACCCCCAAACGCCGACCCGATCTCCACCAACTGGAGCCCGTGAATCTCCCGGGTAAGGTACATGGCCACCTGGCGCGGAACGGTGAGCACCTTGGTGCGGGTCTTGGAGGTCAGCCCGTCCACGGTGACCCCCCATTCGGCCGCCACCACCTGCTGGATCTGGTGCACCCGTTCCTGGCGGGTGGATCGCACCGGCACCGATTCGGACGAACGCAACTTGTCGCGCAGGGCCTCGCGGGCCAGCTCCACGGTCACCACCCGGTGCTTGAGCGACGAAAAGGCCAGCAGCTTGATGATGGAACCCTCGAGCTCGCGCACGTTGGCCTGCACGTGATCGGCGATGAAGTGCAGTACCTCGTCGGGAATGGTGTGCTCGAGATGGTCCATCTGCGCCTTGCGCCGCAGGATGGCAATGCGATGCTCGAGGTCGGGCGGCGAGACGTCGGCCACCATGCCCCACTCGAATCGGCTCTTCAGGCGGTCCTCGAGGCGCGGAATCTCCGATGGCCCACGGTCTGACGTGAGCACGATCTGGCGCCCGGCTTCGTACAGCGCGTTGAACGTGTGAAAGAATTCTTCCTGAGTCTGCTGCTTGCCGGCGAGCACGTGCACGTCGTCCACGAGCAGCAAGTCGGACTGCCGATAACGACGCTTAAACTCGTTCATCGACCGCTTTTCGATACTGTTGATCACATCATTCAGGAACTGCTCGGCGGTGATGTAAGTAACCCGCATGGACGGGTCGCGCTGCAGGATGCGGTGGGCAATGGCCTGCATGAGGTGGGTCTTGCCCAACCCGGTTGCCCCATAAATGAAGAGCGGGTTGTACGACTTTCCAGGCGCCTCGGCGACCGCCGCCGCGGCCGCCGCGGCGAGCTCGTTTGACTTGCCGATGACGAAATGGTCAAAGGTATACCGGTCATTCAACTGGCTTAAAACAATCGTGTTATCGGCCTTTAGTGGCTCTATACTGGCTTCATTTTGAGGGACAAACAGGTCCATTTGAGGGCGTGTACGCCGCTCTTCCTGGACCTTGAGGACGACTTTGAGGGGATGGCCGAGGCAGATTGGGCCCAGGTTTTCCAGGTAGGAGGCGTGTTTGGAGGAGACCCAGTCGACGGCGAATTGGTCGGGAGCGGCGAGGGTGAGTGTTTCCCCGTCGAAGTCCAGGGCAGCCAATGGGGCGAGCCACTGGTCGGTGGTATGGGCTGGCAGGTCGTTGCGGACGCGGTCGAGGAGGCGGGACCAGGCGTCGCTGGCAGACAATGGCATTAGTGCGATCGGGTGTGGAAAAGCGAAGGGGGACGATGCTACCAATCGGGTGTGGAAAAGTCAACGCTCGTGAGTCCAAACCAAATTTGGTGGGTTGACCTATCTCCATCGCGTAGCTACGTTTAGCGTTCTGTTCGCGAATTGAAGTCACGCATTGTGGAGTCATTATGGGCAAGCCAACTTATCGTCCCCGGAACAAGCGTCGTCTCAGGACGCACGGGTTCCGTGCGCGGATGGAAACCAAGTGGGGGCGCGAGGTGCTCAGCCGCCGCCGCAAGAAGGGGCGGAAGAGCCTCAGTGTGAAGCTTCCGTCGAAGTACGCCGGCGTTTAGCCGTCTGCGATTTCCGCGCGCGTCGCGCCTGACGCGAGAGCGGGATCTCGAGGCAGTCCGTTTGCAGGGGAAGCGAGTACGCACCGCCCAGCTCGAGGTGCGATACCTCGCTTCCCCTTTTCTGCATGCGCGCATTGGCGTGATCGTGCCGCGCTACGGGCATACGGCGGTGGACCGCAACAAGGTGAAGCGCCGGCTGCGCGACCTGGTGCGCACGGAACTGCTGCCGTCGCTTGCGGCACTCGACGTGGTGATCAGGGCCGCGCCGAGTGCCTATGCCGCCAGCTACGACACGCTGCGCACGGCGGTGAAGA
>DATCGU010000411.1:0-12350 GCA_036508735.1 Gemmatimonadaceae bacterium
GCACCTAGAGAAGTTCTTCCGCCCTGACGCCAAGGCGCTGCGGATCACGAAGGCGAGCGTGGCGGACTACCAGGACGCGCGGCTCAAGGCGGGCGCCGCGCGCAACTCCGCACGTTATGAAGTGGCGATTCTCTCCGCCGCGTTCGGCGTGGCGGTCGCGCACGAGCTACTGGCGGCCAAGCCGTCGTTCAAGTTGGTGGCGGCCGGGGAGAAGCGCAGCGGCTTCTTTGAGCCGGGCGACTTCGCGGCGTTGCTCGTGGAACTACCGTCCGACCTCGCCGCGCTGGTGACGTTCCTTTACCTGACCGGCTGGCGCCGTGGCGAGGGCATCGGGCTGCAGTGGGCGCAAGTCGATTGGGACGACGCCGAGTATGTGGAGGGGGATCGCGAACCCGTCGCCGGGCCCAACGCGTGCGTGCGCATCGGCGAGACGCAGACGAAGGGCGCCGACGCGCGAGAGTTTCCGATTGCCGCGTTCCCTGCCCTGCGTGAGTTGCTGGTGGCACGCTGGCGCGTCCGTGACGGGCTCTCTGTGTTCCACCGGCACGGCGAACCCATCGGCGACTTTCGCAAGGTGTGGGCGACGGCGTGCAAGAAGGCCGGACTGACCGGCCGGCTGGTGCACGATCTCCGCCGCACCGCCGCCAGGGACTTCCGCCGGGCCGGAGTCAGCGAAGGCGAGATCATGAAGCTGTGCGGATGGAAGACGCGCGTTATGTTTGACCGTTACAACATCATCGACGCCGGGGATCTTCGCCGGGCGGTGGCGCAGCGGTCAGAGATCAATGGCAAACAAAATGCCGATAGCGGCAAACAACCCGAGATGGTCGAAGTAGCTAAGACGTTGCAGGGCAACAACTAGGGCCCTTAGCTCAGCGGTTAGAGCAGCGGACTCATAATCCGACGCGCGCTGGTTCGAATCCAGCAGGGCCCACTAACCCCAGGTGGTGGGTGGTAGGTGGTAGGTGGTAGCTGGTAGCTGGCAGTTGGCTGGCGGCGGCGCGGTGTTGCACGCGCGCGCTTGGTGGCCGTGCCCGTCGGGTATCCGGTCTCGCAAGCGGCCGCAGGACCCATGGAAGGCGCGCGCAGCGCGCCCAAGGGTCCGAGAGCTTGCGAGGTCGGATACCCGTCGGGCGCGGCCTGACTAGAACCAGCTCGACTTCGTGTCCAACGGCACGCTGTCCAGTCGCTTGAGCAGCGCGATGTCCGGCGTGATGCGCGGCAGCTCCCAGCCATACCAGTATTTCGCCGCCTGTATCTTGCCGTTCAGAAAGTCCCGTTCGTCGTCGCTGGCTGCCGTGGCCAGTTTGGCGGAAGCAACCTTCGCCATGCGCAGCCACAGCCACGCCACGACCACGCGCGCCGAGACTTCGTAGTAGACCGTGGCGTTGGCCAATGCGCGGTTCGGGTCTTTGCTCATGGCGATGCCCAGTACCTGCGTGCACTCGGCCCACTGCCCCAGCGCCGCCCCCAGCTCCCCCGCCATCCCCTGCACCATCTTGTCCGCGCCAGCGCATTCGCTGATCGTGCCGCGCATGCGCGCCGCCAGTGCCTTGAAGCAGGCGCCGCCGTTCTGCACCACCTTGCGGCCCAGGAGGTCGAGGGCCTGGATGCCGTTGGTTCCTTCGTGGATCTGGTTGAGTCGGTTGTCGCGGTACAACTGCTCGATGGGATACTCGCGGGCGTAACCGTAGCCACCCATCACCTGCATGGCGTTGGAAATGGCCACCTGGCAGCCCAGCGCCGGGAAGGTCTTGGCCATCGGCGTCAGCACCTCCAGTAACTGCGACGCCACCTGCCGCTCATCCACGCCGGGCGCCGTCTGCTCCTCGTCCACGAGCATCGCGCATTCCAGAATCAGCGCCAGCGCACCGTCGACATTGGCCTTGGCCTCCAGCAGCATCCGACGGATGTCGGCGTGCTCGACGATGGGCACGGGGGGCTTGGTGGGATCCTTCTCCCCCGGCAGGCGCCCTTGGCGCCGCGTGTGCGCGTAGTCGACGGCGTGGTGATAGGCCGCATGTCCCATGCCCACAGCGGCGCGCCCTACGCCAATGCGGGCTTCGTTCATCATGTGGAACATGTAGGTGAGTCCCTTGTGGGGTTCACCCACCAGGTATCCCACGCAGGGCTCGCGCTCGCCGAAGTTCAGCAGCGTGCTGCAGGTGCCGCGCCATCCCATCTTGTGAATGAGCCCGCCCAGCACCACGCCGTTGCGCTGGCCCGTTGAACCATCTGCGTTGAGCAGGAACTTGGGCACGATGAAGAGCGAAATCCCCTTCGTCCCGGCCGGCGCGCCCTCGATGCGAGCCAGCACCAGATGGACGATGTTCTCCGTCATCTCGTGGTCGCCGCCGGAGATCCAGATCTTCGTGCCGACGAGTCGATAGTCGAGGGACGATGGTTGATAGATGGCCGTGGTTCTGATGTCGGCCAGGGAAGAGCCGGCATCGGGTTCGGTGAGCGCCATCGTGCCCGCGAACTTCCCGGCGAACATCGGCGGGAGCCACGTGGACTTCTGCTCGGCGTTGCCGAACGCCGCGATCAGGTTGGCCGCGCCGGTGGTGAGCAGGGGGTAGCTGGCCGTGGCCACGTTGGCCGCATCGAACCAGGCGTAGGCCGCGGCGGCGATGACGTGCGGCAACTGCATGCCACCCACATCGGCGTCCTGTGTGGCCGCCAGCAGGCCCGCGTCTGCGGTCGCAAGGAAGGCCGGCTTGACGCCCGGGTTGAGCACCACCTTGCCCCCGTCCATGTGGGGCTCGTCGGTGTCGTTGGTCTTCTGGTGCGGCAGGTAGAATTCGGTGGCGATGCCCTGGGCCGAGGAAAGCACGGCGTCGAAGGCCTCGCGCGAGTAGTCGGCGAAGCGGGGGCGGCTGCAGAGCGACTCCGCGTCCAGCACGTCGTAGAGCTGGAAAGCGAGGGTGCGCGGGTCCATGAGATTGGGCACGAGGCTTCTGCGCGTGAGAGGATGCAACAGAAGCTACGGCCTGTGCCGATGGCCTGCACGGGGTGCCGGAGGCATTGAACTAACGTGATCGCCGACTAGCTTTACCGGTCTGACAAGGGCGCGTAGCTCAGCTGGTTAGAGCGCTGCTTTCACACAGCAGAGGTCCGGGGTTCGAGTCCCTGCGCGCCCACTGATGACGCAAACGGGATCCCGCGAGGGATCCCGTTTCGTGCTTCATCACGCGTTACCGGAATCTAGTTGGCGGCCGTATCCAGGCCCATTCTCGCCAACAGCTCGCTGCTGGCTCGCACCGTCACGAGCAGTTCACCGGTTTCATCATCCATCGCCTGAGCGATCACCTCGGCGCCGCGGTGCAGCTCGGCCAGCCGCCTGCCGTCGCCCGGTGCCAGGCGCACCTCGACCACGGGGCGTGACCGCCGGCGCTCCTCGAGCAGCCGCTCGCGCAGCGGCTCCAGCCCGCCGGGGCGCACCGCGCTTACGAAGACGCTCCCGGCAAGCAGGTTGTCCATCCGCTCGCGCAGCGCCAACTCCTCCCCCGACGTGAGGCAATCGATCTTGTTGAACACATGAATCACCGGCGTGTCATGCACGCCCAGGTCGGCCAGTACCTCGTCCACCACCAAGCGCTGTTCCTCCCACGTCGGGTGGGACGCGTCGATGATGTGCAACAGCAGGTCGGACTCCTTCGTCTCCTCGAGCGTCGCGCGAAAGCTGGCCACCAGGTGGTGGGGGAGCTTGCGGATGAAGCCGACCGTATCAGTCAACAGACACTCCGCACCCTTTCCCCCTCCCAGGTCGACTTCACGCGTCAGCGGGTCGAGCGTGGCAAACAGACGGTCCTCGATGAAGATGTCCGCTCCCTGACTCATTCCCTTCAGCACCGAGCTCTTGCCCGCGTTGGTGTAGCCCACGAGCGCCGCGCGGAACTGGCTGCGGCGCTGCTTGCGCTGCACCTCGCGGCTCTTGGCCACGTCGGCCAGCCGTTCCTTCAGCACGCCGATGCGGTGCCCGACGAGGCGACGGTCGGTTTCGAGCTGCGTCTCGCCAGGACCGCGCACGCCGATCCCGCCGCGGAACTTCTCCAGATGGGTCCACATCCGGGTCAGGCGCGGCAGCGAGTACTGGAGCTGCGCGAGTTCCACCTGCATCTTGGCCTCGCTGCTGCGCGCCCGCACGGCGAAGATGTCGAGAATGAGCTCGGCGCGGTCGATGACGCGCTTGGCCAGCGAGAGCTCGATGTTCTTTCCCTGCGCCGGCGACAGCTCGTCGTCGAAGATCACCACCGAGGCGTCACGCTCGGTCATCAGCGACTTGAGCTCCTCGAGCTTGCCGCTGCCGATGTACGTGGAACTGTCGGGACGGTCCAGTTGCTGGGTGAGTTCCCCCACCACCAGGGCACCCGCGGTGTCGGCCAGCCGGCCGAGTTCCTCGAGGTGCTCCTGCACCAGGTGCTTGTTGGAGCCGCGCTTGAGCGGAGCCCCTACGAGAATCGCGCGCTCCTGCGGCGCGCTAAGATCGATGACGGTCTTGGCCACACGCTCAATCTAGCTTGGTGACCCGGCGGCGCGCGGAGGGGCGGCGGGTGCGCCGTCAGGTGTCGGGGTCACCGCCCCAGCGAATCGTACCGGCCCTTGCCGCTGTACGGGCGCGTGATGCTCCCGAACGGCGTCTCCAAGGTGAAGTCGCCCCGCACCGTATACTCGATGCTGCCGTGCTGCAGCAGCACGTTCGCCGCCTGCGTCAGTTCGCGCATCGAGAACGTCACCGGCAGGACGATGGTGCTGATGCTCTTGTTGTCGAGCGTCACGCGCTTGGTGACTTCGCCCGTGGCCACCTGCAGCGATTCGGCGAACACCGTGTACGTCACCCGGCTGGCGTCGATGCGGTAGTCATTCAAGTTGTGGACGTCGAGGATCACGTCCAGCGAGCCCCCGTTCAGTCCGATTCCCTTCACCACCACGTTCTTCAACTCGACAGTGGGGTTCTGGAACGATGAGCGGGCCAGGCTGGCGCAGGCACCGGCACCGGCACCGGCGAGGGACAGGAGCAGCACGACTCGCGCGACGCGGTCACTGGAGAGCAAGGGCATGGTCATGGTGACGGAGGGTGATGGCACTTGACACATACTACACCAGAGTGGCCTGACTCGGATCTCGCCGACTACCGGTCGTCAGGCTCCGCCGGTGCTCGGCTCCGCGCCCTGAGCGATCGCCACCACTCGAGACGCTTGGCAATCTCCTTCTCGAAACCGAACGCCGTCGGTTCGTAAAACACGCGGTCGGCCACTTCGTCGGGCAGGTAGTCCTGCGGCGTGTACCCCTCCGGCACGGCGTGCGCGTACTCATACCCCGCACCGTAGCCAAGGTCCTTCATCAGCTGGGTGGGCGCGTTGCGGATGTGCAACGGCACCCCGGCGGCCGGCGTCTCGCGCGCCGCTGCCTGCGCGGCCGTCCACGCGACGTAGACTCGGTTGCTCTTGGGGGCGGTCGCCAGGTACACCGCCGCCTCGGCGAGCGCGAGTTCGCCCTCGGGTGAGCCCAGAAAGTGATACGCGTCGCGCGCGGCGATTGCCAGTTGCAGCGCGCGCGGGTCCGCCAGTCCCACATCTTCGCTGGCGAAGCGCACGGTGCGACGGGCGAGGTACATCGGGTCTTCCCCACCGTCGAGCATGCGGGCCAGCCAGTACAGCGCACCCTGAGGATCGCTTCCACGAAGCGCCTTGTGGTAAGCCGAAATCAGGTTGAAGTGCTCCTCGCCACTCTTGTCGTAACGGGCAAACCTGCGTTGCAGCGCATCCTTCACGTGAGTCAATGACAAACGAAGCTGTGGGCTGTACGCTGTACGTTCTACGCCGTCCGCTGCCGGCGCGCGATCCGCTGCCGGCATGCCGGCGCCTGCCGGCGCTCCACCCGCCGTCGACTGCCCACTACTCACTGCCAACGGAAGGAGACCGACGGCCGCCTCGAGAACAGTCAGTGCCCTCCGCGCATCTCCGTCCGACTGGGCGGCAAGAACCTGCAGCGCATCCTCGTCGATGGCGACGTCAAGCGCGCCGAGTCCGTGGTCGGCGTCGCGCAGGGCGCGCTGGACCAGGCCGCTGATGTCATCCGAAGACAGGGGCTGCAGCACGAAGATGCGCAAACGGCTCAGGAGTGCGCCGTTGAGCTCGAACGAGGGATTCTCCGTCGTGGCGCCGATGAGGGTCAGCAGCCCGCTCTCGACGTGAGGAAGCAGGTAGTCCTGCTGTCCCTTGTTGAACCGGTGGATCTCGTCCACGAACACGATGGTCCGTCGCCCCGCGGCGCGCAGTCCCTCGGCGGCGGCCACGATTTCCCTCAGCCGCGGCACGCCGTCGGTCACGGCGCTGAAGGGCACGAACTCGCCCTGCACGTGCTGGGCGACCAATCGGGCGAGGGTGGTCTTGCCGGTACCGGGCGGGCCCCAGAAAAGAATGGACCCGGTTTCGCCGCGTTCCATGGCCACGCGCAACGGCTTTCCGGGCGCCAGGAGGTGCTGCTGCCCCGCCACCTCATCCAGCGTTCGCGGACGCATGCGCGCCGCCAACGGCGCAGGGCCCGCGGCGGCGGCGAACATCGACGGTTGAGCGGGAGCGGAGCGCTTGGATGCCACGACTTCAATCTAACGACAACACGTGCCACAGAATGACGCAGAAGGACACAGAATCCGTGCGGCTCAACAGTCCACCCCCGGTCTGTGTTCTTCTGTGTCCATCTGTGGCGCCGTTTGGTCTGCTCGCGCTCACATATCCGGCGAAGGCGCCCAGGGAAGTAGCGCCTCTCGGAAGCTCGCTCGCAGCGGACGGCGTAGAACGTACAGCGTACAGCCTACAGCTTCCTTTGTTGTTGCCTCACGCCGGCACCATCCACAAGACTAAGCAGTACGCCGCCACTCCAAGGAAGAAGAAGGCGTTGTGCGACCACCCTCGCTTCCCCTGGAACTCGGGAATCAGGTTCGACGCGCCAACGTACAGCGTCACGCCGGCCGACAGGGCCAGGCCATGGACGGCCAGCGACTCGAACATTCCGGTGGCCACTCCGCCTGCCAGCGTGGCCAGGCCCAGCGCCGCGGCCGCGCCCAGTGCGGCCTTGCGCGTGCCGCCGGCGGCGAGAAAAAGCGACGAGATGGCGAAGCCCTCCGGAAGCTTGTGCAGCACGATAGCCGCGAAAACCAGCATCCCCAGGTGGTTGTTGACGGCGAACGACGTGGCGATGGCCACGCCGTCGATGAACGTGTGCAGCATCAGCCCCACCAGGGCCGACACGCCAACGCTCTTCTCCACCTGGTGCGTCTCGGCGCCATAGTGGAAGTGGCGCACGAAGACGTGCTGCGTGAGGTGCACCGCCAGGAATCCGCCTAGTGCCACCCACGCCGCCCTCGATCCGCCGGTCGTGATCGCCTCGGGCATCAGGTCGACGAGTGACACGGCAACCAGGAAGCCTGCCGAGAAGGCGAGGATCAGTTCGAGCGACCGTGCTCCCCAGGAGCGCCGGCTGAGTACGGCCGCCGCCCCGACCACGTTGGCGAGGGCGGCGGCGGCGAGAAGAAGGGATGTGTTCACGCCTTACACTAACCTGAGTGTCAAGCGCTCCGCCGTCTTCTCCACCGCCGCCACCAGGTCGGGTGCCCCGGTAAACTCGTCGCGCCCCAGCGTCCACCCGCGCGAGGGAAGCGTAACCGTCTCCTCCAGTCCCTCGCCCACCAGCAGGTAGACCCACCGATCGGTGCGGGAGTAGATCCACAGATCGAGCATCGGCGACAGCACCAGTTGGTCCTCGGAAGTGAATACGGCCACTTCGACCCCGCCGGACGCCAGCAACGGCACCTTGAGCCGCGCTATGGTTTCCCTCACTTCAGCGAGACTGAGCGCCTCGCCGAGAAACCGGCGTTTGCTGCGCAGGCACTCGACGCTGAAGTCCACCACCGACGGAAGATGTTCGGCCAGGCTGTACAACAGCTCGATGCTGCGTTCCAGGCCGGCCGCAACGCGAACGACATGCAGCCCCCGTTCCTGCCGCGTCTCGAAGACGGCGGAGTCAGGGCGGAAGCGATTTGCGACAGTGGTGGCTGGGGTGCGGTGGCGAAAAAGCATTGGACGGGAAAGGAAGCTGTAAGCTGTACGCTGTAAGCTGTAAGTTGTACGCTGTGCGCTGTAAGCTGTACGCTCCAAGCTATACGACGCGGGTACGGACGGCGTAGAACGTACAGCGTACAGCTTACGGCTTCAGTTGCAGTTCACAAGCCAACTGCAGCAGCCGCGCGCGCCGATTCTCGGTCGGGTCCTCGATCACCAGTTCGAGGAGCTTCCTCAGTGTGGCGCCCAGCAACGGCCCCTTCGCAATGCCGGCCGCCACCAGGTCCTCGCCGTCCACCTGCAAGTCGCCAATCTCGAGCGGATCACGATAGGCGATCTTCACGAGACGCCGGTGCGTCGAACTCACGCGGCTGGTCGTAGGCGCCGTTCCGCCCGAACTGCGCCGGGCGCCCCACAGCGCGGCGTTCAGTCGCCAGAAGCTCGGCACCGCCGTGCGCCCAACGTCGGCCGCCCACCGGCGCAACTCGGCGTCCGTCGCGCCGCCGTCGCGCAGCATCGCCGCGTCCACCGCCGCGCCCAAGCGGGCGCGCGCGTCGGCCAGCCGCACGATCCAGGACGTATCGGCGTTCGAGAACTTCAGGGCCCTCAGCATCGTCTCCGCCGCACGACGAGGATCGCCGAAGAAGAGCATCGCCAGGCGCAGCAGCCGGCGCTGCGGGCGCCCGGAAAGACCGGGCACGGGCAGGAAGTCGAGCGCGGCAAAGCGCTCGCCTGGCGCCACCTCCAGCAACGGCACCAGCACGCGGAGCGCTCCCGACGCACGCCAGCGCTCGAACGCTGCGCTCGGCTTCGCTACCTGTTCCACCGTCTTCTCGATCTCCTGCTTCACCCGTTCCGCGCTGAGTCGCGTCAGGTGCGGTGCCGAGTTGCAGATGGCCTTCCACGTGGCGGGGTCGATGTCGAAACCGAATCGCGAGGCGAACCGCAGCGCGCGCAGCGCGCGCAGCCGGTCCTCCTGCATGCGCTGGTCGGCGTCGCCGACGGCGCGGATGACGCGGAGTTCGAGATCCCGCCGGCCGCGAAAGGGATCGCGCAACTCACCCGTCTGCGGATCGTAGGCGATGGCGTTGATGGTGAAGTCGCGCCGTGCGAGGTCCTCGTCGAGCGAGGCACCGAACTGCACTTCGGCGTGCCGCCCGTCCGTCTTCACGTCGTGACGAAAGGTCGTGACCTCGTGCATCCGCCCGTGCCGGTCGAGCACGCCAACCGTGCCGAAGGCGACGCCTACCGGGACGGTGCGCCGAAAGATCCCCATCACGTCCGTTGGGGTGGCCGACGTGGCGAGATCCCAGTCGAGGTGCGAATGCCCCAGCAGGGCATCGCGGACGGCGCCACCCACGCACCACACCTCGAAGCCCTTCTCGCGGAGCTTCGCGGCGATCTCGAACACTTCCCTGGGCGGAGAGAGGCGGGCCATGCCCCAAATCTGCTGCTTGCGCAGCGCGGTGACTACCGCTCCGCCACGCGCGCCGCCACTTCCTCGCCGATGGCCAAACAGGCGGTTGCCGCCGGCGACGGGGCGTTGATCACGTGCAGCGCTCCCGGGCTCTCGAGGAACTCGAAGTCCTCCACGAACGATCCATCGCGACGCATCGCCTGCGCACGCACGCCCACGAGCCCGGGGAGGAGGTCGTCGGCAGTGACCTCGGGCACCAGGCGTTGCAGCGTGCGCACGAAGAGTTGCTTGCTCAACGAGCGGCGCAGTTCGAACACCGTAGTGCTCGCGTACCGCGCGACAAATCGCCACAGTCCGGGGAAGGACAGCGCCGAGGCGGCGTCGCGCAGATTGAAGGCCATATGGCGGTATCCCTCGCGGTCGAACGCAAGTACCGCGTTTGGGCCGCACTCCGCCCCACCCAGCGCCATCCGCGTGAAGTGCACACCGAGAAACGGAAACGTCGGATCGGGGACGGGATAGATGAGGTGCTTGACCAGGTGCGCGCGTTCGGGCCTGAGCGCGAAGTACTCGCCGCGGAAACCGACGATGCGCGTGGTGGGATGTTCGCCCGCCATGCGCGCCAGCCGGTCGCTGTGCAGCCCCGCGCACGTGACCAGGAAGTCCGCGGCGAATTCCCGGCTGCCCGCGCGCACGCGCCACCCTGCCCCGTCGCGTATGACGTGCGTCACGCCCGCGCCGGCATGCATCTCCACGCCAGCGTCGGTGAGCTCGGACGCGAGGGCGTCAACGACGCCACGGTAGTCCGCGATCCCCTCCTCGGGAACGTGCACGGCAGCCACCGCGTTCACGTGTGGCTCGATTTCACGCGCCTCAACGGCCAAGAGCCAACGCAATCCCTGCAGGCCGTTGGCCTCTCCGCGTTCGTACAACGCGCGCAGGCGCGGCACCTCGTCGTCTGACGCGGCCACCACCAGCTTGCCGCACGTGTCGTGCGCAATGCCACGCGTGGTGCAGAAGTCGCGCATGAGGTCGATGCCGCGACGCGCGAGGCGCGCCCGCGCGGAGCCGGGCCGGTAGTACAGGCCGCAGTGCATGACGCCGCTGTTGTGGGTGCTCTGGTGCGCGCCAAACCGCGGCTCCTTGTCCACCACGGTCAGATGGGCGCCGGGAAACCTGGTGCGCAGCGCGCGGGCGGTGCCGAGTCCGACCAGCCCGCCACCGACGACGAGGATCCTCATCCGCAGAGGACCGCGCCGCCGTTGACGTTCAGGACTTCTCCCGTGATGTGACGCGCCTCGTCGGTGCAGAGGAACAGGCACGGGAAGGCGATGTCTTCCGGTGACGCCACCCGCCCCACCGGGATGCCGGCGGCGATGCGCTCCCTCCCACCATTCGCGTAAGGAAGCTCGCACATTTCGGTGTCCACCCATCCCGGGGCAACGGCGTTCACCGTGATCCCCTGCGCCGCGACCTCGATGGCCACGGACTTCACGAAAGCGATCATTGCCCCCTTGGACGCGCCGTAGTCGGCGTGCATCGCCTCGCCGCGCTGGCCGGCAGTGCTGGCGACGAGCACCACGCGCCCGTTGGGTTCCATCACCTTCAGTGCGGCACGCGTCGTGAAGAACATGGAGTCCACGTTCTGCCGCATCGTGAGACGCCAGCGATCGTCGCCCAGGTCGCTCACCGGAACCTCTTCCACCGGCCAGATGCCGGCGTTGCCAACGAAGAGGTCGAGCCCTCCCAACTTGCCGACAGTGTGCACCACCAGCTGCTCGGCGCCCAGCGACGTGCTGATGTCGCTGGCGAAGGTCGCAACCTTCGCCCCCAGCGCCCGGCACTGGGTCGCGACGGCCTTGGCGTCCTTGGTTCGAGAGTGGTAGCCGATGCAGACGTCGGCGCCGGCGGCGGCCAGGGCGCGACTGACGGCGGCGCCGATGCCGCGAGAGCCGCCCGTCACGAGCGCGCGCTTGCCTTTGAGCGAGAACATCTCTTCTCCATCATTGCGGGTGCGCTGCAAATCTAGCGACGGCAACGCCGGGCGCACCTGCACAAGCGCTTGCTCCGGACCGGCACAGCCTTGACCGCGCCGCCTAACACTGTTAGGTTAGTTGCCGTATGCCAACCTCGACGAAACACGCCAAGCCGGTCTCCCCGTCCCGTGCGCGCCGCGACCGGGAAAAGGCGAAGACGCGAGCGCTCATCCTCAAGGCCGCGCGCGAACTCTTCACCACCGAAGGGTACGCCCAGACCTCGATGCGCCGGATCGCCGACCAGATCGGCTATACGGCGACAGCCATCTACCATCACTTTGCCGACAAGGACGCCCTGCTCAACGAGTTGTGCACCGTTGACTTCCGCGCGCTGGGCGAGGCGCTGGGCAAAATGGACCAGATCCCGGACCCCGTTGTTCGCATCCGGCTGATGGGCCAGAACTACGTGAAGTTCGCCCTCAGTCACCCGCAGCAGTTCCGCTTCATGTTCATGGTGGAGCGTCCGATTCCCGGTCCGGACTGCGTAACCATTGACCCTGCTCAAGACGGTTATCAGTTCCTCCTGAGCAACGTACGCGAAGGTATCTCATGTGGCCTTTTCCGCCCCGAATACCAGGACGCTGAGATGCTCGCCCAGATGTTATGGGCCGGCGTGCACGGCCTCGTTGCCATCCATATGATTTCGTCCGTGAAGACGCACCCCTGGCTCGACTTGCGAGACCCTGCTGAAACGACGGCACTCTTGACCGACGTAGTGCTCCGCGGACTGCTCCGTAACCCAACGCACTGATCGGCCCCTTTTTTTTCCTCTCTACCTAACACTGTTATACACCATAGCAATGTTCAAAGACAGAACCGACGCACCCCAGAACA
>DATCGU010000412.1:0-4622 GCA_036508735.1 Gemmatimonadaceae bacterium
TATCGGGGCCGCTCCCAGCGCTGGCGCGTCAGCGGTTCTTCCGCGCGCTCAGCGCACCCAGCTTCCGCACATCCTCCGCATCCTTTCTGCGACCCGTTGCCGTCTTGTTCTTCCGGAGTTCATCGAGGCCGATGACGCGAATCTTCTGACCTTCGACGGTGGTGCCTGTGGCGCCCGCCCAGACCTCCGCAAAGCTCACGCCATCAATCGCGTTCAGCAGGTCAATTCGGTACAGCGGCCGTAAGACAAGCGATGAAATCGAGGAAGTCCGGCGACAGGGTTCTCTGATGCTCGCCACCGGCACGCGCACTCATCGGCCTGACTGCCTTTTCGATCGGAGCCCACTATGACGCTGCCCAGCGGAGGCGATCACGTATGCCTGCTTTGACACCTGCGCGACTGAAGCAAGCGCGCCGGCGAGCGGCGGTCGGCTCGATGCCTGTGGTAGGGAGGAGGCCCTGTGAGGAGGAGGTTTGGCATCACATACCCCTCGGCGCTAACTTGTGTGCGTCGTCCTCGTAGCTCAGTTGGATAGAGCAAGCGGTTCCTAACCGCTAGGTCGGCGGTTCGAATCCGCCCGAGGACATGGCAGGGTGAGTGGCGGGGCCAATCGTGGGCCATTGGGGACGACGTTTCGAGACGATTGGGTACTGATGGACACGTTTCGAACACGCGAACTGTCCCCAACGATTCGAGGGCTAAGTCGGCGGGCCCCAACGAATAGCTTGGTGTTACGACAGTTACGTCCCCTGATGAATATGGGCTGCCCTTCACATTCCTAAACTGAGGGTCGGCGGTTCGAATCCGCCCGGGGACGCTTCGCAGCGCGTACCATGCCGCCGGCCGGCGCCTCCTGATGGAGTGCCGGCCGGCGTGTATCTTTCCGCGACCCTCCCCGGCGGTGACTGAACTGCGGAAATGGAGCGCGGGCGTAATGTCCCTGGATTACGAAGCGGTCGGCTTCATGTGCGGCCTCGAAGTGCACCAGCAGCTCCTCACGGAGCAGAAGCTGTTCTGTCGCTGCCCGGCGGGCCACTACACGTCCACCCACGACGGCATGCTGCTCCGGCACATGCGGCCGACCCTCTCCGAGCTTGGGGAATACGACGGCACCGCGCTGATGGAGTTCAAGACGCGCAAGAACATCGTCTACTTGCTGAACAAGGAGAACGTCTGCACGTACGAGATGGATGACACGCCGCCATTCCTCGTGAACCAGCAGGCGGTGGACATCGCCATCGAACAGTGCGTGATGCTGGGCTGCGACATCGTGGACGAAGTCCATATCGCCCGCAAGCAGTACCTGGACGGCTCCATCCCAACTGGCTTCCAGCGCACTGCCATCGTCGGCGTCAATGGCACCATCCCCTTCCGCGGCCGCACGCTCTCCGTCATTCAGGTCAGCGTCGAGGAGGATTCCTGCCGCGAGGTCTCGGATGCGGGACACCTCATCGTCTGGCGCGCTGACCGGCTGGGAACGCCGCTCATAGAGACGGTCACCGGGCCCGACCTTAAGACGCCAGAGGAAGTAGAGGAAGCGATCCTGCTGATCGGCCGGGTGTGCCGCAGCACGGGCCACGTGCGCGTGGGCATCGGTGCGAGCCGCCAGGACGTGAACGTGTCGGTGCGCGGCGGCCGCCGGGTGGAGATCAAGGGCGTGCCGCGCGCCTCATGGGCGCCACGCCTGGTTCACGGCGAGGCGGTGCGGCAGGTGAACCTTCTGGCCTTGCGGGACGAACTGCATCGCCGCGGTGTCCGGGAACTCGTCGACGTGCGCGTGGAGCATGCTGACGTCACCGACATCTTTGCGGGTTCGGAACTGTCGGTGCTCCGGCGGGACGCCTGGGAGCGAATGGTGCGCGACGAGAATCGTCGCGCCGGCTTCGAGCTGGGTGCGGGCGCCTTCACGGTGCGCGCAGCACGGCTCATCGGGCTGGCTGGCACGCTGTCGTGGCCGACGCAGCCCGATCTTGTCTTCGCGCACGAACTGGCGGGCCGGGTGCGGGTCATCGCCGACCTCGATCAGTCGCCGATCGTCCTCCACAGCGAGAAGTGGCCCGACTACCGTGGAGGGCTCGCCGAGTTGCGGCAGGTCCGCTCACGCCTGCACGCTGGTCCCGACGACGCCGTCGTGCTCGTGTGGGGACCAAACGGCGACACCCTGACTGCGATCGAGGAAATCCGGCTGCGCTACGGCGACGCCACGCAGGGCGTCCCCAACGAGACGCGCCAGCCATTCGCCGACGGGAGCACCGACTTCGAGCGCATCCTCCCGGGACCGGACCGGATGTACCCCGACACCGACAGCCCGCCGACGCGCGTCACCCGTGAACGAGTGGAGGCTCTCACGGCCCGTCTCCCGGCTCGGCCGTGGGAGCGCGAGGCATGGTACGCGGCAGCGGGCATTCCCCGGGACACGGTCCACTTCCTGATTCGGCGGGGCGGAGCCCGGCTGGTGGACCGCGTGGTGAGCGAGGCGGGCGCCGACCTGCGTCGCGCCGGATTCTTCTTCGGCGAACGGCTCAAGGGGCTGCATCGCAACGGCATTCCGGTGCAGACCATCCCTGACCAAAGATGGGTCGAGTTCTTCCAGCTCGTCGCGGCGCAACCGGTACTCTGGGAGAACTGGGGACGGCTCGTGCGGCAGATGGCACGGCAACCCGAGGCACGCGTGGATGACCTGATTGCAGCCGACGAACTCGGCGCTGCACCGGCGCTCTGGCGCGAGGGCGTCCCCACGCAGTGGCGCTCGGCGGCTGCGGTGTCGTACGACGACAATCCCGAGCGGCGTGCTCGCTTCCTGCTTGGACGCCTCCTCTCCGGTCTCCGCGGCCGCGTGCCGGTCGCCGAGGTGGCCGCCGCCGTGAAACACGCAATGACGACGATGGGAGAATCCCGATGACCGCGCCCGTCGACGCCCTCAAGGGCTACAAGGGACACGCCCGCGCGCGCCTCGGCGAATGGGGCGTGAAGGTCTGGAGTGATGTGCGCCTGGTGAACGACGCCGGCAGCGTTTTTGAGGGTGTTATACTGCCGCGCAGCGGGAACTACGATGACCTCCACCTCGTCATCAAGCTGAAGAACGGCTACAACGTCGGCCTTCACGTGGACCGTGTGGTCAGCGTGACCGAGGTCGGCTACAAGGAAGCCATCTACAAGATCCCGGAGAAGGAGTTTCCCTCGCGGCCCGGCCTCCCCAGCGTCACACTGCTGGGTACCGGCGGCACGATTGCCTCGCGGCTCGACTACCGCACGGGTGCCGTGATCCCGGCCTTCACGCCGGGCGAACTGTACGGCGCGGTGCCCGAGCTGGCCGACATCTGCAACCTCACGACGAAGAAGATCTTCGGCATCTTCTCCGAGAACATGGCGATGGAGCAGTACATCACCCTCGCCAGGGCCATCGGCGAGGAGATCGCCAACGGCGCGGCCGGCATCGTCATCGGCCACGGCACCGACACGCTGGGACACACCGCGGCCATCCTGTCGTTCATGGTGCAGGACTCGCCGGTGCCCATCGTCCTCGTCGGGAGCCAGCGTTCCAGCGACCGGCCCTCGAGCGACGCCGCCATCAACCTCATCCACTCGATGCGAGCGGCGGCCTACGGCGACATCGCCGAAGTCACCATCTGCATGTTCGGGCCGACCTCGGACCGTTACGGCCTACTCCATCGTGGCACCCGCTGCCGCAAGATGCACAGTTCGTATCGCAGCACCTTCCGCACGGTGGGCGACGTGCCCCTCGCCATGGTGGACCGCGACAGCTTCACATACCTGAGCACCGACTACCTGAAGCGCGATCCCGCGCGGCAGGTGCGGATCGACCCTGTGTACAACGACCGCACGACGATCCTCTACTACTACCCCGGGATGAGCCCCGACCTGGTGGATGCGCTGGTGGAGAAGGGGTACAAGGGGATCGTGATTGCCGGGACGGGACTCGGGCACGTCAACAAGCCGCTCTACCCCGCGCTCGAACGCGCCGTCGCGGCCGGTGTCCACATCGTGATGACGGTGCAGACGTTGTGGGGCTTCGTGCAGATGTACGTGTACGACACGGGGCGCGACCTGATGGACATTGGCGTCGTGCCGCTTGAGAACATGATTCCCGAGACCGCCCTCATGAAGCTCTCATGGGTCCTCGGCCACACCGACGACCACGCCGAGGTCATGCGGATGATGCGCACGCCGGTGAACCACGAGATCACGCCGCGCGAGCCGCACAACGGCTACCTGATCCTGCAGGGCGGCCTGCCGGAGACGGAGGCGTTCATTCAGCAACACTGGAAGTAGCGCGGCGCAGGGGACGACGGGGCTGGGAGCGCTCCGTCGTCCGGCGTCCGTGTTACGACGCTGTCTTGTGGAACTGCCTGGTTGCAAATCCCAGCACGCCGAATCCGATGGCGGCCAGCACCGCCATCTGCGGCCACACCACGTCCCATCCAGCCCCGCGCAGGAATACGCCGCGGACCACGATGAGGTAGTGCCGGATGGGGTCGAGCAGCGTCAGGTACTGCACCCACTGCGGCATGTTCTCCACCGGGAACATCAGTCCGCCCAGCATCAGGGCCGGCAGGAAGAACATGAACATCGACATGAACGCTTCCTGCTGCGTGTTGCTC
>DATCGU010000413.1:0-3485 GCA_036508735.1 Gemmatimonadaceae bacterium
GGTCCGGCGGCCGCCGTCCCACTCCATCAGGGAACTCCCCCATGACGCGCACGAGCCCGCGCTCCGCCGTCCACCACGTCGTGCTCGCCCTGTTGGGCGCCGGCGCCCTCGCAGCCCAGCAGCCCGCAGCCAAGCCCGTGGCGAAGGCGTCCGCGGCAAGCGCTGCCGCGCCGGCGCCGAGTCCGGCTGAACTGCTGAAGCACCTGAAATGGCGATCGGTCGGGCCGACCAACAACGCGGGCCGCATCTCGGTGGTCACCGGCGTGCCGGGCGACGCGATGACGTACTATGTGGCCGGCGCCAATGGCGGCATCATCAAGACGACGAACGGCGGCACGACCTTCAGGCCGATCTTCGACGACCAGCCATCCGGCTCCATCGGAGCCATCGCCGTGGCGCCGAGCGACCCGAACACCATCTATGTGGGCACCGGCGAGGGGAACCCGCGCAACAACGCGTCGGTGGGCGACGGCATGTACAAGTCCATCGATGGCGGCGAGCACTGGACGCACATCGGGCTGGAGAAGTCCGACAAGATTGCCCGCCTCGTCATCGACGCGAAGAACGCGGACATCGTCTACGCCTGCGTCCTGGGGCGCGAGTGGGGGGCGAACGAGGACCGCGGCGTCTACAAGACGACCGACGGCGGCATCTCGTGGAAGAAGGTGCTGTACGTGGATCCGCAGACGTCGTGCTCCGACATCTCGGCCGACCCGAACAACAGCAACATCATCTACGCCGGCATGTACACGTACCGCCGATGGGCGTGGCACCTCGAGTCGGGAAGCGGCAACACCGCCGCGTACAAGTCGGTGAACGGCGGCGCCTCGTGGGAGAAGCTCTCGGGGCCCGACAAGTTCCGCGGACTGCCGCGCAAGGCGATGGACCGCATCGGCGTGGCGGTGGCGCCCAGCGACCCGAACATCGTGTACGTGATCAGCGAGACGAAGGACGAGGGCGAACTGTGGCGCAGCGACGACGCGGGCGCGACGTGGCGGACGGTGAACCGCGACCCGAACATCAACTTCCGGCCGTTCTACTACGCCGACATCCGGGTGGATCCGAAGAACCCGAATCGCGTGTTTGCCCTGTCGGGCGGATTGTACTTCTCCGAGGACGGCGGGCAGAACTTCCGCACCATTGCCCGTGACGTGCACGGCGACCACCAGGCCATGTGGATCGACCCGGCGGACCCGCGCTACATCCTGAGCGGCAGCGACGGTGGCTGGCAGGTGAGCCGCGATGGCGGCCGGAACTTTGACGTGGTGAACACCTTTCCGTTCACGCAGTTCTACCACATCAACTACGACATGCAGGTGCCGTACCGCGTGTGCGGCGGCTTGCAGGACAACGGCAACTGGTGCGGCACCAGCAACTCGCTGAGCGGACAGGGCATCCGCACCGACGACTGGTTCACGGTGTCGGGCGGCGACGGTTTCTTCACGGTGCCGGTGATGGACAAGCCGTGGCTGGTGTACAGCGATGCGCAGGGCGGCATGCTGAACATCACCGACACGCGCAACGGCGTGCAGAAGACCATCTATCCGTATCCCAACCGGGTGGGCTCGGTGGGCGACGCGATGGCCGGTCACAAGTACCGCTTCAATTGGAACTCGCCGATTGCGCTGTCGCCGATCAATCCGTCGGTGGTGTACTTCGGCGGCAACGTGCTCTTCAAGTCGACGAACTACGGCCTCAAGTGGGACGTCATCTCGCCCGACCTCACGACGAACGATCCCAGGAAGCTGGGGAACTCGGGCGGCGAGATCGTCATGGACAACACGGCGGCCGAGTTCCACTCGACGCTGCTGACCATCGCGCCGAGTCCGCTCGACAGCAACGTCATCTGGACCGGGTCGGACGACGGCAATGTGCAGGTGACGCGTGACGGCGGCAGGACGTGGAGCAACACCTTCGTGAACGTGCCGGGGCTGAAGCCCAACGCGTGGATCGCCACGGTGGAGGCGTCGCACTTTGACGCCGGAACGGCATACGTGACGGCCGATCATCACCAGGACGACGACTACTCGCCGTTCGTGTACTTGACGACGGACTTCGGCAAGACGTGGAAGAGCATCCGCGGTGACCTGCCGGACAAGGCCTGGTGGACGCACGTGGTGCGCGAGGATCCGCGCAACAGGAACCTGCTCTACGCGGGCACCGAGGCTGGCATGTGGGCGTCATGGGATCGGGGCGCACACTGGGTATCGTTGCGCGGCGACCTCCCGGTGGTGCCGGTGCGCGACATCCAGGTTCACCCCCGCGACAACGACCTGCTGGTCGCCACCCATGGGCGCGGGCTGTACATCATGGACGACATCACGCCGATCCAGCGGATCGGCGAGGCACAGGCACAGGCACAGGATGTTGAACTGTTCGATATGCGGTCCGCCGTGCGATGGAACTACTGGAGCAAGGACGGCAACCTTGGCCAGCGGAAGTGGGCAGGCGAGAACCCGCCTAACGGCGCGGTGATCTCGTATTTCCTCAAGGCGCAGCCGGCTGGCGAGGTCAACATCGAGGTGGCCGACGCGAGTGGGCGCGTGGTGCGTCGCTTCCGCCGGGCGTCGGACTTCGCTGGCGTGAACCGCGAAACGTGGGACCTGCGTTACGATGCGCCGGCCGGCGGCGGCGGTGGCCGCGGGGGCAGGGGTGCGGGGGGAGGAACGGGGTCGGGTGCGGGGCAACTCCCTGACACATCACTGGCCGAGTTGCGTGCCCGCCGCCAGGCTGCCGCAGAGAGCGGCGCGGATTCCGCGCAGGGCGTCGGCGGTGGCGGTGGATTTGGCGGTGGGGGTTCGCCCGCCGTGCTGCCGGGCACGTATCAGGTGACGCTCGTCGTCGGCGGCAAGCGCTACACCAAGCCGGTGACCGTGGAGAACGACCCGCGCGTGGAGATGACACCGGCGCAGGTGACGGCGCAGCACGACGCGGCGCTGCAGCTGCAGGCGCTGACACTTCGGGTGGCGCGGGTGGTGGCGAACACGGACGACATGATCATCCAGCTCTCGGCGGTGCAGTCGTCGCTGCGTCGCGCACCACGCGGGGAGAACACGGCGGCCGTGCTGACGGAAATCGACGGCACCATCAACGACCTGCGGCAGTTCCGCGACTCGGTGCTCGCGCGACCGCTGCCGGGACTGGGTTACCGCCAGTATCCACGCCTCCGCGAAGAGGTGCAGACCGTGAGCGGCATGGTCTCGCGTCCGCAGTGGCCCATCACCGAGGGTGAGAGGTTGCGGTCAGGGGAGCTGAAGGTGGAGACGGATGAGGCGCAGGTCCGGCTGGACGGCATCGTCCGGGACAAGGTGGGGAAGATCAATGAACTGCTGAAGGGTTCTCAGCACGTGATCACACCGCAGCCAGCCCGCGTCATTCCATGACGCGGGCTGGAAGGCGAATTTCGGATTCCGGATGACGATCCGGGATTTCGATTCCGGATTGGGATGAACGATAGGGCCGCCCACAAGGACGGCCCTATCGTC
>DATCGU010000414.1:0-5523 GCA_036508735.1 Gemmatimonadaceae bacterium
CGGCGGGGAGCGACAGGAGCAATGCAAAGGCGCGGCGCATCATGGGAGTCGGGCGGTTGAAGGGACCGATGGAAGATGCTGCCGGAGTATGTCGCGCGCGCTGGGCGTTGGCAACGCAACGACGCCCTCACGCGACGACGCCCTCACGCGACGACGCGCTCAACGACGCCCGTTGCCGCCGCGTATCTTGCACGGCAGATCATCCCGGAGACTCACCATGATGAAGCAGTCCACCATCCTCGCGTGCCTGCTCGTGCTCGTGTTCGCACCCGCCATGGCGCAGGATCGCTCGCAGTCGCGTTCCACGGTGTCATCGCGCAACGGCGTGGTCGCCAGCGAGAGCGTGCTCGCATCACAGGTCGGGGCGTCCATCCTCGAGCAGGGAGGCAACGCGATCGACGCGGCCGTGGCCGTGAACGCGATGATGGGGCTGGTGGCGCCCATGAACGACGGCATCGGGGGCGACCTCTTTGCCATCGTGTACGAGGCGAAGACCGGCAAGCTGTACGGCCTGAACGCCTCCGGGTGGGCGCCGAAAGGGCTGACGACCGATTTCCTGCGCGCCCAGGGGCTCACCCGCATGCCGGGGCGCGGTATTCACACCGTCACGGTGCCGGGCGCAGTGAACGGATGGCAGAAGCTGTTGACCCGGTTTGGCCGGATGAAGCTCGCCGGAGTGCTCGCGCCGGCCATCGACTACGCGGAGGCGGGTTTTCCCGTGGGCGAGGTGGTGAGCGTGTACTGGAGGGACAGCGAGAAGATCCTGAATGAGGACGCGCCCACGGCAAAGACCTACCTCCCGCTGGGTCACGCGCCAGCGGCGGGTGAGATTTTCCGCAACCCCGGGCTGGCGTGGACGTATCGCCAGCTTGCGACGAACGGCCCGGCCGCGTTCTACCGGGGCGCGGTGGCCAAGAAGATCCTCGCCACCTCGGCGACCCACGGCGGCACGATGACGGCGGCCGACCTGGCCGAGTACGACGGCGAGTGGGTGGAGCCCATCTCCACCACGTATCGCGGCTGGACGGTGTACGAGCTGCCGCCCAACGGGCAGGGCATGGCCGCGCTCGAGATGCTCAACATCATGGAGACCTTCCCGCTGGCCGCCGCCGGGCACAACTCGGCGCGCGCGCTGCACCTGATGATTGAAGCCAAGAAGCTCGCATACGCCGACATGCAGAGGTATGACGCCGACCCGCGATTTGCCAAGATCCCGGTGAACGGCTTGCTGTCGAAGAGCTATGCGGCGGAACGCGCCAGGCTCATCAACCCGGCCCGTGCGAACTGCACCGTGGGCGCGGGGACGCCGTCCGGAACCGACAACGGCACGACCTACCTGAGCGTGGTCGACAAGGACGGCAACATGATCTCGCTGATCCAGAGCAACTACTCCACGGTCGGCTTCGGGTCGGGCCTTGCGGTGGCCGATGCGGGCTTCGTGCTGCACAACCGCGGTGGCGGCTTCACGCTCGACGCGAAGAGCCCGAACCTTCTCGCGGGGCGCAAGCGGCCGCTGCACACCATCATCCCGGCCTTCATGGAGAAGGGCGACGTCCGCATGGCCTTCGGCATCATGGGCGGCTGGAACCAGTCACAGGCGCACGCGCAGTTCGTGTCGAACGTGGCGGACTTCGGCATGAACGTGCAGGCGGCGCTGGACGAGCCGCGCTTCTCCAAGGAGAGCTTCGGCGGCTGCGACGTGAACCTCGAGTCGCGCATCGCCGAGTCGACGCGCAAGGAGCTGGCGGCGATGGGCCACGAGATCGTCATGCGCGGCGACTATTCATCGACGCGCATGGGCTCGGGGCAGGTGGTGCAGCGCAACTTCGCGACGGGCCTGAACACCGGTGCGTCGGACCCGCGCAAGGACGGCGCGGCCGTTGCCGAACTGCGCCGCCCGGCGAGGAAGCCCTGATGTCGCCGTCGCGCCTGATCGCCAGCCTGGCCTGTGGATCGCTCATTGCCGGCGCCTCGGTCCTCGCGCAGGTTGCGCCGCCGGGCACTCCGCCACCGGGCACTCCGCCACCGGCGCGCCGCACCGGAGGCGGCGGCGCGATCGTCACAGCCACACCCCAGGCGCCGAAGCCCGCCACCTCATCGACGCTGCCGACCGCGCGCCTCAACTACCGCACGCTCACCGAGACCAACCTCGAACTCGAGCAGCTCGCGGCGGCCAACCCGGACCGCGTGAAGCGCTTTGCCTTGCCGCACAAGTCGCTGCTCGGCCAGACCGTGTGGGCGCTGGAGATCTCGCACCACGTGGCCGCCAGCTCGGGCAAGCCCGTGTTCCTGATGACCGGGCTGCACCATTCGCGCGAATGGCCGACGGTGGAACTCACGATGGAGTTCGTGTACGACGTGCTGAAGAATGACGGCGTCGACACCACCATCACGCGCCTGCTGAACGACGTGCGCTTCATCGTCGTGCCGGTGGTGAACCCCGACGGCTACGAACTGTCGCGCACGCTGCTCAACGAGCAGAAACGCAAGAACTGCCGCATCGAGGTGGACAAGGCGCCGACCTTCGCCGACTGTGCAAGCCCGGCCAATGCCGGTGCCGGCGTGGACCTCAACCGCAACTATGGCGCCTTCTGGGGCGGTGGTGGCGCCAACGTCGGGCCCAACCAGGGGAGCTATCGCGGCGCGGCACCGTTCTCCGAGCCGGAAATCCAGAACATGCGCGACCTGATGGCGGGCAACCAGGTGGTCGTCGCGCTGAGCAACCACACGCCGGACGCCAAGGTGCTGCGCGTGCCGAGCGCCGCGGAGGAGCCGACGCCGGCCGATGTCGTTCCGTATGACTCGCTCGCTCAACTGCTCGGCAAGGACCTCAACTGGCAGGCGGGTCCCTGGCCCAAGGTCTACTACGTGGCCAGCGGCACCATGGAGGAGCAGGCGTACTATTCCGCTGGCACGCTCGCCTTCACGTTCGAGCACGCGCCGGGGCAGCGGTCGTTCCATCCGGCGTACTCGTTCGTGGTCGACCAGTATGCCGGCACCGGTGCGTACGCGCTCTCCAATGCGCGCGCCGGCTTCATGCGCCTGTACCAGGCGGCCGCGATGCCGGCGCTGCACAGCGTGCTGCGCGTGCGCGCGCCCTCGGGTGCCACGCTGACCATCACCAAGACCTTCGATCTCGAGACGGCGCCGGTGATCCAGGCAGACAGCAGCAAGGCGCCCCCGATCAAGCTCCCTACGACGCTCACGTCGTCGATGATCGTGCCGAAAGGCGCGAGCGAAGTCACTTGGCACGTGAACCCGTCGTTGCGCCCCAGCCAGCACGCGCAGGAGTTCCTCGACGAGTCGTGGACACTGACGTGCAGGCTCGGCGCCCGTACGCAGACGGTGAAAGTGAAGGTGGCGCGCGGCGCGGTGGTCACGGTGGACGTGCGGCGGTGCGGAGGCGCGCGGTAGCGCCTCGCCCGGTGGCAGGCGGCGGGATAACTTCGACGCCGTGAGCCAGCCCTCCGCCGACCCGCTCTTCCTCGCCTTCCAGCAGGCGCTTGCCGGCCGCTACTACATCGACCGCGAGATCGGCCGTGGCGGCATGGGCGTCGTGTATCTCGCGCGCGAGGTGCACCTCGACCGCATGGTCGCCATCAAGCTCCTCCCGCCGGAGCTTGCCGCGCGCCCCGCCCTGCGCGAGGGCTTCGTGCGCGAGGCGCGACTCGCCGCCAAGCTGTCGCATCCGCACATCGTCCCCATTCACGCGGTGGACGAGAAGGACGGCTATGTGTTCTTCGTCATGCCGCTGGTCGAGGGCGTCACGCTCGCCGAGCGCGTGAGGACGCGCGGACCGCTGTCGGCATCCGAGGGCGCACGCGTGTTGCGCGAGGTGGCGTGGGCGCTCGATCACGCGCACGGCCATGGCGTGGTGCATCGCGACGTGAAGCCCGACAACATCCTGCTGGAGACGGCCACGGGGCGCGCGCTGGTGGCCGACTTCGGCATCGCCGCCGCCACGGGTGAGGCAACGGCGCACGGCGTAGCCGGCACGCCCGAGTTCATGAGTCCGGAGCAGGCGCTGGGCCGCGAAGTTGACGCCCGCAGCGACCTCTACTCGCTAGGCGTCACCGCGTACTACGCGCTGTCGGGGCGGCTGCCCTTCGAGGCGAAGTCGGCCACCGAGATGCTCGCGCGGCACGTCAGTGAACTGCCGGCACCGCTGTCGTCGCTGGGCCTCGCCGTGCCGCGCCGGCTCGCGCTGCTGGTCGACCGCTGCCTGGCCAAGGACCCCGCCGACCGTCCCGTCAGCGCGCAGGCGCTGGCCGAGCAGCTGGGCGTGGCCATCGATCAACGCCGCGAACTGCCGGCCGTGTTACGGGGCTTCATCAAGCGCGGCGGCCGCATGGACAGCGGTGGCACGGTCATCTACCTCAGCGCGCTCGCCGCGGCGAGCACCTGGATCTCGGCAAGTTTCGGCGTGGGCGCCGGGTTTGCCACGCTCGCTGTGGGCACGATCGTCGCGCCAGTCGCCTTCATGGTGCAGGAGGCGCGCCAGCTCCTCTCACTCGGCTTCACCCACGGTGACCTCGCCCCGGCGTTCAAGGCCGAGCTGGAAAGCGCACGCGAGGAGCTTGCCGTGCAGCCCGGACGCACGTTTGCCTGGCTCGAGCGCGCCATGCAGGCGACGGCCCGTGTCGCGACCAACACGCTGATCGTCGCGCTCCCGATCGCGGCCTATGCGTTCCTTTCGGGACACGGACGCGAAACGGCACAGGCCGTCTGGCCGGTCTTCGTGGCCATCGGCGGCGTGGCGGCGGTGGCCGCCTATGCGGACCGCCTGCTGCGGTCGATGCATCGCGAGGTCGACACCGAGTTCTGGGGTGCGCTCTGGACGGGGCGCATTGGCGCGCTCGGATTCTCCATCGCGCGGCGCCTGCACCGCGGCCTTCCGGTGGCCTCGGCCATGACGCACCGGGCCACGGAACTCTCGCTCGGCATGGCGGCCGAGCAGCTGTACGAGTCGCTGCCCAAGGCCGCGCGTGTCGCGCTGGGCGCGCTCCCCGAACTCCTGCACCGGCTGCAGGATGATGCGCAGGCGCTGCGTGCCCGCTACGACGCGCTGAACGAGGCCATCACGCAGAGCGGCGCCGCCGGTGCGGACGAGGCGCACACGGCGCTGCGTGACGAACGCGACCTCGCGCAGGGCAGGCTGCGCGACGCCGTGGGCGCGCTCGAGACCATTCGCCTGAACCTCCTGCGCATGCACGCGGGCTCCATGTCGGTGCAGGGCATCACCACGCACATCGAGATTGCCAGCGAACTGTCGAATGAAGTACGGCGGCTCATCGAATCGCGCGAGTCGGTGGACGACCTGCTGCGGTATCCGTCCGCCATCGAACCCACGCCGGTATGAGAGAGTGACAGAGACCAGAGCGCGAGAGCGCGAGAGAAAGGCAGACCAGTGGTTCGGCGCGCCGCGCGAGGGGCAGGTGCCGGTGCGCGCGGCCGCCGGCGGCTCGGCGACGCCGGGACGCGCCGATGAACCGCGGCCCGCCGCGCGCTGGTTGCGCCGCATCG
>DATCGU010000415.1:0-2190 GCA_036508735.1 Gemmatimonadaceae bacterium
TGCGCGGAGCTAACCGGCGCCACCGCGGTCACCTGCAACTGCGTGGACTCCGTCTCGGGCAGAAAGACCGGCACCGGTATCGCGCGCGACGGTTGGCTGGGTGTGGCAGAGAGAGCCAAGTGCCGCGGCGAGTTCTGGGGCATCACCAAGACCTCCCTGCTGGGCGACCTGCGGTTCGACGAGCGCCTGCCGGGCTTTGAGGAGACCGTTTGGCTGAAGATCGACCGCCGTGCGCGTCGCTACTATCTCCACCAGGCGCTGCGCGTCTACCACACCGAGGGCATGGACAGGCTGACTACCCCGGGGCACTCGAGGAATCTCAAAGAACGAGTGGCGTCGATGTGCGCGCTCGGCCAGGACCGGGAGTATCTGGGCGCGCTCAGAGAAGCCGACCCCGCTCGCCATCGACGGATAATGCTGCGAGTACACCTCGCGCGGTTACTCCGCCTTCTCACGATTGCGGGCCGGCCGTGAGTGCACGAGTCCGCTGCAGGGTGACGGTCGGCGGCTACCAGGGTCATGCCGAGCAGATCATCGCGGGGTTTTGCGAGCTCGCTCGCTCCGGGCGCATCGACCTGGCATTCGTCCGGGCTTCACGTTCTGAAACACGCCCACGCGTACAGATCCGGGCGACCGTCGAGGGGCGCCGTGTCGCCTATGACACGTGGGACGATGGCTTGGAGGGATTGTTCGACCGGGGCGCTGCCGCCGAAGGCCTGGGGGATTTCGACTTCTACTTCAAGCGCAGCTTCGACCCCAAGCGGCACGCGGCATCGTCCGGCACGTGCCGCATCGAGCCACTTGGGCTGATCTACCTTGTCTCGCCGAACAGCGCTCGCCTGCGCGACCGGATCCGGCTGCTGGACACGCGTCGTGTGGCGAATCGCCTCAGGGGGCATCAGCGTCAGATGCGGCGCTTCGAGATCCCTCCGGCGCCCGACCGCGATCCCGTCGTGCTTTTCATGACGCGGGCGTGGGACCCGAATGGTGCGTCGGACCCCAGAGTAAGGGACGACACGTCGGCCCTGAACGAGTCTCGTGCAGCCTACGTTCGCGCGCTTCGCGAGGAGTTCGGCAGCCGGTTCTATGGGGGCCTGCACGCCGATGAGTTCTCGCGCCGCGAGTACGGCGACTGCCTTCTTCCGTCGCGCTGGTCAGGCAGCCAAGGGGCGTTTTTGGAGCGTATGCACCGGTCGAGCATCTGCGTCGCGAGCACGGGACTGTTGTCATCGATCGGCTGGAAGATGGCGGAGTACGTCGCCGCCTCACGGGCGATCGTGGCGGAGACGCTGCGGTACGCCGTGCCCGGGGACTTCGCGCGTGACAAGAACTACCTCGAGTATGGATCGACCGAAGAGCTGCTCACGGCGGTCGAGCGCCTTCTCGCGGACGATGCGCTGCGCTATAGCCTGATGCGCGCCAATTGGGCCTACTACCATGCTTGGGTGCGACCTGACGCGCTCGTGTTGAACACCATTCTGACCGCTCTGGAATCGAGGTAGCTGGACGCTATCGCACCAAGCGCCCCGCCACGATGATGTCGCCAGAGCCCCGGCATGCCTTCAGGAAGTGTTGCCATGACGGACGACGGTACACTGCTGGCCGATCCCCTCGACTCCGGAATGCACTAGTATGGGTGTAACGCATACCGACCGCGACGGGCGCGGTCCTCCAGAGGGGGTCTCCACTATGTCATCCATCTCCGTTCGCTCCAGGCTGTCGGTGGTCGCGATCACAGGCTTGGCTCTGCTCCTGTGCGCCCTTGGCGGTGCGGGCAGCGCACTCGCGGTGCCTGGTGGCATCACGAACCTGGCCTCGCCCAGTCACCCCGACGCTGCTGCGTGGTACGCCGATCCGAATCCCAGCTTCACGTGGAGTCCCCTGGCCGGTGTGGTCGGCTACTCCTACGCGCTCGATCACAGCTTGGTCAGCGATCCCGCGACAGCGCCCGTCTCGATGCCGGCCGTTGCCTTCGCGCCACGAGCTGACGTCTCCGCGGGCGCCCGCCCGTGGGGGGTCACCGTCGCCGATCTCAACGGTGACGGCCACCTCGACCTGGCGAGCGCCAACCGGGACGACGGCGCGAGCGTCATGCTCGGCAACGGCGACGGCACATTCGCGGCCACGCAGAGCTACGACCTCAGCGGCGACTCATCTCCCTTTGTCACCCCCCACTCGGTGGCCGCCGGT
>DATCGU010000416.1:0-2369 GCA_036508735.1 Gemmatimonadaceae bacterium
CTCCGTCGTGCTCGCGTTGCCGATACTCGGCGCGCTCGAACGCGCCACGCCGGAGCAGGTCGTCGACGTCACCAAGGCCCTCATCGGCACGCTCGGTGTGGGCGAGATCACGCTCGGCGCACGACAGGCCGAGCCCGTCAGTCTGTCGTCCTGAGCCGAAGGCGAAGGACCTGCACTGCCGTTAGCACACCGTCACTCCCCGGCGTTGCGCGCGCGACGCCGGCGGAGTGCTCAGGAGACCACCAATGAAACTCCAACGCCTCATGCAGACGTCCGTCGCAACCTGCGGCCGCCTGTTCAGCGATACAAACGAAGAACTCTGCAAGTCCCTCGAACTCCCGTGGCGTGAGAACGCCACGGGGATTTCCTGCATCCCCGCCGGTCACTACACAGCGAAACGAAGATTCTCACCCGAACATCGGCTCGACGTCTTCGAGATCGAGCACGTCCAGAACGGCGTTATGCGGCTCCCGATCACCGAAGGTGTGCAATTGCAATCGCTGTTGACATGAAGCGACTTCTTCAGACACGCTTGATTGTGCCTGGCGGTTAGTTGGTCCCCGTCCTAAAACACCGTGGTTGCGAGAGGCCGTGCCAATTTCTGCCCTCGAAAGTGGTTGAGGTGGGGCTCGGTTGCACAGGGCAGCGAGCCATGACATTCGGCACGTGCGACGACGGCGTGCTGCGACGTTCGCGTCCACACCGAGGCGCGCGCCCCCCCGCCGTGTTGGAGTCGTGCGTCACGTGAGACGAACGAGCAGCAGTCAGGTGAGGCGGGCGCGAGCGAGCACGAGGAGATTCGCCGCGAGAACCGCCGTGCGCACGTAGGCGTGAAAGCCGCGGGCGCCTTTCCACACGCACCGCGCGAGGCCGAAGACGCGCTTGAAGAGCGCGATGCCGGCTTCAATGCCGGCCCAGAAGCGGCGGAGCCGGTCATAGACCCATTGACTGCGCACCATGTCGAGGATGGCGAGCCCGCGCTTCTTGGCAAAGCAGCCATCCGTCACGCCAAGGGTTTTGGTGTCGGCGAGCGTGTCCGTCGACGCGAAGGCTCCATCGCTGGACGTGATCGCCGCCGTGGTCGTAGGAGGCACGTCGCTGGCCGGCGGGCGGGGGACGATCGCCGGCACGGTGTGGGGCACGCTGTTCATTGGAGTGCTCACGAACGGGCTGAATCTCGCGAACGTCGACCCGTACGTGCAGAAGATCGCGCTGGGAGTCGTGATCCTCATCGCCGCGGTGGGGGACCGGATCGCCGGTCGGAAGAGCGGGGGACCGGGGACGGGGCACGGCGGGTGATTGTGGGCGCCTTCCGCGCCACTCGTCCGATCAGGATTGCTCCCGGACCTCTCCAATCCTGGCGGCCGGGAGCTGCGCTCCCCGCTCCGCCAACAGCTTGGTGACGAAACGCTGTCCCTCTCCCATGCGCTCCATCTCTATGGCGATCGCATCGACGGCCTGCTCGATGCGAGCGAGGCGTTCCTCGACCGCCGTGTTCTGCGCCGGACCGCGCGACAGCTCCGCCATGCGCTCCCTGTGCCTGAACCACTTGATGGCCAGGATGACGGCGGCAGGGATGCCGAAGACGGCGGGCACGACGATGACTTCGGGCGGGATCATGCTCGGACCTACGTCGGGGGCGTGGAAAAGGTGTCCATGGACAGTACGCGTGACTCGGTCGTTCGCAAGTCCGGCCACCGCGCCTCGTCATTCGAACCTAAACGGCGGATACTCGTCGTGCACGAGCAGTACAGATACAATCAGGGGTGATCTCGCTACGCTGCGTGTCGCACAAACCGAGCATAGCACCGCACTCGCTCAACTCACCCTCGCGCGTCCCGCAACCATCGCGACAGGCGTTGCTCGTGCCAACGCGCGTCGCGCCGTTGTCATCCCGGCTGCCATGCCGAGCGCCCAGGCTGTCATTCCGGGCGACGCGAGTCATCTGCACCTGGCCGTCGTCGACTCACTCCCGGCCGCGATCCTCCTCCTCCTCAACGCCGACGATGCAAAGATCACGGCAGACTCCATCTACATCGCGGCCGCCGAATCACTCACGTCAACGATCCCCAAACTCGAAGCGGCGCGCGCCGCCCTCGACACGGTCCTCCTCCATCACATCCAGCCCCCTCCCGACGCGTCATGCTGGCTGTCCGCGTCGCGCACAATCAAGGTCGGCGGCGCTCTTCTCATTTCGTACGCGGTGTGGAGTGTGTGGCATCAGCACTCGCCATCTCCCTGACGTCCGCTCGGCGCCCAGAACCTCACTGGCATGCCGATCGCAAGAACCCTTGTCAGGTGCAACGATCGTTATGCCGGCGGTGCGCTCAATACAGGTTACGCGACCGCCAGATTCGGCGGTGACCACT
>DATCGU010000417.1:0-2312 GCA_036508735.1 Gemmatimonadaceae bacterium
GACGGCGCATCGAGGCGGCTGAGCAGGCCGGCGAGCATGCGCCGCACCTCCGTTATTCGGCTTGTGAGCTCCTGATGCGTCCTCAGGTCAATCAGACCCAGGTCGCGCGCGACAAGGAGATGGTAGGTCGTTTCAGATGCGGACCCGAGGGCGATCCGTGCGTAGCGGCGAAACTCCGCGTCGCCTCCCTTGCCGGCGCCTTCCGCGATGTTGGTGGGAATCGAGAGCGCCGCGCGACGGAGCTGCGACGTGACCGCCACGCCGTCGCGCCGTGGAAAGCCGCCTGCCACGCGATGAATGTCAATCGCGACCGAGTGGGCCTTCTCCCATACCTTGAGCTTTCGGTAATCCTGCATGCCGCAACGTCGATCAGTGCGCGAGAACACCTGACACCGTTCTGACGCACCCTGGACCGAAATTGCCCTGCGCGATCGCTGCGTCCGTACCGAGGTCTCGTTCGATTCAGAGAGCCCACAGCTCGGAGCCATCAGAGCGATTCACGGCTGAGCCGACAGCTGACAGGACCCGCACGTCACCAGCGCACCTACGAGGTGCAGGTCCTTCGCCTTCGGCTCAGATTGGAATGAGAAAGCCACCTCCGGGCCACGGGGTACTGTGTGATGCGACAGTCCCCAAGTCCCACATGGGCGCAACGGCCCACACAGCCGCGGAGGTGGCTATGCCTGAGGATACCATGCAACACGCGACGCAGCCAGAGATGACGGTTGGCCTCGATGTTGGCGATCGGTACTCGCAGCTCTGTGTGCTCGACGCCGTCGGGGACATCAGCGAGACCGGCCGCGTGGCGACCACGCCGGCGGCGCTCACCCGGCGCTTTGGCGCGATGCCACGCGCGCGGGTGGTGCTCGAGAGCTGTACGCATTCGCCCTGGATCGATCGCCTGCTCACCGCGTTGGGGCACGAGGTGATCGTGTCCAATGCGCGCCGCGTGCAGCTCATCGCGCAGAACAACACCAAAACGGATGCGGTCGATGCGGAACTGCTCGCACGGCTGGGGCGCGCCGATCCGCGCCTGTTGCAACCCGTGCACCATCGCGGGGCGGAGGCCCAGGCGGACCTGGCGGGCATCCGCTCGCGGGATGCACTCGTGCGCGCCCGCACCTTGCTGGTCAATCATGTGCGCGGCAGCGTGAAGGCGATGGGCAGCCGACTCCCGGCCTGTTCGACGGCGAGCTTCGCGCGCCAGGCGGCACCGGCGCTCCCACGCGCGCTGGTGCCCGCCCTCACGCCCGTGCTCACGGAAGTGACGAGCCTCACGACGCAGATCCGACACTACGATGGGCACATCGAACAGTTGGTGGCGACGCGCTATCCGGAGGCCCGAGCGCTGATGCAGTTGGCGGGCGTGGGCGCGCTGACCGCGCTCTGCTTCGTCCTCGTGTTAGAAGACCCGGCCCGCTTTCCGACGAGTCGTGCGGTGGGCAGTTACGTCGGCTTGCGGCCCAAGAAGAAGGCCTCGTCGACCTCGGATCCCGAGTGTCACATCACGAAGGCGGGCGATGTGCTGCTGCGCCGGCTCCTCGTCGGCAGTGCGCAGTACATCCTCGGCCCCTTCGGGCCTGACACCGATTTACGCCGCTGGGGGCTCGGCCTCGCCGCGCGCGGCCGGAAGAACGCGAAGAAGCGCGCGGTCGTCGCCGTGGCGCGGAAGCTCGCCGTGCTACTCCATCATCTCTGGAAGACCCAAGAACCCTATCGCCCGCTCCGGTCGGTCGCCGCGTAGGCAACACAGGCCGGCCCCACACACCCCATGCTCACTCGCCCACGACTCTTGCATCGCTCCTTCACCCTGATCGACTGACGAACCGGCGCCACGCATGCTCCTCGATTCAATCGCCCCGTCCGAACTGACTTCGATGTCGTCCTTTCGCCCGCTGGCCCGCGAGGGCCAAGGCCGCGGCTCAGACTGGAGCAGTTCAACGGGTAGGACTCCAATGTGCACCGGGCACGTATCGCGTGCCCACCCAGAGTGCGGATGGAAGGATCGCGAATGAACTCGAGGTGCGCGTTGCGCACCGGCCGCCACGTCGGCCTTGACTAAATGACTTTCTCATGGAAGGACGACAGCTTTTGGTCGGCGCTGCTTCTCACCGCTACGAAGGCGAGGGGCCGAACAGGATCAGCGCAACAGGCTCCGGCCGCTGTCGCCGATTCTCGACGGACCTCTTGTAATGCACACTCTCGTCGACAATTCGCAGTGCCTTCGTCAGCGTTTCGATCGCATCTCCGTGACAGTCTCGTGAGTGGAGTGCGTGTTCGGCCATCAACCGCTCCGCGCCGAGTGGAAATGG
>DATCGU010000418.1:0-8103 GCA_036508735.1 Gemmatimonadaceae bacterium
GTGGGCGCTGTGGGCGCTGTGGGCACTGTGGGCGCTGTGGGCACCGCCGGCCGGTTCGCCAGGGGATTGCTCGTCATCTGCGTCGCAGTCGTGACGAGATCGCTGGCGACGGACTTTCCGGCCGCCGTCACCCCGTTGAGCACGCCCATGGCCTTGTTCATGAGGTCCATCGTCTGCGCGATGGCGGAAGTGGAGATGCGACCGGCGCGCATGGTGTCCTCGATGCCTTCGGCAAAGCGCGTGAATACGTTGGCCTGGGGTGTCTGTCGCTCGGCGTACTTCGACTCGAGGAACTCCACGTAGTCGAGCACCTGGTAACCGCGGTCGTCAGGCAGGTTCTCGATGCGGCGGAGGATGCGGTCTCTCAGGGAAGCGTTCATCGGTGGGACCGGAGATAGGTGCTAGGTGCTAGGTGCTAGCTGCTAGGTGCTAGAAGCTAGGCGCTAGAGCTGGATGCTGGCAGCTAGCTCCTAGCGTCTAGCTTCTAGCACCTGTTTCATCCTTTCCAGCGCGCTCGCTTGCCGCGCACATCTATGTGTACGTACGGGACACCGTTCCGGTTACCGTAGATGCCCAGACCGCCCACGTACTGCGGATAATCGCGCTCCACCTGCTCCACCTGCAGCGCCACCAGCATGCCGTCGCGGTAGGTGACACGTCCGTCACCATCGGCATCGATGGCGAGGTCGGCCGCGTCGCCGAACTGGTGGCGGCTGTCGCGCGCCGACCGCGGAACGCGCCGGTTGTACACCGGCGTGCGGAATCCCGAGTGCACATCGACCGTCACGGCATTGTTGCGCCCCCCGCGAAAGGCGCCGACGTAGGCCAGCACGAGCTCCACCTTGTCGAGCACACGCGTGTCGAACGCCACGTACTTGGGCCATTGGTCTCCCTGCTCATCGTGCGTCACGAAGTCGGCCAGCCGCATGTGCTTGCTGACGGCGAGCTCGACGGTCTCCGGCGTGACCTCGACAAAGCCACGGGGCAGCGCGGCCGGTTCGCCGTCGGCTCCCGGCGCGTAGTTGCCAATGCGATATCCGTTGATGGACTGGCCGATCTTCGAGGCATACGGCACCATGACCGCCACCAGCACCGAGTCGACGATGCGGTGTCCCGACTCCTGCTCGACATCGAGCCGGTAGAAGCCCGGGAAGCCGGGTGCCACCACCTCGGCGCCAGCCAGCGGCAGTGACGGGGTCACGACGGCGCTGTCCAGCGCCCTCACCCAGGCGTAGCTGAGCGCGCCGGGATCACCACGCACCTCCAGCGGAAACTGGAAGGACTCGCCGGGCAGCACCAGCTGCACGCGCACCTCACCGCTGTGTCCAAAGACGGCTGGTGAGGCGGAGACCGACGGCGCGCGTTCCTCGCGGTCGAACGGTGACGCCAGCAGCAGGTGCGGCGGGCGGAGGATCAGCAGGACCGCACCGAGCAGCGCCAGCACGCCGATGAGCAGCGCCCACCACCCGGCCCCTGATCCGCCGGCGGCGGACTGGCCGGGGAATTCCACTGCTACAGCCGGCCCCAGCGTGCGCGGTTGCCGCGCACATCCACGTGGACAAACGGACCGTGGGCGCGCGTGGCGCGGTACACGCCAAGACCGCCGACGAGCTCGGGATACTGGCGCTCCACGGCTTCGATGGCGTCCACGAGGATGCGGACGTCCTTGGCATTCACGCGACCGTCGTGGTTGAGGTCGTCGAGCTTGCCGTCGTGGTTGTCGTCGACGAGGATGTCGGCGGCATCACCGAACTGGTGGCGGCTGTCCTGGGCGCGCCCGCCGCGGCCGACGCCCTTCTGGTTGTACTGCGGCGAACGGAATCCGCTCATCACCACGAGCCGTTCCGCCTTGACGCCGCGGCGATGCAGCTCCACCAGCACCAACTCGAGCTTGTCGACGAGCGTTTCGCGCAGCACGAGGTACTTGGGCCAGACGTTCGTCTGGTCGTGCGTGAGGAAGTCGGCGAGCCGGAAATGCTCCGAGACCGGCGTATCCTTGTTCTCGAGGGTGACCTCGATGAAGCCGTCGGGATTCTCGTAGGCCGCCGATCGCGGTGGGCGCTTCTCGGCCGGGAAGCGCCCGATGTGGTAGTCGCCGACGCGCCCATTCACCTTCTCGGCGAACGGACGGAGCGTGATGAGCGACAGCTGGCGCCCGCTGGAGGAATCGGTGACGGCAACCGTTCCCCCGGCCTTCTGTTCGCGATGGCCGAAAAGCCGGGCAATGGGCTCGACTTCCATGGAATGCTTTGGGGCGAAGAATCGCGCCAGCAGGCGTCCGCTACGACCAAAGATCGTGTCGATCGCCGACAACGCCCGGTCAGAACGCCCGACGACGATCTCCGGTGCCGACGCCGCCACGACTGCGTTCTGCCCCGACGCCCCAACGACCGGCGCCAGGAGCATGGCGACGGCGAGGAGGGCTGGGAGCAGGCGGCGCGTTGCGATCACGGACCCTGGGGCGGAAGACGAAAGCGCCGCGGCACGGCGAGGGGAGCATGCAAGGTAACCCATACCCCCCCTTTGGGCTACTGTTCCCTACCTCGTTTGAGGTAGGGAGGGGTGGGGTCAGTAGATGTAGACGGGTGTCCCCACCGGCACGATCCGCCACAGCGTCTCCACATCCTCGTTGCGCACGCGCACGCAGCCGTGGCTCGCGCCGCGCCCGATGCTGGCGGGGGCGTCGGTGCCGTGAATGCCGTACCCGTCGCCCAGGTACAGCCGGTTCACCCCCAGGACGCCCGAGTAGCGCCGCTGGTTGGTGCCGAGCGGCGGCATCACCAGCTCGCGCCCGGCAATGATCTCCTTGCCCTCCATGACCTCGAACGGCACTTCGCTGCCGTCGGGATGGCGCGTCACCACGTCGTTGCCCGACACGGTGATGACGCCGCCGCCGGCCAGCGGAATGCTCTGGCCGCGCTCGAGGCGCCTCAGCTTCTTCCCCTTCTTGCGCGCCATCTCCACGTAGTGCCAGTCGGGAGGGATCCATGCCGGATCGATGTCCTTTCGCACCACCACCAGCCGGCCACGCGGCGTCTCGAACTGCCAGCGCGATCCCCCGGCACGCGCGAGGTACTTGCCCGTGCCCGTGGCCACCCGCGTTTGGAACAACACCGTCGAGCCCCGCTTGAACCACAGCCGGTTCTCGGCGATGCTGACCACGATGTACGGCCGGTCGCCCAGGGAATCGGGGGACGCAGCCAGCACGCGGTCGAGCGAGTCGCCGGCCACGGACGCCTGCGCCCGCACCGTGGCCAGGATGTCGGCCTTGTCGTCGAAGACGGCCTGCGTGAGGTCGCGATCGCGACGGGCGCGCAGCGCCGAGCGAAGCTCGAGGACAACCAGCGCGAGCGCGGCAACCATGGCGGCGATGCTGAGCACGGCCGCGCTGCGACCGCTCGCGAAGAAGCTGCGTCCGGAGCGTGGCGCCATCAGTAGAAATACACCGGAAGGCCGACCTTGAGGTTCTTCAGGATCGACTTGAGGTCGGCGTCCCCGATGCGCACGCTTCCCGCGCGTACCGGCAGTCCCGGGTCGCCACGGTAAAGCACGGCCCCACCGGAGAGCACCACCGTCGTGTCCCCAAGGACCTCCTCCACACGGCGAACGCCGAGCGGTGACGCGATGGGAATGGAGTCGCCGGGGATGGCCTCCCAGCCGTCGGCCCCCACCTGCACCGACGCCGTGCGCAGGACGGCACCCTGCTGTTCGAGGTGCAGCAGGCCGCTGTCCACCGAGATGGAGATGTGCAGGCCGCCGTCCGTGCGCGCCTGCCGGACGGCAAGGGCCATCATCACCTGCAGCCGCCTGGCATCGGAGGCGAGCGCGAGGTCGGCCTTCACCTTCTCGAGACCGCTCATGCCCGCACGCAACGCCGCGATCTCCTTGCGGTATTCGGCGCCGCGCCACGCCAGTGCTGCCGCCGCAAACAGCGCGGCCGCCAGCGCCCAGGCCAACAAGCGCATGAGGCGCGAGTGCTCGCGCCAGAGCACGCGCCAACCCGACTCGTCGGGCATCACTGCTTGGCGAGGGCGAGGATGTCGAGAATCGGGATACCCACCGGTTGGCTGCGTCCGGTGCGCACGCGCGCGGTGATGAGCAGGCGCGTGAGAGGTTGAATGGACTTTGCTTCCGTGAGCAGCGAAGGCGGAATGGCGAGGTACAGCAACTGCTCCTCGGCGCCCGGCCCCTTTGCCAAATAGTACGGTTCATCGAGGGCGAGCTCGTGACGCAGCGGATCGGCGTACTGCAACGCGAGCACCTGCACTTCCCATCGAACCGTCTTGCCCCGGGTCCCCTCCGGATCAGCTCGCAGGTCGGCGGCCGACAGTGTCGCGCCAAACAGCGCGTCGGCAGGCACGACGTCGCGCTCCGGCACCCACATCTCCGCACGCACGCGGACCCAGCCGCGTGTACGCGCGAGCGGCACCACCACCGTGCCGGCGGCGATTTGGCCCAACACGCCACCGTTGGGTGAACTGCGCGCCACCGACGTGCGCACGACGCGCATGGCGCCGTCGGGCACGGACTCGATGACCGCGGGCGAGTCCACGGAGGGCTCCGGCGCCGCTTGCTGCGTGGCCGGCCGAGGCGTGGCCGCCGCAGGCTTAGCCGGCGTCTTGACGACGGGCACGGCCTGCTTGGGCGTCGGCCTCACGGTGGGCGCAGCCTTCGCCGCCGAAGCGCTCAACGCGGAGCCGCGCGGAAGCGAAGTGGAGTTCACCCAGCCGCCACGCGACACGTTGACCCACGTGCCCTGCCTGGACATGGTGTGCAATCCGGCACCAGGCCTGACTTCCCCGAGGATCGCACCCCTCATCGAAGGCGCCGAGCGCAGTCGCATGGCAATCGGGCCGGTGAGCTGCGCCGGGAACGAGTCCTTGACGCCACCCAGCTTGGAACCGTCCACCCAGCCCGTGAAGGTCACGAACACCTCGCCGTCCCTCGCGGCACCAACCGTGACGGTGGTTCCCTGCTTGAGGGCGGCAACGACACTGCCGCCGGCCGTAGAGCGGACGGTAGCGTCGGCAACGAGTGCCGTCTGGGCCGCCAACGGGGCGGCAATTAGGAGAATCAGGAAGGAACGAATAGGTCGCATCGCTGGTAGGGGGGCGTGACGGGGGATACTTTTCCCCGCATCACGCATACCATCGAACATATCACCCGTCTTCGAACTCAGCCAAGATGACGCCGCACGCCGATCGTCCGGTGGTCCTCGTCGTCCTCGACGGTTGGGGCTACCGAGAGAGCGCCGAGGCCAACGCGATTGCCATGGCCCGCACGCCCAATTGGGACCGGTTGTGGGCGAGGGCGCCGCGCACGCTGCTCGAGGCGTCGGGGCGTGCCGTCGGGCTTCCCGTCGGCCAGATGGGAAACAGCGAGGTCGGCCACATGAACCTGGGCGCCGGTCGCGTGGTGATGCAGGACCTGGTTCGCATCTCCGCCGCCGTGGAGGACGGGACGTTCTTCCGGAATCCGGCGTTCACCGCTGCCTGCGCTCACGCGCGGCGGACGGGGGGTACGCTGCACCTCATGGGCCTGGTGGGCGATGGCGGTGTACACGCGCACCAGGACCACGCGGTGGCGCTGGTGGAGCTGGCGGCGCGTCACGGCGTGACCCGCGTGGCGCTCCACTGCCTGCTCGACGGGCGCGACACGCTGCCACGCAGCGCGCTCGCGTTCACGCGCGACCTGATGGTGCGCACCGAGGGAAAGGCACGCATTGCGAGCATCGGCGGCCGCTACTACGGCATGGACCGCGACCGGCGATGGCCGCGCATCGAGCTCTGGTACCGCGCCGCCGTGCAGGGCGTCGGGCCGAGCACCACCGATGCGGCGGCCTTCATCAGCGGCAACTACGATCGCGATGTCACCGACGAATTCATGGAGCCGGCCGTGGTGGTCGACGCGCTCGGCGCCCCGGTGGCACCCATGCGCGAGGGCGATGCGCTGATCACCTGGAACTTCCGTTCCGATCGCATGCGCCAGATCGTGAACGCCATCGCCATCGACGGGTTCAGCGGGTTTGACACGGGTACGCGTCCTCGCCTGCACGTCGCGACGATGACGCAATACGACCAGACGTTCGGCCTGCCAACGGCCTTCGAGCCGTTCTCGATGGCCCGGATCGTGGCCGAGGTGCTCGACGAGCACGGCCTGACCACGCTGCGCACGGCCGAGACCGAGAAGTACCCGCACGTGACCTACTTCTTCAACGGCGGCAACGAAACGCCGTACGCGGGCGAGGAGCGCATCCTCGTGCCCAGCCAGAAGGTGGCGACCTACGACCTGATGCCCGAGATGAGCGCGGCGGGGATCACCGACGTGCTGTGCTCGGCCATCGAGGAACGGCGGCACCCGTTCACGTTGTGCAACTATGCCAATGGGGACATGGTGGGACACAGCGGCAACCTGGCGGCGACCATTCGCGCCTGCGAAGTGGTGGACGAGCAACTCGCGCGCATCCTGGCGAGCGCCGAGACATCAGGAACGCGACTGATCATCACGGCCGATCACGGCAACTGCGAGATGATGATCGACCCCGCGACGGGTGGCCCCCACACGGCGCACACCACCAACCCCGTTCCCCTGCTGCTGGTGGAAGACGGAGTCCAAGTGGGGTTGCGGACCGGCGGCGCGCTGCGTGACGTGGGACCGACGGTGCTGGGCATGCTGGGCGTTCCGCAGCCGGCGGAAATGACCGGCAAGGACCTTCGACTACTGGGAGTGTAAACGTGACGCGATTCTGCGCCGCGCTGTGCGCCTTGGCGCTTGCTGCCGCCTCTGCGGCAGCGCAGGTGGGATACAAGCCGAGTGACAGTCCGTACCTGAACGTGCCGGGAACGCAGTCGCTCGGCATCTTCGCCGGCGGCTTCGACACGGGGCGCGATCCGGCGGGGGTGGGGCCGCAGCCGGGATGGCTGGCGGGCGTGCGCTACGACCTGCGCATTGGAGGTCCGATGACGCTGGTTGCGCGACTCGCGGGGGCGCCAACGTCGCGCCGCATTCTCGATCCGGCCAATCCGGCTGCAACGCGGCATGTCGGCGACGAGAGCAGCCAGTTGATGCTCGCCGATCTCGGGCTCGCCATGAACCTCACCGGCCAGAAGAGCTTCCACCGGCTGATACCGGTGCTCTCCGGCGGTGTCGGCGTGGTGAGCGACTTCCGGGGCACTCCGGACAAGGGCGGCTATCGCTTCGGCACGCGGTTCGCCCTCAACTGGGGACTCGGCATCAGGTACCACACCGACGGCCGGTGGGAACCGCGCTTCGACTTCTCCAACTCCTTGTGGAAGCTGCAGTACCCGCCGGACTACGGCATCTCGCCGAGTGACGGAAGCTCGCCGGTCGTCAAGGACGCCAAGAAGTCACCGTGGATGGGCAACCACCTCTGGTCGGTCGGCCTGAGCTACCAGCTGTTTCGCTGACGCCGTGCCCCACGTTTCGCTGACCCGCCGCGTCACCTTCGCCGCCGCGCACCGCTACCGGCGCCCGGAGTGGAGCGAGGCGAAGAACTTCGAGGTGTTCGGCAAGTGCTCACGCGAAGCGTGGCACGGGCACACCTACACGTGCGACGTCTCGGTGACGGGGCCGGTGGACGCGGTGACCGGGTTCGTCGTCGACCTGCGCCTCCTCGACGAGATCCTCGAGCGCGAGGTGATGGACCGCTTCGATCACCACAACGTGAACACCGACATTCCGGAGTTCGTCGAAGGGCTGCTGGTGCCGTCGTGCGAGAACATTGCCGCGTTCATCGCCGGGCGCGTCCAGGACGCGTTCGGCGAGCGCGCGCGGGTGACGCGCGTCTGGCTGTCGGAGAGCCCGTCACTGTGGGCGGAGTGGATCGCAGACTGATCAGACTGATACGGGAGCGCGGGCAATGACGCGGCACGATTCCGTGGAGGAGGCCCCGGTGTGGCTCGAGGTGAACGGCGAGAGCGCCGTCACCTGGATGTGCACGCCCGACCAGTTGCCGGAGCTGGTGCTTGGCTGGCTGTACGGCGAGGGGTACATCGACTCGCGCGCCGACCTGCTCTCACTGCGCCCGTGTGCGCAGGAACTGGGCTTCTGGGCCGAGGTGCCCCGCGGCGCTACGAGACCGTG
>DATCGU010000419.1:0-9435 GCA_036508735.1 Gemmatimonadaceae bacterium
TGGGAAAGTTACCGCCCGCGCACGATCATTGAGAGGGGCACGCCAAGAAGGCGGCGGGGAAGCCCGTCGCCGCCATCGCGCATGGCGGACGAGATGACTACACTTATGTGTTGGACTTCACGGCGCCCGCCGTGCTCTGCAGCCGATCCGACCTTCCCCTCCGATAATGCCCCGTCTCCTTTCCCTCCCGCTGCTCGCGCTCGTCCTGCTTGGTTGCCCGGGCGGCAAGGGATCGGTCGCAGCGAGGGCTGCGGATGCCGCGAGACTCCAGCCGGCGACCGGCAAGGCACCCGCCCAGGGCAAGGCCGACTCGCTGCTGGCCAGGGCGGATGCGGGGCGAATTCTCGGCAGTGCCAAGGCCAGCGTCTGGCTGATCATCATCAGCGACTTCCAGTGCCCATACTGCAAGAGCTGGCACGATGAGACCTGGGCCGTCGTCAGGAAGGACTATGTGGACACCGGCAAGCTGCGCGTGGCGTACGTGAACCTCCCGCTGAGCATGCACCGCAATGCGCTGCCGGCGGCGCAGGTGGCCATGTGCGCGAGCGCACAGGACAAGTTCTGGCCCGTGCAGGATGCGCTGTTCCGCACGCAGCAGGACTGGCACGATGCTGCGGATCCGCAACCGAAGTTCGAGGCGTTGGCCTTCGAAGCTGGTGCCGATGTGGACGCGCTGCGAAGCTGCGTGGCGACGGGAGCGATGCGTCCGCTCATCCAGGCCGACGCCGAACGGGCGGCCAACGCCGGCGCCAGCTCGACGCCGATGTTCTTCATCGGCGCTCGGGCGTTGCTGGGTGCACAGCCCCTGTCAGTGTTCCGCGAGGCGATCGACGCGGCGCTCGCTGCGACGCCGCCCGCCGGCAAGTAAGCACGAGCGGCAGTGCATCCCGCGCTGCGCGCCACCTACGCCGCCGCCGGCACCCTCGCCGAGTGGGCGGCCGCGCGCACCAGCCAGGGTGACGGCAAGATCATGGCGTCGCTGGCCGGGCGGCATGACGTAGTCGCGCGGTTTGTCGCGTGGGGCGCCCTGCACCGCGACCCGGCGCGTCCGCTGCTCTGGCTGCACGCGCCCTCGGTCGGCGAAGGCCTTCAGGCGCGGCCGGTGATCGATCTCCTGCGCGAGCGCCGCCCCGACGTCCAGCTGGTCTACACCCACTTCTCCAGCAGCGCGCATCGCTTTGCCTCGGAGGTCGGCGCCGATTTCTTCGACTACCTGCCCTTCGACACGCGCCAGAGCGCGCGCGCGGTGCTGCGCGCCATCCGTCCTTCAGCGCTGGTGTTCGCCAAGCTGGATGTCTGGCCGGTGCTCGTGGACGAGGCGGTACGTCGGGGTGTCGGCGTCGGGCTCATCGCGGCGACGCTCTCCGACGCGTCCGGGCGCCAAGGTCCGCTGGCCCGGGCGCTGCTCCGCGACGCATACGCGTCGCTCGAGGCCGTGGGCGCCATCGACCCGGCCGATGCCACCCGCCTGCAGGAACTCGGCGTGCGCGCCGACCGCGTGCAGGTGACCGGGGACACGCGATACGACCAGGTGTGGGCGCGTGCGCATGCCGTTGATCGCTCTTCGCCGCTCATCGAGTCGCTGGCGGCATCACGTCCCACGCTGGTGGCCGGCTCCACCTGGCCCAGCGATGAACGCGTGCTGCAAGATGCGTGGCGCACGGTGCGACGGCAGATTCCCGGCGCACGGCTGATCATCGCGCCGCACGAAACGTCGGAATCACACCTCGGTCCGGTCGAGGACTGGATCGCTCGCGAAGGATGGCGCGGTGCCCGGCTGGACACGGCCGCGGCACCCGAAGCCGACGTCGTCCTGGTCGATCGCGTGGGCGTGCTTGGCGACCTCTATGCGCTGGCCGACGTGGCGTACGTGGGCGGCGGCTTCCACGCGGCCGGATTGCACTCCGTGCTCGAGCCGGCGGCGTTCGGCACTCCGGTGTTGTTTGGCCCGCGTTTTTCGGGCAGCCGCGATGCGGGCCTGCTCATCGCCGCCGGAGGCGGCCGGTCGGCGGCTAACGCACGGGAGCTGGAAGTCGCGCTGGTCGCGTGGTTCCGTGACGCCAGGGCGCGTGCCGAGGCGGGCGCACGCGCCCGCGCGATGGTGGAGGCCGGACTCGGCGCCGCCGAACGATCCATGAGCCTCATGGCTGGACTTCTCCGGTCGCACCCGTACGCTGCGGGTTCCCGCAACGGATAGCGACCGGGAGACGACGCACCGGTCGCTGGCTGCCCTACTTGCGCAGCCCCTTCGGCGTCCAGACAATGCCGAACCCGACGCCGCTGCCTGACCCCAGGTAATCGCTTCCGCCAACGACCCCGGCCACGCGCAACGCCACCTGGCTGGTCATCTGTAGCCCAAGACCGAGGTCGACGTCGACGTTGAGCTTCGAGTCGGCTCCGTTCAACCGGCAGTCGTTGCAGCGGTCGAACGAGAGGCGCGGATGCACGAACGGGGTCAGCGTCATGCCGCCATCGAGCGCGAACGAATGCCCCACCGAGGCACCGACCGGGATGCGAAAGACACCGTGCCCGTCGGCAGTGGAAAAACCGGCGCCACCGGTGAGCACGACGTCGAACGGAAAGTCGTCCGTGGCCCGCGCGATCTCGCGCGCCACGTGACCGCCGAGCACCAGGCGCGTCGAGGCGGAGCCGTCGGGAGCGGCAAGGCCGGCATCGACGCCAACCTGCCATTGAGGCGCCACGCCTTCCCGCCACTGGAACAGCAGCGTGGTGCCAGCCCGTCCGGCGGCAGCGGCGGCAAAGTTGTACTCGCGCTCTACCAGCGTCGGCTGCTGGAACGAGGGATACGTATACGACTGCGCCAGCGCCAGCGAGGGCGCGAGCAGGATGAGGGCAAACAGTTTCTTCACGAGTGGTCCCTGTTGCTGGGTACACGAGGTTTCCACCCCTGACGAGGGAGCGAGGTTCCCGGTCACGCCCGAGAGAAGCGCTCGCACCACTATCGTCTATCGTCTATCGTCTATCTACTTTCTAAACTGATACGCCAGCTTCACGAAGAATGCGTCGTCGCTGCGCCGCAGCGAGGCGAAGCCGTCAGCCCGCGGCGCGTCGAGTCCGGTGCCGTAACCCAGGAACGCCACCGTCCCTGGCGTCGGTTGGTACGATGCCAGCCAGTCGACCCGCAGCGTGCTGGTGGCCGTGGCGGTGCTCGCCACGTGGCCGATGTACAGTACGCGCCCGTCGGCATCGGCGCGGAGCGCGTCGCGCTGCTCCGACCGGTACTCGCCGACAACACGCACAAAGGTCGCGCGGTTCAGCTGGTACTCGACCTTCACGCGGGGAATCATCGTCCGCGCAAATTGAGATCCGTCCCGCGCGCGGGTGATGCTCGACAAGGCCAGCGTGCCCTCCACCCGGGCCGCCGCCGTGGGACGCAGCGTCAACGTCCCGGAGATTCGCAGGTCGTTGCCCCGCGAGCCCTCCGCGAAGATCGGCGAGGTGGTGCGTTGCAGCGCCAGCGTCGCGTTGGCACGCTGCAGCACCGGAGTGGTCACCGATACGCTCACGTCGGCGAGCGCTGACTGCCGCGCGACCGGGTGATAGTCGGCAAAGGCCATCCCTCCATTCAGCACTGAAAAGCCGGCGTAGGCCGAAGGGTCCAGCAGGAAGAACTGCCTTGCCCCCTCGATGTTGATGTCCCAACCGCCGCGCAGGCGGCTCATCAGCGTCATGCCATCGCGCCCCTCGAGCGGAGCGGTAGTGCCGGCGGCAGCCGAGCGCCAGACTCGCTCGGGTCCGAAGAATATCGTCATGCTCTCCAGCAGCGCGCCCGGGGCGCCGTACCACGAGAAGCGGTTGAAAGCGTGCGCGCTGGTCACGTCCGTGCGCGGCACGAAGCCCGCCTGACTCTCGAAGTTGCGACCGATGTCGGTCCAGAGATAGTTGTATCCCCAGCGCCGGCCCGTGCGGTCGGCCTCGAGTTTCCAGATCGCCCCGTCACGCGCCTGGCCGTCCGCGCCATGCGTGGTCGCCCCGCCCAGCTGTCCCTCCACGAAGTACAGCTTCTTGAACACCCAGCGGGCGTCGGCGGCCGCGACCCGGTTGTACTCGCCTCCGCGCTCGCGGTCGGTGACGGTCACGCCGACGTTGGAGGATCCGCCAAGGTCGCGCCGCAGGCGCGCAATCTGGAACTGCGCATTGCCGGTGGCCTGGTGATCGAGCGCGCTGAGCAGCGCCACGCTGTAGGGCCCGAGCTTCCCCGTAAGCTTCCCACCCACCGAGGGATCCAGCAGCTGCCTGGTGTATACCAGCTGATTCGGCGTCGCGAAGAGCTCGATGCCCTCCAGGAAGAATGGCCGCTTGTCCGGCACGTAGAGCGCAAAACGCTCGTTCACCGTCACCAGCCCGGCGTCGCTCTCCACCTGGCTGAAGTCGGGGTTGAACGTCGCATCGAGCGACAGTTGCGTGAATCCGAGTCGCACGTTGGCGCCGGCGGTCGTCGTCGGAGACTCGCGCGAGAAGCCGCCCGACGCGTCGCGCACCCCGGCCGCGGCACTCGTGATGAACGGCTGCACCTCGGTGACCACCCCGCGCACGAGGTCGTGAAAGCCGGTCAGCGTTCCCTCCTGCGCAATGAAGCTCGCCCCGGCGCGCCGCACGTCCGTCCACGTGTCCTCGTACCCGGTGGACGGTGAGAAGCGGTGCACGTTGAAACCCCACGCCTGCGCGCCGAGGCCCGGCAGGCGCAGGCTCTTGAACGGAATGCGCAGCTCCACTTCGTAGCCGTCGCCGGTGACGCGTCCCTTGGACTCGTAGAAGAAGTCCGGGTTGTAGTCGATGCTCCCGCCGAACGGATTGGCCGCGCTCACTGCCCCCTCGGTGCGAACGCCATCGAGTTGCACGCCGAGGGCGTTTACGCCGAACATGAACGCCCGGCGCTGGTCGTTGAAGGTGTCGAGGTACAGGATCACCCGGTCATCGTTGTCGATCTTGTCGCGGTCGGCGTTCGTCGCGCGCAGCGTGCTGACGTCGGCGGCGTGCGCCTTGATGCCGACGAACAGCGCGTTCGCCGAGTACCACAGCAGCACCTCGGTGCGTTCCCGTGCGGGACGACCGTCGGAGGGCTGGTACTGGTGAAAGCCGTCGAGGCGCACCACCTGCTGCCACACCGGCTCGTCGAGCACGCCGTCGATGACCACCGGCTGCGCCAGTCGCGGCACGGTTACGGTCGGGCGGGCATCCTGGGCCAGCAGCGCGAATGGCAGGACGAGCGCGAGGAATAGGGAGCGGTTCACGAGGGTGGGGTGCGGAGTTCGCCGAAAGTTACCGGCGTCAACGTCGGTGGTGCAGTGGGGCCGGGAACCCCACGAGTTGATCAGCGGTGAGCGCAAACGGCGGAACTCCCGATTGCGCCGATCACCGCCGATAGAGACCGATACAACCACTACTGATGATGGTCGTTGCAGTCATCCGCGTTGATCGGCAGTTATCCGCGCAATCGGGAGTTCCGCAGTAAGTCTGTCCCACCGCGCGCAATCGGGAGTTCCGCAGTAGGTCTGTCCTACCACGTGAAATCGGGAGTTCCGCAGTTATTGTGTCGAATACGCACCGAGGGCCGCCCCGTCACCGGAGCGGCCCTCGGCAGTGCCAGCGCCCGCTGGCTTATGCGCGGCTCGCCTTCTCCGTCACCACGCGCACGGTGTTGTCCACCACCTGCACGAAGCCGCCGGAAACATTGAACCGCGCCGGCGTATCACCCTCGACCCGCAGCGTCCCCTGCCCCAGCACCGTGATCATCGGCGCGTGGCCCGGCAGGATGCCGACCTCGCCGTCGAACGCCGGCGCCACGACCGACGACGCCTCTCCCTCGAACAGCATCGCCTCAGGCGAGATCACCGAAACCTTGAGCACCGGTCAGTCCTGGTACTTCTTGGCGTTTTCCACCACTTCGTCGATGCCACCGGCCATGAAGAAGGCCTGCTCCGGCAGGTGGTCGAACTCGCCCGCGCACAGGCGCTCGAACGACGAGATGGTCTCCTCGATCTTCACGTACTTGCCCGGAATGCCCGTGAACTCCTCGGCCACCACGAACGGCTGCGACATGAAGCGCTGGATGCGCCGCGCGCGCCCCACCACCTTCTTGTCGTCCTCCGACAGCTCGTCCATGCCGAGGATCGCGATGATGTCCTGCAGTTCCTTGTAACGCTGGAGGATGCGCTGCACCTCGGTGGCCACGTTGTAGTGGCGCTCGCCGATGAACTGCGGGTCGAGGATGCGCGAGCCCGAGGCCAGCGGGTCCACCGCGGGATATATGCCCAGCTCGGTGATGGCGCGCGACAGCACCACCGTGGCGTCGAGGTGGGCGAACGCCGTCGCCGGCGCCGGGTCCGTGATGTCGTCGGCCGGCACGTAAATGGCCTGCACCGAGGTGATCGACCCGTTGCGCGTCGACGTGATCCGCTCCTGCAGGTCGCCCATTTCCGTCGCCAGCGTCGGCTGGTAGCCCACCGCGCTCGGCATGCGGCCAAGCAGCGCCGAAACCTCGGACCCCGCCTGCGTGAAGCGGAAGATGTTGTCGATGAACACCAGCACGTCGGCATTCTCGCGGTCGCGGAAGTACTCGGCCACCGTCAGGCCGGCCAGTCCCACGCGGAGGCGCGCACCGGGCGGCTCGTTCATCTGGCCGTAGATCAGCGCCGTGCTCTTGATGACGCCCGACTCCTGCATCTCGAGGTACAGGTCGTTGCCCTCGCGCGTGCGCTCGCCCACGCCGCAGAATACCGACTTGCCGCCGTGGCCCTTGGCCACGTTGTTGATCAGCTCCATGATGATGACGGTCTTGCCCACGCCGGCGCCGCCGAAGAGGCCAATCTTGCCGCCCCGCACGAACGGCGCCACGAGGTCGATCACCTTGATGCCCGTCTCGAAGACTTCCGTCTTCGGCTCGAGGTCCACGAAGTCCGGGCGCTTGCGGTGGATCGGCCAGCGCTCCACCTCCGGGCCGATCGGCGCGCCGTTGTCCACCGGCTCGCCCAGCACGTTCAGGATGCGGCCAAGCGCCGCCGCGCCCACCGGCACCGTGATCGCATCGCCGGTGTCGACCGCGTCCATGCCGCGCACCACGCCGTCGGTGGAGCTCATCGCCACCGCACGCACCTGGTTGCGCCCGATGTGCTGCTGCACCTCGACGACCACGCGGATCGGCGTCCCGGCGTCCGTCGTCCCCTTGATCTCGAGGGCGTTGTAGAGCTCGGGGAGGTACCCCGAAGTGAACTCGACGTCGAGCACCGGCCCGATGACCTGGACGATCTTTCCGATGTTCGTGGCAGTGGCAGTGGTCATGTGGATCAATCCTGGAGTGCCGCAGCGCCGCCGACGATCTCGGCGATCTCCTGCGTGATGTTGCCCTGGCGGGCGCGATTGTAGGTGCGATGCAGCAGGTGCAGCATGTCGCCCGCGTTGTCCGTGGCGCTCTTCATGGCGGTGCGCCGCGCCGCCTGTTCGGCGGCCGCGGTCTCCACCAGTCCGCGGTACACCGCGTTGCGCACGTACGACGGCAGCAGCTCGGTGAGGATCTCGTCCGCCGACGGAAACAGCAGGTAGTCGCGCCCGGCCCCCCCGGTCCTCCCGGCGCCCCCGCGCGCCGGCGCCGCCACCGGCAGCACCCGTTCGGTGTGCGGTGGCGTCGACAGCACGGTGTTGAACTTGGAGTGCACCACGTACACGGCATCCAGCGCCCCCGTGGCGAAGTCGGCCATCAGCCCGTCCACCAGTGACGACGCGTCCGCCGCCGTCGGCTTGTCCGTGATGTCCGTGCGCTGCACGGTCATCTCGCGGCCCACGTAGCGGAAGTACCCGATGCCCTTGCGCCCCACCACGTGCAGGTCCACGTGCGTGCCGCGCGCCCCGAGGTCGGCTACCGTGCGGCGCGCTTCCTTGATGAGGTTGGCGTTGAACGCGCCGCACAGGCCGCGGTTCGCCGTGAGCAACACCACGGCGGCGCGCAACTCGGCCGTCGGCTGGCGCAGCAGGGGAAACCGCTCCGCCAGGTCGGAGTTGAACAGGTTGGCAATGACGTCAGCGAGCGCCTTCGCGTACGGACGAGCCGCCACCACGCGATCCTGCGCCCGCTTCATCTTGGACGTGGCCACCATCTCCATCGTACGCGTGATCTTCCGCGTATTCTCGGTGGTCTTGATGCGCCCGATGAGTTCGCGACCTTTCGACATGGTCTAGACGGTGGACGGTAGACGGTGGACGGTCGACAACTCAGGCCACCGTCTTCTTGTAGGCGGCGATCGCCTGCTTCAGCGTCGCCTCCGTCTCCTTCGACATCACCCTCTCCCGGCGGATCGCGTCGCCCACCTGCGGGTATTTGGCGGCCATGAAAGCGTGGAACCCGGTCTCCCACTCGCGCACCCGGTTCACCGGCACGTCGTCGATGAACCCGTTGGTCACCGCGTAGATGATCACCACCTGCTCCTCCACCACCATCGGCCGGTACTGGCCCTGCTTCAGCACTTCCACCGTGCGCGCACCGCGGTCGAGCTGTCGCTTGGTCGCGGCGTCGAGGTCCGAGGCGAAGGCCGCAAAGGCCTCGAGCTCGCGGTACTGCGCCAGGTCGAGCCGCAGGCGGCCGGCCACCGACTTCATGGCCTTGATCTGCGCCGAGCCGCCGACGCGTGACACCGAGATGCCGACGTTGATCGCCGGGCGGACGCCCGAGAAGAACAGGTCGGACTCGAGGAAGATCTGGCCGTCGGTAATCGAGATGACGTTCGTCGGGATGTAGGCTGATACGTCACCGGCCTGTGTCTCGATGATCGGCAGCGCCGTCATTGAGCCGCCCGCCTTGAAGATCGTCTTGTTGTCCACGATCGACGGGCTCTCCGACAATTTGGCCGCGCGCTCGAGGAGACGGCTATGGAGATAGAACACGTCGCCCGGGTACGCTTCGCGGCCCGGCGGGCGGCGCAGCACGAGCGAAATCTGGCGGTACGCCGCCGCCTGCTTGGACAGGTCGTCGTACACGGCCAGCGTCGCCTTCCCCTCGTTGTACATGAAGAACTCGGCCATCGCCGCGCCCGTGTACGGCGCGATGTACTGCATTGGGGCCGGGTCGGAGGCCGTCGCGGCCACCACGATGGTGAACTCCATCGCGCCGGCGTGCTTCAGCTTCTCCACCACCGAGGCGATCGTCGACGCCTTCTGGCCGATGCCCACGTAGACGCAGATGACGCCGGTGCCCTTCTGGTTGATGATCGTGTCCACCGCCACGGCCGTCTTGCCCGTGCCGCGGTCGCCGATGATCAGCTCGCGCTGGCCGCGGCCAATCGGGATCATCGAGTCGATGGCCATGATGCCGGTGAGCACCGGCTGGGAAACGGATTTGCGAACGATGATTCCGGGGGCGATTTTCTCGACGGGATAGAATTCCGTCGTCTCGACGGGTCCCTTGCCATCGACCGGCTGGCC
>DATCGU010000420.1:0-5201 GCA_036508735.1 Gemmatimonadaceae bacterium
TGGGGCCAAGGCCGCCGGTGGTGATGACGGCGCCCGTACGGTCGAGGGCTTCGCGTACTGCGGCCGCGATGTCGCCGGCGCCGTCGCCCACCGTCGTTCGGCGCGCCACCGAGATGCCGTACCGGGCCAGTTCGCGCGCCAGGTGCGCGCCATTGGTGTCGATGGTGAAGCCGAGCAGCAGCTCGTCACCGATGGTCACGACCTCGATCTTCATGACCTGCTGCGCAGCACCTTGCCATACCGCCGCAGGTAGATGACGAAGCTCCAGACGGTCAGCGCCACGGCAACGACCATCGCAATGGTTCCGATGGTGCCGAGCAGCAGCGCCACTTGGTCCCACGCCGGCGAGGTGAAGCCGTGCTCCTCGAGCCAGGTGCGGTAGGCAAACCAGAAATAGGCGGCGCCCACCCAGATGTACTGAAAGGTCGCCTTGGTCTTGCCCATCATCATGGCGGAGATCACCACCCCTCGACGCTGCGCGAGATGCCGGAACCACGTCATCGCCCCTTCCCGGCCGAGCACGATGGCGAGCACCCACCACGGCAGCGACACCGGCGACGTGAACCAGCTGACGAACGGATAACTCGATGACTCGGCAACGCGCGGGATCAGGCGCACCAGCAGGTCGTCGTGCGGCGCCTGCAGGAGGAACATCGGGATGAACGTCGCCAGCAGGAAGATCTTGTCCGCCAGCGGATCGAGCAGGCGCCCGAGGTCGGATTCCTGCTGGCGTTCACGCGCCAGCTTGCCGTCGTAGTGGTCGGAGATCGCCACCACGAGGTAGAGCACGAAGGCGATGCCACGCCAGTGCGCGGAGTGCACGAAGGGCAGCCACGCCACGAGCGGCGTCATGGCGATGCGCCCGATGGTGATCCCGGTGGGCAGGTTCACGACGGATCCCGCCCGGTCAGGCGAGCGACTTGAGGACGAGCTTGGAGACCGCCTTCAAGGTGTCGAAGACACCTTCGCCGGTGACCGCCACGGCCTCGAAGTACGTCGCACGCTCGATCCACTCGCCGGTCTGCAGCTGCTCGATGAGGTTCTCGTTCGGATGGAACGGGTCGGGCATCACGCGCTGCCTGGTCACGTCCGTCAGCTCCCAACCCGGGTTCAGGGCCTCCTGCAGGTCGGCGAGCGGCGCGGCATTGGGAAGGTCGCGTTTGTTGTACTGGAGGACGAACGGCATCTTCGTCAGGTCGTATCCGTACTCGGCCATGTTGTCGTACAGGTTCTGCATGGCCTCCTGGTTCGCCTCCATGCGCTCCATCTGCGAGTCGGCCACGAAGACGATGCCATCCACGCCCTTGAGAATGAGCTTGCGCGACGCGTTGTAGTAGACCTGGCCCGGCACCGTATACAAGTGGAAGCGGGTCTTGAAGCCGCGAATCGTGCCCAGGTCCACCGGCAGGAAATCGAAGAACAGGGTGCGCTCGGTCTCGGTGGCGAGCGAGATCAGCTTGCCGCGCGTGTCGGGCTTCACCTTGGTGTACACGTGCTCGAGGTTGGTGGTCTTTCCACCGAGCCCCGACCCGTAATAGACGATCTTGCAGTTGATCTCTCGCGAGGCGTAGTTGATCATCGACATGGCCGTTCTCCCCTAGCTGAACAGTTGGTCGATCTCGTCGTCCGCGCCGGCGAGAAGGTGTGGTGGTTGCGGCTGGCCACTGGAGCCACGCGAGAAGACGGCCTCGAACTGCCGGGTGAGCTCAAACACGGTTTCCTTCATCTTGAGTCGCACCAAGCCAAGCGTTGTCCGGTTGTCGAACAGCGTCACCAGGATGACGCGCCGCGCCACGTCCGCCAGGTACATCGACTCCTTTTCTCCCTGATGGAACAGCGAGTTGAAATCGGTTTCCCCGATCAGCCGGGCCAGCTGGTCGTTGGCGCTGAAGTCCGCGGCCGTCAGCGTGGCAAACGCCGTCGGGTCGAAATTCGGCTGCTCGCCTACGGTCGCGACCAACTGTCCCGAGCGGTCGACGAGCAGCGCGCTCCGGGCATTGCAGTCGAAGAGGAACTTCTGGAGCGTGTGCGTGATCGCCCCGAAATCATCTTCAGTGAAGGACCAGCTGGCGGAACCAACGGACATGGCGGAGGGCTGGAGACGGGCTAAAGATGATACATGGTGCTTGGGGAGGACAGGCCTACCCCACGTGCCCTTGGTGCAGGGGCGAAGAAGCCCCCGGCTCAGAGCGTCCTGCGCGCCGAAATGGACTGCGCAATGGTCACCCCGTCCGCATACTCGAGATCGCCGCCCACCGGCAGGCCCCGCGCAATGCGCGATATCGCCACGCCGGTGGGCGCCAGTTGCTGCTGCAGGTACAGGGCCGTCGCTTCGCCCTCGAGCTTGGCGTTGGTCGCCAGGATGACCTCGCGCACCCCGCCGGCCGCCACGCGGGCCACCAACGGCGCCACGGTCAGGTCATCGGGGCCGATCCCATCGAGGGGGGCCAGGCGCCCGCCCAGCACGTGGTACGAACCGCGGTACTCGTCCGATCGCTCGATCGCGCCGATGTCCGAGGCCTCTTCCACCACGCAGATGAGCGACGCATCCCGCCGCGGATCGGCGCAGATGGCGCACAGTTCCTGCTCGGTGAGGTTGAAGCAGCGCGCGCAGGGCCGGACCTTCTCGGCCAGCGTCGTCAGCGCCAGCGCGAGCCGCTGCGACTGCTCGGCCGGTTGCTTGAGCAGGTGATATGTGAGCCGCAACGCCGACTTGCGCCCGATGGTCGGCAGGCGCGAGAGCTCGGCCACCAGATCGTCGATGGCCGACACGTCAGAACGGCAGCGGGAAGGGGAGTTTGAGGCCGCCGAGCAGCGCGCGCATCTCCTGCTGGGCGCTCTCGGCCGCCTTCTTCTGCGCATCGATGGTGGCCACCGTGACAAGGTCCTCGAGCATTTCGATGTCGGCCGGGTTCACCGCGGCGGGGTCGATGCGGACCTTCTTCACGTTGCCCTTGCCGTCGGCATCGACGGTGACCATGCCTCCGCCGGCCGACCCGGTGACGGTGATCTTGAGCAGCGCCTCCTCCACCTGGTGGGCGCGCTGCTGCATCTGCTGGGCCTGGGCGACGAGGTTGTTGATATCCATGGGCCCTACTCCATGAGGCGCAGGTCGAGCGCCTCGATTGCGGCGTCGAGTATGGGGTCTCGCTTGCGGAGCTGCGCAACGCGCCGCTCGCGCACGCTCTCCTCGGTGAGCCGCTCCATCGGGACGGCCGGCTGCGCCTTGATGACGATGCGCTCGACGCCGGTGAATCGCGTGCGCAGGGCGGCGAGCAGGTATTCCGCCCCCTGGCTGAGCGCTTCGCCGTGCGCCTCGGTGTCGACGGCCAGCGTCACGGTGCCGTTGCCGGCCACGGCGAGCGGTGTGGCGTGATCGAGCATGGACGCCAGCGTGCCCCGTCCGCTGCGGCGCACGGCGTCCACGATGTCATCCCAGTGTTCGGCGAGCCGGTTGATCTCGGCAGGCATCGTGGCCACTGGCGGACCCGCGACGTCGGCGATGATGCTCGCTGACCCCGCCGGGGTGGCGACGCGTCGGACCTGCCGTGAAGGAGGTGGCCCTTCGGCGACGACGCTGCGCGTGGTGGCCACCGCGCTGTCACGCAGCAGCGGTACCACAGGCACGCCGGCATGCGGCGGCTCGGGATCACGCGGCGCCGGTGCGGCGCGCGTGGGCTCCGGGCGCGGCGCGGCGGCGCCTCCGCCGAATGCTGGCGCCCCCGGCGGCGCGCCACCGATGCCCTTGATCACCGCCTCGAGGCTGAGCGTGCGGTCGAGCAGGGCGAAGCGCACGAGCAGCGTCTCGAGCAGCAGCTGCTGCTGCGAGGAGCGGCGAAAGTGCGGTTCCATTTCCAGCAGCATCGTGAGCATGCGCACGAGGTCGGCCGCCGTGGCGCGCCCCTTGCGCGTCTCGAGTGCGCCGCGCAGCCGATCACTGAGGTCGGGTGGCATGCCGCCAAGCGTGAGCGCCAGCTGGGCGCGCAGCAGGTCGCCGATGTCGGTGAGCAGGACGTTGAAGTCGATGCCGTGGTCGGCCAGTCGGCCGATGGCGGCAAAGACGTCGCCGGCCTTGCGGTCGAGCACGAGGTCGAGGATGCGGAGCGTCTCGTCCTCGGGCACGAGGCCCAGGGCGTCGCGCACCCGCTGCGGCGTGATGGCGCCGTCGCCGAACGACAGCACCTGGTCGGTGAGCGAGAGCGCGTCCCGCATGGAGCCGTCGGCCGCGCGCGCCAGCATGGCCAGCGCCTCGGGATCGGCGATGACCCGCTCTTCGGCCAGCACGGCGACCAGGCGTTCGCGCACGTCCGCCGGGCCGATGCGCTTGAGGTCGAACCGCTGCAGGCGGCTGAGCACCGGCGCGGCGGCCTGGGCGATCTTCTGCGGCTCGGTGGTGGCAAAGACGAAGACCACGCGCGGTGGCGGCTCCTCGAGCACCTTCAGCAGCGTGTTCCACGCCTCGCGCGTGAGCATGTGCGCTTCGTCGACGATGTACACCTTGTAGCGGTCGTCGCCACTGGGGGCGTACATCGCGCGCTCGCGCAGGTCGCGGGCGTCCTCGACGCCGCGGTTCGACGCCGCGTCGATCTCCACCACGTCGAGCGAGGCGCTGCCGCTCCAGATGCGCAGGCAGCTCGTGCACTCGCCGCACGGCTCGCCGTCGCCCCGCTTGTTCTCGCAGTTGAGCGCCATGGCCAGCACGCGCGCCAGCGTCGTCTTGCCAGTGCCGCGGGGACCGCACAGCAGGTAGCCATGGGCCACGCGCCCGCGGGCAATGGCGCCCTTCAGCGTTCCCGCCACGTGCGACTGCACGGCGACTGCGGCAAAGGTCTTGGGACGATACTTGCGGGCGAGGGCGAGCGGCATGGACTAAAACTGCAGACGGTGGACGGCAGGCGGTAGGCGTTGACAGACGGATGACGGATGGCGGATGACGGATGGTTGGCGGACGGCAGTTGGCAGTTGGCGGTTGGTGGTTGGCGGTTGGCAGTTAGCGGAGAGCGTAGAACATACAGCGTAGAGCGTACAGCTTCTGTTGCCCCTCTTGACCGATGCCGCTCTCCACGCTTAGGCTTCAGTCAACATGCCGACCACCCGCGCCAACTCTTATTACTACGTCTACTGCCTCTCACGGGCCGTAGCGGTAGGCGTTCGCGCATAGCAGACACCTGACCAACCGCAAGCGACGGGCCCGTGGAATC
>DATCGU010000421.1:0-8678 GCA_036508735.1 Gemmatimonadaceae bacterium
CACGCGGGTCGTGTCGCCGGCCAGTGTCCAGGCCGTCATCAGCCAGCGGTACGAGGTGTTCCCCTCGAGGTCAAGCGTCGGCACCCACGTCGTGATATCGGTCCGCCCGTTCACGATCGGTTCGCCGTGCGGGCCGACGACGCGGATCTCGTACTGCCATTTTCCCGCCGACGGGTCAAGGTGCGCGCTGCTCCACGTGAAGGTGGGCCGCTTGGAGGTGACGATGGAGCCGTTGGGATTGTTGGGAGCGAGCAGCGTCAGCCACGTCGCGGTGATGCGGGGTCCGGTGACATCCGAGTTCACCTGCTGTCCGGCCGCCGTGGTCACGACGCCGCGCCAGTAGACGCTGGTCCGCTCGGGCAGCACGTGCCGCGGGGCGATGGTGGCCCGCGTCCCCGACGCACTCACCGTGGTGTCGGTGACGATGCCGGTGGCGAAGCCGAAGTTCGTCCCCACCTGCAGCGTGAATCGCAGCGGCATGTCGGCGGGAGTGAACCCGTCGGCCACCACGGTGAACGCGGGAATGCCGTCGCGCAGCGGATTGTCGGTGGGGGCGAGCACGGTGACGGACCGCTGGGCCGCGGCTGGACTGGCGAGCGCCACGGCGCACACGACGGATCGCAACACGCGGGCGCACCGCATCAGGTGGCGCGCCCGGCCAGGCAACGCGAGGCTCCGTACCGTCGGGCTCACGAGGCCGATACGGTCTCCACGGCGTCTTCGTCCACCGGCTGCCCCTTCATGCGCACGCTAACGAGCGAGGAGACGCCGGGTTCCTGCATGGTCACGCCATAGACGGCGTCGGCGGCCTCGGTGGTCGTGCGCGGATTGTGCGTGATGACGATGAACTGCGTGTTGGCCTTGAATTGGCTCAGCATCTTCACGAAGCGTCCCACGTTCTGGTCGTCGAGCGGGGCGTCCACTTCGTCGAGCAGGCAGAACGGGCTCGGCTTCGTGAGGAAAATGCCGAAGAGCAGCGAGAGCGCCACGAGTGCGCGCTCGCCGCTCGACAGCAGGTTGATGCGCTGCGTGCGCTTGCCGCGTGGAGAGGCGTGGATCTCGATGTCGCAGTCCAGCGGCAGCTCGGGGTTCTCGAGCCGCAGGTCGCACTCGCCGCCGCCGAACAGCGTCATGAAGATGTTGCGGAAGTGCTCGCGCACCTCGGCGAACGTCTTCAGAAACATCTCGCGGGCCGTCGTGTCGATTTCCCTGATGGCCTGTTGCAGCGCGCGCTGCGCGTCCGACAGGTCGGCGCGCTGCGTGGTGAGGAATTCGAACCGCTTGCCGGCTTCGTCGTGCTCCTCGACGGCCAGTTCATTCACCGGTCCCAGCGCCTCGATCTGACGGCGCAACTGCTCGACCTCGGCGCGCAGCGCGTCGTCGTCCAATTCCAGCGCCACGTAGTCGGCCAGCAGGTCCTCGAGCGGCTTGCGCCACTCGGCCTCGAGTCGCTCGCGGATGGCGGCGCGCTTGCCGCCGAGTTCCGTGTGGCGGAGTTCGGCGTGATGGAGCGCCTCGGCCAGCGACGTCGCCTCGCGCCGGGACGCATCGAGATCGTGCTCGGCGGCGCCCAGCGCGGCGTCGGCGGCGCGCACGGCGCCCTCGGCTGCTTCCAGCGCCTGCTCGGACGAGACGAGGCTCTGCGTGCGGCCGGCGAGGTCCTCCTGCCAGGCGGTGATCTGCCGGGCGAGCTCATCGTCGGAGGCATCGATCGCCACGAGTTCCTGCGTCAGCGCATCGAGGCGGGCAGCGGCGCTGGCCTGCTCGAAGGCCAGGCGCTCCTCGCGCTCGCCGGCCACCTGGCGGCGCGCTTCGGTCTGCGCGTGCAGCACCTGCGCCGCGGCACGCGTCTCGCGCGCCGCGTCCTGCCGTTGCTCGGCGCCGGCGAGCGCCTCACGCGATGCGACCGCGGAGCGCTCGGCTTCCGTGAGGGTGACACTTTCCTGCTGCATCCGCGCCGCGCCGTCGGCCACCCGCGCCGTCAGGTCGGCGTGGCGCGCGGCCAGGCGCTCCGCCAGCGCCTCCGCGTCGGTGTGTTCGCGCTGCAACCGCGCACGGGCGCCATCACGGTCAGCGCGCAACGAGGAGGCGCGCTGCGCCTCCTGCTGCGCATTGTCGGCGGCCTCGGCCGCACTGGCGGCGGCGCTCTCGGCGGCCACCACGTCGGCGTGCACGCGCTGCAGCGCCGCGCGCGCCTCCTGCCGGCGCGCATCGATGGTCTGCAGGTCGACACGGAGCTGGAACAACTCCGCCTTGCGGCGCAACGGCCCGGCGCCGGTGCCGCGGCCCGGCAGCCAGACGGCACCGCGAGCGTCCACGAAGGCCGTGCCGTCATCGACCGTGCGCACCTTGCCGAGCAGGGCGCGCACCCACGAACGCACCGGGCCCTCGGCCTGCACGCGGCTGGCGAGTTCCTCGGCGCCAAGCACATCGTCGGTGCCGGTGAGCGCATCGAGGGGCAGCAACAGCAGCGCCCCCGGGTCGGACTGCGCGTGCCACTGGCGCACCGCGGTCGCCACCGCGCCGTCACGCACCACCACCGCGTGCACGATGGGTCCGAGGAAACGCTCCACGAGGGCGGCGGCCGACGAGTCGGCGCCGATGAAGTCGGACAGTGGACCGAGCACGGCGCCCTCGCCGAACTGGGCGCGATCGCGCAGCAGGCGCGCGGCGGCGGGAGCGAGGCCCACGCGCTCGCGCTCCAGTCCCTCGAGCGCATTCAGCTTGCCCTGCAGGCCGGTGTATTCCTCCTCAACGCGACGCAGGTCGGCGCGCGCGGCCGCTTCGTTCGCGCCGCACTCACGCGCCGTGGCACGGGCCGTGTCGCGGCCGGCAATCGCAGCCTCGGCCGCGGCCTGCGCAATGACCAGCGCATCGGCGGCCTCGATGAAATCGCGCTCGGCCAGGCGCAGTTGATCGGCGAGCTGTTCGTGCTCTCCGCTCAGCACCGACGAACGCTGGGCCACTTCACCCGCTTCGCGCTCGGCGCCCTCGCGCTCGAGTTCCATGCGGCGAATGCGGTCGCGCAGTTCCCGCACGGTGCTCTCCACGCGTCCCAGCGCCTCACGGGCCGCGGTCACCTCGCCACGCGCGGCTTCCTCGACCGTCACGGCCGCTTGAAGCGCCTCGGCGGCGGCCTTGAGGTCGCTCTCGCACTTCGTCTCTTCGACACGCGCGGCGTCCCATTCATTCCGCAGGCGGTCACCGAAGGCGGCTCCTTCATTGCGCTCCTGCTCGGCGCGCTGGCGACGCGCCACGGCGTTCTGGTGACGCTCCTCGGCCACGGCGACCTCGCGCTGCAACTGCTGCTGCGACTCGCGCAGCGACATCGCGATGCGCGTGCGTTCCTGCCGGCCCGTGTCCGCCGCGGAGCGCGCAGCGTATGCCGCATCGCGGGCGCCCTCGGCCGCCGACACGCGTGCCGCGCCTTCCGGCGTCCTGGTGCGCAACTCCACGAGTTCGGTGTCAAGGCGCGCAAGTTCGTCCTTCCAGGCCGCCATCTCGCGCTCGGCAAGCGTCAGCTCCACCGACCGGCGACGCGCCATGACCTCGGCGTGGCGCTCGGCTTTCCTCCGCTGCCGCGCGAGCGAACGCACCTGGCTGCCCACTTCGTTGATCAGGTCGTCGATGCGCGCCAGGTCGCCCGAGGTTTCCTCCAGGCGGCGTTCGGTTGAGCGGCGGCGGTCGCGGTACAGCCCCACGCCGGCCGCTTCCTCGAACAGCTCGCGCCGGTCGTCGGGCCGGTCGCTCAGCAAGGCGTCGATCATCCGGCTCTCGATCACGACGCCGACGTCGGCGGCCAGTCCGGTGCCCCGCAGCAGGTCGTGAATGTCGCGCAGGCGGCAGGGCGTCCGGTTCAGCAGGTACTCGCTCTCCCCCGACCGCGACAGGCGGCGCGTGATCACGACTTCCTTGTACGCGATGGGAAGTGCGCCGTCCTCGTTCTCGAAATGCAGCGAGACTTCGGCGATGTTGACCGGCTTGCGGGCGGACGATCCCTGGAAGATGACCTCTTCCATCTTGGCACCGCGCAGCAGGCGCGCGCGCTGCTCGCCGAGCACCCATCGCACGGCGTCCGACACGTTGGACTTGCCGCACCCATTGGGGCCGACGATCGCGGTCACCCCTGGCTTGAACGAAAGCTCGGTGGGATCCGCGAACGACTTGAAGCCGTGCAACTCGAGTTTGGTCAACTGCACTTAGAACGTTCTCCCGGTTCGATATGCCAGCTGCGGCGCCAATCCCGCCGCGCGGAGATCCGCGCCGAGGGGCACCGCCGCAGCGGCGGATTCAAAGGCGCCCGCGAACAGGCGCACGGTTCCATCGTCCTGCAGCAACGCGTACGCCGGCACTCCTCGCGCCACCAGAGCCGCCGCCCGCGCCGGCGCCGCCCCACGCGGCACGTCCGTCTCGAGCCACCACGCCAGCGGCACCCGAACCACGAGCCCCGACCCCGCCAGCAGCACGCCCTCAGCCCGCAGGGACGCCAGCATCGAATCGGCGCCCTGGCGTTCGCGCCAGGCACCGACAAGCACCTTGTACCACCGCACCCGCCCGGTGCCGAGCAGCACCGGAGTCACCGTGACGCCCGGCAACTGCGCACTGCGATCACGAACCCACAAATTTGCACCTGTGGCGGTGTTTGTCGCTACGCGTTCGACCGCAAATTCTGCGGCATTTGCCGAATCCAGGGGGTTGACGGGAACACTCACGCTCACCGTGTCGGTCGGGGTCGCCACCGGCGCGGCGGCCGGTGCAAGCGCTGGCGCGTACGCCGGCCGTCGGTCGGCCGCCACCACGGGCGTGGCCGTCCGTCGGCGGAGGCCGCCAAGGCGTGGCCAGAGCAGCGCCACGCCAACGAGGACCGCGACCACCAGCAATCCGGCCGAAACGATTCGCCGTACCGACCATCGAGGGCGCCGGGCAAGGCCGTCGGTGGCGCGCGGTGCCATGGACGTGAATTCGCCTGCCTGCGCGATCACGCGCCACTCCAGGGGAATTTGCGCGTCACCCACCGACACCGCGCCGTCCGTCTGCACCACCAGTGCCGCCAGCCCTTGGGTGCCGGCCGTGGCTACGAGCAGCAGCAGGGCCCCGGCATCGGCAAAGCCCGCCGCCAGTCGGCGCCATCGGTCGCTGCGCAAGACGGCCTCCGGCACCGCCGTATCGCCGCCGCACGGCAGGATGAACAGCGAGGCGGTCCCATCCGAGGCGGGACGGGCCACGTCGTTCAGCGACACGCCATAGAGGAAGCTGTCCGTGATGCCCTGCGCGTCGTCGTCGCCGGCGAGCGCCACGAGCGTGGGCGATGCGCCGGTGAGGTCGCCAATGGCCACCCGCCGCTCCAGCGAAACCACGCGCGCAATGCCCAGTGCCACTCGTGCCGCCGCGTCGGGGTCATTTCCCACCACCACCGCCGCCGAGGTGCTGCCGAGCAGTGGCGCGAGCCGGCGTCCCTCGTCCTCCCACGGGTCGGCGGCCGGTGTTGCGGACCGCCGGCGCCCGATCATGGGGCAACCTCGAACACCCAGTACGGCAGGCCGCTGCGCCGGCCCGCCTCCTCCGCGGCTTCGCGCGTGCCGTAGGGTCCCGCCACCACGCGGTAGACCGTCGTGCCGTCGCGTTCGTTCGCCTGTACGCGCGGGGTCGCGCCCTCCACGCGCATCGCCGCCACCATCGTGCGCGCACGGCTCTCCGACAGCACGGCGGCAAAACTCAGCATCCAGCCATGACCCTTCAGCTCAGCCCGCGCCGCGAGTGGCGGCACCGGGTTGGGGACTTCGGAAGGTGCGGGCACCGGGGCTTCGAGGCTGGTCGCCAGCGAGTCGGCCGCCAGCGAAACGGCAAACTCGTCCACGAACCTCACCGGCACGTCCAGCGAGGCGGAGCGGGGACGAAAGCCGTTCCAGCGCGCGAGGACCCACAGATCGGCCGCGCCATTTGGCATGCGAAGGCGCTCACGCTTGGTCTCGGCATCGACGATGACCAGGGCGTCATTGTCGGCCAGCGCGAGGCCGCCGTCGGGCGCGATGAGCGGCAGGTCGGCGCGCCAGGCGGTGGCCACCGTGCCGATGGCCCGCTGCGTGCCGATCGCAACGATGTGTGCCGAGTCGCCGTTGGCCGACCGGGCAAGCAGGAACTGGCCGTCGGGATCCATGCGGAGCGCCGTCGGCGAGTCGGGCAGCGTGACGCGGTCGCGCACCGCCGACTCGTAGCGGTCGACCACGTACAGCACAGGACTGTCCTGCACCGCCACGAACAGCCGGTCGCCGCTCGGGGTTGGTGCGACGGCGCGCACGGTGTTGTCGAACGAAACGGTGAGTGAGCGTGAGAGGTCGCTCGTGCGCAGCCCCTCCAGATGGTCACCCGCGGCGAAGTAGACGCGGTCTCCGATGGCGGTGGGAATCACCAGGTCGGCGCCGGCGATGGTCGTGCTGTCGGACACCCTCGCTTGCGGTGGATGGACCTTGCGAATGGTCACGCGGCCGTCGCCGGCGTCGCTGAGGATCAGCAGCGCACCGTCGGGCAGCGGGAGCAGGGTGCGCACCGGTGCCGGTGGCCTGAAGCGCCAGACGCCGCCGTTCGTGAGCCGCACCACTTCACCGCCGGGAGCGACACCGAACACGCTGAATCCGTCGGCCGACGAGATGGCGCGCAGTCGCTCCGTCGTGGCGGGGGCGACGCTCCCCACCCGCAGGTCGATCCGCACGGGCATGCGCGCCACGTCGAGCATCATCAGGATGCCCTGCTGCGCATCGAACGCAATGGCGTCACCAAGCGGCGGCGCGCGATGGGTGGAGGTCCAGATGACGCTGTCACGCCACCAGCGATAGGCGCGCGCCGTGCCACCGGTCCGCGAGAACCGCAGGAGGATGGCGTCCGGACCCGACGTGCTCGATGCCGTGCCGCCCGTGACGACACCCGCGTCGGGAGAGCGGCCACAGGCGGCAAGAACCACGGTCAGGAGCAGGGCGAGGCGGCGCACTCCTGAAATTGAGCGCTGGGCGTGCTCCGGCGGTAGCGGTTGATCTTCTTCTGGATTTCGACCAGCAGGGCAAGAATGACGCCACAGAACAACACCGATGGACAAATGAAGATCAGCACGCCCGTCAACATCTGTGTTCATCTGTGGCGCTGTCGTGAAGCAGGGGAAACCAACAGCGCCCGGTTCATCACCGGGCGCCGCGAAGGGAAGCGCAGTTCGTCGCCTGCTAGAAACTCGGCCCGAGCGTCCATTGCCAGTATCCCTTCTTCTGCGCGCCGTCGAGCGGCCATGCCTTGTCGAGGCGCAGGATGGCAAAGTTGAAGAGGTTCACGCGGAACCCGTAACCATAGCTGCGCAGCGGATACCGCTGCGTATTCCAGTCGTAGTTCGCCGGGCGGGAGATCGACACCGTCTGTCCCTTGGTCCACGCCATGCCGGCGTCGGCGAAGATCAGGCCGTCCACGGGAATCAGCGAGAACGCCCTGTTCCACTTCTTGAACGAGCGCACCACCGGAAACCGCAGTTCGGCGTTGCCGAAGGCCACCCGGCTTCCCAGCAGCTGGGTGGCGGAACATTCCGCCGCGGTACCGGCCGTCGACGACTGGCAGGTGCTCGCGTAGTAGTTCTCGCGGTCGTAGCCGCGAATGATGTCGGCGCGCCCGATGTACTTGGGGAATTGCTGCTCGCCGCTCCCCGCCGAGATGGCCGTCTGCACGCGCGTCGCCAGCGTCAGGTAGCTGAAGAGCAGGGCGTCGTACCGGCGGTAGTCCATGTTGTAGTTGGTCCAGCTCAGATTGCCGGCCGCACGCTCGATCTCGAACCGGTACCGCTGCCCGTAGATGGGTCCGGTGTATCCGTTGATCGTGTTGTCGTGCACGTACGCGAGGTACGGGGCCACGAAGTTGAGCGACCCCAGGTTGACGATGCTGTCGATGTAGGTGTTGGTCGTGTAGCCGTAGGCGTAGTCGACCCCATAGCTGACGAACATCAGCGACCGGGCGATGTTGTTGAGGCTCACCCCGTACTCGAAGCGGTTGAATCGGTTCAGCGGGTACAGGCCGGCGATGAATGCCGAGCGCTGGAGGTAGCGCGCAATCGCCTGCTGCTGAATGGCCTGCGTGTTGCTTACCGGCGTTTGCGTGGCGTCGAGCAGGAAGAATGTCGGCTCCATCTGGATGCCGGCGGTGTACTGGAAACGGTTGGCCAGCGAGGTGTAGGCGGCGAAGAGCTGCGCCTCCTCGATGCGGCCGTTGATCCCGCCGGCGAGCGTGAGTCGCTTGTTGCCCAACATGTCGGACAGGACGATCGCCGTGCCGCCGTACACGCCCCTCCCATAACTATCCTGCGCGTAACCGACCTGCGGTCGCGAGATGTACTCGGGGCGCAACGAGCCGGGGTAGCGGGTTTCGACGAACTTCGTGGTGTCGGGGAGCGCAAAGCTGGCGCTGTCGAGCAGCGAGGCCACGCTGATTGATGCCCCGGCCCCGGCGAGGTTCTCGGGGAGCTTGTCGGCCGGCCGCAGCCCGCCGGGACCGCGGTAGACCGACTGGCGGCGCGGGTCACGCTGCGCCGAGAGCGTCGGCGGCGCGACGCTGTCGCGCGCGGCGGCCGCCTTCGCCACGATGGCGCTGACGTTCGCCTCGGCCGCGGAGCGGGCGCGCACCCGCTGGACGGCTGTCGAGTCCTGCGGTGC
>DATCGU010000422.1:0-5769 GCA_036508735.1 Gemmatimonadaceae bacterium
GGCATCGAGAACGCCATGGTGTTCCACGAAGCGATCGGCGGCGCCCGCAAGGAGGCGCGGCTGCGCTACCTGCAGCGCTACTGGAGCGACAAGGTGCGCGGCGTGCCGAAGGTCGTGATGAACACACCGGCTGACGCCGCCCGCTCGTGCGCCATTGCCAACGTGGGCATCGAGGGCATCAAGCCCGGCAATCTCATGAAGATCCTGTTCGACAAGTACAGGGTGTGGACGGTGGCCATCGACGGCGCGGGCGTGCACGGCGTGCGGGTCACGCCGCAGGTGTACACGACGACGACCGAACTCGATGTGTTCGTGAAGGCGCTGAAGGAGCTCTCGGCGTAGCAGTCGTCCATTCATCCACGTCCGCCCCTCCCGAACTCACGGCGCTTCATGCGACGGTTCCTCGCCGCCGCCGAGATGGGACGCGCGTCGCTCATCGGCCAGCCGGTGCACCTGCTCAGCCCGCTCGTGCCCTCCACCTACCTGCTGGTGGGGCTCGTGGACGTGCCGTTCGACGAGCACCAGCGCTACACCATCAAGTGGGCATTCCTGACGGCGATGGTCATGCTCGCCGCCGGATTGCTCACGTCGGCATTTCCCCTGACCGGGCTCATGGTCGCGCCGTAGGACGCGGAGCCGGCCATCTGGCTTGCGATGATTCGGTGAGCATCGCTCCATATTGCCAATCGCCCCACCCCGCGACGTTCCGCGAGGTGGGGCGATCTTGTGCTCTCGTGCTCTCGTGCTCTCGTGCTCTGCCGTTACGGCAGCGTGACCACCGGTTGCCCCGCCGCCTTCCGTTTTGCGTTGAGCGCCGCGAGCCCGGTGGTCTTGAGCGCCGTCCACTTCTTCATGACCTCTGCCAGCTGCTTGGACGCGCGATCGCACGCCGCCACTTGGCTGGCGGTCGGCGCCGCTTCGGCGCCCTGGATGGCCATCGCCGCTCCCATCAGCGACGCACTGACGCTGGCCAGCGTCGCCGGGCCGGCCGGGGCGCCGAAGCGGCCGCCGAACCCGCGGCCACCACGGCCACCGCGTGCAGGCGCTGGTGCCACGGAATCGAGCGCCGCCTTGAATGCGTCGACATCGGCACCCGATGCGCCCGCCAGCTTGGTCGCCAGCGCGCGGGCTTCGGTGAGCGCCTCACGCGCCGACCTTGAGCCGTCCCACATCGAACGCGACAGCGTGTTGAGCTGCGCCAGCGCAAGTGCCGCGATCTTCACGCGCGGATCGAGCTTGACCGTCAGCGGCTGTGTGTACGACTTGCCGTCCGCGGTGAGGCGCACCGTGTACGTGCCCGGCGGCGCCCACGGCGACGATTCGCCGAGCGTCGCGTGCCCCGGCACCGCGCCGGTCGCATCGACATCGCCGGCTGCGTTCACGTTCTCGGTCGGCACGGGCTGGAGTCGCAAGTCCCACGCCACGCGATGCATCCCCGCACCGGCGCCGAACACCAGCGGCTCACCCGGCCAGTAGAGCGGCAGGCCGCAGAACGTCGCACCCGTGTTCTTCTGGCAGATCTTGTCGTACCCCGCACGGTCGTACGCCGGGTGAACGGCGAGCTGCGGATCGTTGCTCGAGTACGTGCGCACCACGACGCCCTTGGCGTCGAGGATCTCGATCTTCACGTCGCGGGGCTCGGCCCCGAGGAAGTAGTCGATGATCGCGCCCGGCATCGGGTTTTCACCCGCCGCCACCTCGGGCGGGAACGGCGTCGGCTCGTTGGTGCCGAAGCGGATGCGCAGCGCGGTGGCCGGCTTCACCAGGTACGCCGCGCGCGACGCAGCGGCACTGGCGATGGCCGTCTGCTGCCGCAGCGGCGTCACGTTGTCGAGGATCCAGAAGCCGCGCCCGTGCGTGCCAACCACCAGGTCACTGCACTGGCAGGTGCTGTCGTCCTTCACCTCGAGATCGCGGATGGAGATGGCCGGCATGTTGTTGCGCAGCGACTGCCAGTGGTCGCCATCGTCGTACGACACCCACACCTGCCCGTCGGTGCCGGCGTACAGCAGCCCTTTCACGCGCGGGTCTTCACGGATCGTGTTGGCCGGATAGTCCGGCAGGATACCCGTGCTGATCTCGGTCCACGTCTTGCCGCCGTCGTGCGTGCGGTAGAAATGCGGTCGCATGTCGTCGATGCGCATCGCGTTCGCCGCGGCGTACGCCGTCAGCCGGTCGTGGCGCCCCGCTTCGATGTTGAAGATGCGCGTGAACGGCTTGAGGGCGGCCGGCGTCACGTTGGCCCACTTCGCGCCACCGTCGAACGTCACCTGGATGTTGCCGTCGTCCGTGCCGGCCCACAGCACGTTCGCGTCCTTCACCGACGGCCCCAGCGCCGTGACGGTACCGATGGGCGACGGCTTCACCGTGCTCGCATACTTGCCGGCACTCGCCGGCACGTCCCACGCCTGGCGGGTGAGGTCGGGGCTGATGCGGGCCCACGTCCTGCCGCGGTCGAGCGTCTTCCACACGGCGTTCGAGGCGTAGAACAGCAGGTCGGCGTTCGCCAGCGACCAGTTGAGCGGCATCGTGCGCACGTTGCGGTTGTACGCCTCGCCGTTCGGCCCCTTGGCCGACATGTCGGGCCCCACCTGTGTCGTCTGGTGCGTCCTGCGGTTCCACACCGACACGCCGCCGCGCGCGCTGCCGTACACCATGTCCGGGTCACGCGGATCGGGCGCCGCCATGCCGTACTCCTGGATGTTCACCGGCGTCCAGTCGCGCATCGTGATCATGCCGTCGAGCGAGCGGCTGAGCACGCACGCCGAGCCGCTGTCCTGCTGGCCGGCACAGACGCGGTACGGGAACGAGTTGTCCGTCGTGACGTGGAACATCGCGGCGGCGGCTTGCGTGTACCAGTTGCTCCATGACTTGCCGCGGTTGGCCGAGATCACGCCGCCCTGGTCGGAGATTGCGATGAGGATGTCGGGATGGGCCGGGTTCACCCAGACGCGTTGGTAGTCATCTCCGCCCGGGGCACCGCGCACCGCCGACCAGTTGAAGCCGCCGTCTTCGGTGCGCCACATCACCGTGGAGGCGCTGTAGATGACGTTCTCGTTCGTGCCGTCGACGGCGATGGTCGGCAGGTCGCCGCCGCCGATGCGCCCGAGCGGGCGCGAGTCGGGCGTGCGCACGGGCTTGCCGTCGGCGCCCGCCACGGCCAGTGCCCAATGCTCGCCGCGATCCGACGACTTATAGAAGCCCACTGGGCCCGACGCACCGTTCGCGCCGGCTGAAGCTGCCATCGCGTAGAGCACCTGCGGATTGCCTGGCGCGATGGCGATGTTGGCCTGGAGCACGTCGGGCAGGCCCTGGGTGAGCGGCTTCCACGTCGTGCCACCGTCGGTACTCTTGAAGATGCCGTTGCCGCCGCCGCCGAAACCGCCCCCTTCCCAGAACGCCTGTTGCTGCTGCCACAGCGTCGCGTACACGATGTTCGGGTCCGACGGGTCGATGCGCACGTCGTTGCCGCTCGTGTACTCGTCGCGATACAGCACCTTCTGGAACGACTTGCCACCGTCAGTGGAACGAAAGATGCCGCGCTCGGCGTTGGGTCCGTACGGATGGCCCAGCACGGCGACGAAGAACCGGTTCGGGTCGCGCGGATCGACGTCGATGAAGGCGATCATCTGGCTGTCGAACAGCCCGAGGTGCGTCCACGTCTTGCCGGTGTCGGTCGACTTGTACACGCCATTGCCGGTGGCGAGGTCGGGGCGGATGATCCCGGCGCCGGTGCCGACGTAGATCACGCTGGGGTCGGACGGTGCCACGGCAATGGCGCCAATGGAACCGGTGCTCTCCTTGTCGAAGATGGGCTCCCAGTTGTTGCCGTAGTCGGTGGAGCGCCAGATGCCGCCATTGTCGAAACCGACGTAGGCGACGTTCGGTTGCGTGGCGACGCCGGCCGCCGCGCGACCCCGGCCGGCACGGTTGGGGCCAATCTGGCGCCATTGCATGGCGGCCGAAGGAACGGGCAACTGGGCCGCCAGCGTCGCGGTAATGACGGCCGTCGCCGCCACGGCGACGATCAATCGGGAGAGATGAGTACGCACGGGTTCCGCCTTCTGGCTTGTCGCGGTAAGTGGGTCGGCGTGAACGGTCAGTCGCCGGTCCCTGAAGATGCAACACAGTAGCATCGGGCGCCAAAGGAACAGCAATGTCCTTCAGCTCCCGTCCCGGGAACGTTCATCACGGCCGACGGCCCCTTCGTCGATCATCGCCTGTCGGCGGCGGGCAACCTCCCAGTCGATATCCGGCGCCACTCCCGCGTCAGGAAGGGCAAGGCTCTCGATGGCCCGTTCGATGACTGGCGCACCCAAGCTGGCGGGGAGCGCCTGGCCAAAGGCCAATTCCGCACGCCGGCAGAGCCGCTCCTCGCGGGCCATGTCCCGCGACCCGGGACGCACGCTGCAGCAGTCGACCCGGGCATGCACTCCCTCGTGCAGGATGCTCGACGCGACGGTTGCCGCCGTGATGTCGCGCCGTGCAAGGAAGGTGAGTTCCGTCAGGCATGCCCGGTCTGCCGGGAAATACGCCCCACGCGTGGGATAACGCACCACCCAGATGACGCGCAAGTCGCGCTGGAGGTGCCGAAAGCGCCACGGCTGCGTGCGCTCAATCAGGCCCAACGCCTCGTCGAGCCGCTCGAGCACGTCGGGCGTGGCGATATCGGGACGCGTGTTCTCGACGAGGACGTTGAAGCCCCGGACGCTCAAGCGCTCCTGTTCCACGTCCGGAGGGCCCCGGGGGGCACCTCCGAACAGGCGACGCAGCAACTCCCGCAACGCCCCGGGCACCGGGAGAGACTCCCTATTGCTCCTTGCCCGGCTGGTACGCCCGCTCGGTATGCCCCTTCAACTGGTTCGGGTAGTAGTACACGTCGCGCAGGTCACCCTTGGCGTACCGCACGGCCTGGTCATTGAAGTGCTTCGATCCGGGAACGCTGTTCAACCCGCCCGCCGTCACTGCCCGTGCGCGCACGCTGTCCTTCCCGAACTCGACCACCGCCACGAAGCTGTTTCCGCTCGTGCCATACCACTTCTTGGTGTTCGGATACTGGCGTGCGCCGAACGATGCCAGCGAGCCCCACGTCGCGGACGGGAATCCCACCGCAGTGCTTGGCGCCGAGTCGTCGAACTCCGACTCGATCTTGGCATTCAGGCGCTGGAAACGATTGATGTTGCCCCACGGCGTATTGACCTTGCCGAAGTCGGCGACAAGCTTCGCGCACGCCGCGTCGAGTGCCTGCAGCAACTGGGCACCGGTGGGTTCAGTTGCCGCACCACCCCGCCGTCCTCGCCCCCCACCGGCCATGCGATTCACTTCCGTTCCATAGAAGATCGCCAGTGACGTCGGTACCGATGCCTCGCTCCAGCGCATGTCCCACTTCCGCAGCAACGCCACCTGCTCGGTGAGCTTCGCCTTGAGCGGGTTCGACGCCGGGGCGTCGTCCCACGCCTTCACCAGTGCAGGGACCGACTTCTCGAATCCCGGCAGGTATGAATCGTAGGCCGCGTCGCGAAGCCCCTGAATCGAGAAATCCTTCCTGTTCTGCAGCACCATCACGGCGTGCCGCCCGCGATGCGACTCGACTCCATTGTCCACGTACGCCGGGAACGCCGATTGCTTCGGGCTGCTCGGCCCTGCCGCCGCCCAGGGCCAGTCGTTGGAATTGTACACCCAGCCACTCGCCGGATTCAGCACGTTCGGCTCTTCGTCGAACGACAGGAGGCCCTTCCACTCGCTGGCCGGATCGCTCCCGTTCACCGG
>DATCGU010000423.1:0-3583 GCA_036508735.1 Gemmatimonadaceae bacterium
TCGGTGCGATCAAACGAGAAGACATACGGTCGGCCAAGGCTCTCCTCCACAGGTCCCTGCGACGGCGAACGGTCGGGCCGCCCTCACCAGGTCAGAGTGCAGGCGGCACTCCATGAGAGTCCTCTGGTTCGCGGATGCCCAACTGCCGGCCGTGACTGGCGCTCCTCTGCTCGGAGGTGGATGGGTGGAAGGGCTTCGGCACGCGCTCGAGGATTTTGCCACGGAGATTGAGCTGGGGATCGCCGCCCCGGGCTCTGTCGATCACGGGCCGTTCCGGGCCGGGAACGCCACCTACTTCCGCGTCGACCACAGACGCGCCGGCGGTGGTCTGCGCGGCGCGACTTCTCGCTGGCGGCACGCGGTGCCCGACGGCGCGCTCACCAGCTGTGCGGAGATCGCGCGGGAGTTCAGACCGGATCTTGTGCACGTGCATGGAAGCGAGCACTACTTCGGTCTTGTGCTCGAGCGGGTCAGCACCCCCGCGATCGTCTCGCTGCAGGGCCTGGCCACGGTATGCGAGCGGTTCGTGCTCTCGGGGGCAGGATGCGCGGACGTGGTCCGCGAGATTCCCACGCGCGAGTTCGCGCGCGGGTACGGTCTGCTTCACGAGCACTGGTCGATGCGGGCACGCGCGGCCGTCGAGCGTCGCGTGTTCGCGTTGTGCTCGGACTTCATGGGTCGTACGGAGTGGGACCAGGGCGTGCTCGGTCTGCTCGCGCCGGGCAGCGTGTACCATCACGTGGATGAAGTGCTCGGCGCGCCCTTCTACACATCGCTGTGGGCCGGTCCGAACTCTGGCGACGGGGTGGTATTCTGCACGATCGGACAATCGGCTCTGAAAGGTCTTGAGTGCCTTCTCGCGGCCATGATCATCCTGCGCCGCTCCGGATTGCGCACACCGCGGCTCAGGGTGGCAGGCTCGGCCTTGGAAGGCGGCCTGGCGCGTAGACTCCGAGCCATGGTGTCGGAACCGGAAATCGCGGGACGGGTCGAGTTCCTCGGGAATTGCACTTCCGAAGCCATCGCGCAGGGGATCACGGGAGCCAGTGTGTTCGTGCTTCCCTCGCACCTGGAGAACAGCCCCAACAGCCTCTGCGAGGCGATGCTCGTCGGCGCTCCCTGTGTCGCATCGTTCGTAGGCGGTGTGCCCTCCCTGGTCAGGCATGGAGTGGATGGATTGCTCTATCACGATGCCGACCCGTTCGCACTGGCCATTCAGATCGACCGACTGCTCGGCAATCCTGCTCTGGCCAGGCGCCTCGGCGCCGAGGCGCGCGCCAAAGCACTTCAGCGCCATGACCCTCGGCGGATAGCTGAGTCCGTCGTCAGGGCGTATCGTTCAGTCCTTGCCGGTCCAAGACCGGACGCTGCGGTCGGTCGTGCCGGCGAAGCTGAGGAGATGCGGATGTGAGCATTCCCTGTACTCGTTGGTCAAGGCACGAAGGCCAGCGCGGGCGACATCTCGACGCGTCAGCAAGCGTGCGATGGAACGGAGGCGCGCCGTGAGACAGCGTGTGGGCGATGCCGGCGCTCCGGCCAGGGACTACCACGCCGCAGTCGTTCGGCGCATCGAGCGTCAGCGGGTGCGCCTCGCGCTTCAGTACTTTGGCGCGCGCGCCGCTCTCGCCGCCAAGTACTGGGGCGTCCAGCTCGGCGACGGGGGCCAGTACTATGGCCCCATCTTGTTCCACCGCGTCGACCACAGTGTCATCGCGACCGGCTCGAGTTGCGTGTTCCGTTCGGCCCACTGGTCCAACCAGGTAGGGCTGAACCGACCATGCATGCTGAGTACGCTGGAAGCGGGGGCGGAGGTATCCATCGGCGACGGCTGCGGCCTGAGCGGAACGGTGATCGCCGCTGTAGAAAGCGTGACGCTGGGTCGCGGCGTGTTGTGTGGCGCGAACGTCACGATCACCGACACGGACTGGCACGTGCCCGAAGCGCCGCACGACAGCTCGAGGATCGCCCCGCACTCGCCTGTGAGGATCGAGGACGGCGTGTGGCTCGGGCTGAACGCCGTGGTGCTCAAGGGAGTCACCATCGGGCACAACTCCGTGGTCGGCGCGGGGAGCGTCGTGGTCGAGTCGGTCCCTCCGCGCGTGGTGGTCGCGGGGCAACCGGCGAAGATCCTGCGCGAGTTGTGAGCCACCCAGATCGCGGCCGCCCGATCCGGCCATGAGTCGCGCACCGACGCGAGTCCTCATCGCCGGCGACCTGTTCGGCTTCCCCCATGGCACCGGTGCCACCACGAGGGTCTTGACGATCGCCCGAGGACTCCTCGCGGCTGGCGCAGACGTGCGCGTGCTTGTGACTCGGTACACGGAACGAGACCCCGCGACGGCGGTCAACCACGAGGCTCGCGGGGTGTTCGAAGGGGTGCCGTTTGAGTACTCGACGGGCACCACCGTGCGCCCTTCCGGATTCGCACAGCGTCGCCTGGCTCCCGCGAAGGGCATCCTGGGTGCGGTCGGCCCGATCGTTTCGCTTGAGGGCGAGCCGCCGGACGCTGTGCTCCTGTTCGTCGGTCACACGCTGGCCCTGCCGATCATGACCCGGCTCGCCACCATGTCACGCGGGTCGGTGCTCCTCTTCGACGGCTGCGAGAAACCGTACGTCTATGAACAGGGCTCGCCGGCGCGTCGCCTGGAAGAACGTGTCTACACCACGGTCATGTATCGGCTGTACGATGGCGTTTTCGCGATCTCGGACTACTTGGTGCGCTACTTCGCGCCACGCCTTCGCGCCGGGGCGCAGATCATGCAGGTGCCCATTCTGGTGGATGTCGACCGCTTCACTCCCGCCAAGTCCGCGGCCAGGCACTCCTGTCCGCGTTACATCGCTTACACGGGCGCCTTGGGCGAGAGCAAGGGAGTCCACCTGCTCATCCGCGCGTTCGCGAGCTTGGCTGACGAGTTCCCGGATCTGCGACTGAGGCTGTCGGGCGCGCCGAGTCCGCGGTCGTACACTGATGGATTGGCGCGGCTGGCGAGCGCGCTGGGGGTAGCCGACCGGGTGGAGTCCGTTGGCGTGGTCCCGTATGACAACTACCCTCGACTGCTGCAAGGGGCGGACGCACTCGTGGTTCCGCATCCGCGAGGGGAGTTCTCCGAGGCCGCGTTTCCCACCAAGCTCGGCGAGTACCTGGCGTCGGGCACGCCGACGGTGGCGACCCGCGTTGGGGAGATCGACCGCTTCGTCGCCGACGGCGTCGACCTGTACTTCGCCCCCCCCGATGACCCCTTCGGCCTGGCGCAACGACTACGTCACGTTCTTCTGCACCCCGATGAGGCCGCCTTGGTCGGCGCGAAGGGCCGCGCGACGGCGAGAAAGCACTTCGACTACCGCGTGCACGGGCGGCGCCTGCTGCTGTTCATCGACGATCTTCGCGCTGCACGCAAAGGCGGCATCACCTGAAGACCGGGCTCGTCCGGAGAGGCTGCTCGCCGACACTCACCCCGCTGAGATCGCCGTCTCCGCTGTGGGGAGTGCCGGGTCGCAGTGGCACATGCCCGCACGGGTGAGCGGACGGCACACTCAGATGGAAGAGGCGCAGACTGGCCGCCGCCCGGAGAGTCGGTAGACT
>DATCGU010000424.1:0-9218 GCA_036508735.1 Gemmatimonadaceae bacterium
GGGAAGCGGCCGCGACCGGCCGACCAAGCCGCACCACTCTGCCTTGCGGCGCGCGCCCGCGGCCGCATCTATTTGAAGCGCCGCAGCACAACGCCAGCCGTTAGCGAGACGAAGGTCGGCCAAGGATGAACTACTAATGGACTACTCACTGTGGCGCGGCAACACGGAGTTGGGTCGCATTCGTCTTCCACTCTCCTCGGACGATCCCCATCTCATTCACGGCATGCTCGAAGTCACGTCGAGTCTCGAGGATGTTCAGTCAGTGCAGCAGACCCGGTTTCACGTTGGCGATGGGGCACGCGTGTTCGAACATGCGCTGCCGGACCTGGATGCGCTGAAAGCCACGAGCCGCCAGCGCGCGAGTTCGTTCGAACGCATCGGCCCTCGCGTACTGTCGCCGGAGGAGGCCATGGGTGTCCCGATTGAACGGATACTCGAGCTGCGCGATAGTCAGGGGCGAGTGGTAGCGACAGATATGATCATGGTGACGCGGCTACCGGAAGCGTTTACGAGGAATGCGCGCTGGATCGCGCGGTGCGCAGAGGCAAGCGTTCCAATGAGTCCGTGGAGTGTGGGCGCGCACTGCGCACAGTCTGAGGAATGATGGACGCTCGCTAACCACGGGTTGCTGCTGCCATGGCGTGCGGCAGCGGCATGATGTTGCGCTTCCGAGTGATCACTTCGTTGTCTGCCGTGGCAGCGCGGGCAGTTACACCTTCAACGGACTCTCCTTCTCCAGCAGCACCCCGCAATTTCCGGGACCGAGTCCCCGCACGAACCCTGGGGCTATGTGAAGGTGATCGGCCCGGCCGGACTGAACGTCAGCCTTACCGGTACCACACCCTCGGCCGCCGCGGCCGCCGGCAAGATCGGTTCGATCCTTCCCTCGACGCTCAACTGGACGCCGTAAGGCAGCGGCAGGTCGACATAGGGCACTGCAGGGCAGAGCATCTGCGGGTAGGGCAGCCGTGACCGATGAACCGGCGAGCGCGGGCGGTCGGGGAGCCCTGCGGACCGCACCGGAACTCCGCTGAAGCGCCCTGTCCCGCCGCCTGTCTGTGGCAGGCGCCCGAACTTACATTTTACACACCATGCCAGACGTCGTCTCCCTCGCCGCCGAGCTGCTCGCCATTCCGTCGTCGTCGCGCGACGAAGGGCGCGCCGTCGAGTTCGTTTCGCGATGGCTCATTGCCCGCGGCTGGAACGTCACGCTGCAGAAGGTCTCTGCCGGACGCAGCAACGTCTGGGCGTCGCGCCGCGGCGGCGGCGTGACGCTGTCGACGCACCTCGACACCGTGCCGCCCTACGTGCCGCCACGGCTCGTCGGGGAGCGCCTGTTCGGCCGCGGGGCCTGCGACGCCAAGGGGATCGCCGCCGCCATGCTGGTGGCGGCCGACCAGCTGGCCGTGTCGGGTGAGGAACGCGTCGACCTGCTGTTCGTCGTGGGGGAGGAATGCGGGTCCGACGGCGCGCGCGCCGCCAACCAACTGGAGGCGACCTCGCGCTTTCTCGTGAATGGCGAGCCCACCGAGAGCCGGCTGGCCATCGGGTGCAAGGGCGCGTGGCGCGTCACGGCGCGCACGCGGGGCCGCGAGGCGCACTCGGCGTATCCGGAACTCGGCGCCTCGGCCATTCTCCCCATGTGCGAACTGCTGCCGGAGCTGACACTGCTTGACTTGCCCGCGGATCCGGTGCTCGGTGCCACCACGGTCAGCGTCGGCGTCATCAAGGGCGGCACCGCGGCGAACATCGTGCCGGCGCTCTGCGAAGTGGAAATGATGGTGCGCCTCGTCGGCGACCGCGCACCCGTGCAGGCCGCGCTCGAACGGTGGGCGGCCGGTCGTGCGGAATTGTCGTTCGGGTCCTTCATTCCGGCGCAGCACTTTCATGCCGTGGCCGGTTTCGAGACGGCGCCCATGGCGTACACATCGGACATCCCGCTGCTCACCCGCTGGGGAACGCCGCTTCTCTACGGACCAGGTTCCATCCATGTGGCACACACGCCCGACGAATTCATCGATGTCGCCGAGTTGCGCGCCTCCGTGGATGCCTACGAACGCCTCGTGCGGGCGCTGCTCACCCCATGAGCGCTGAACGTTCGCCCATTCGCGTGGCGATCCTCGGTGCCACGGGCGCGGTGGGCCAGACCTTCATTCGACTGCTCGCCGGTCACCCGTGGTTCCAGGTGGCGGAAGTCGCGGCGTCGGATCGCTCGGCGGGCAAGCGCTACGCCGACGCGACGCGCTGGATCGAGGGCGAGATGCCCGCCGAGGTGGCCGGGCTCACCGTCACCGCCTGCGACCCGGGTGCCGTGTCGTCGCCCATCGTCTTTTCCGCACTCGACAGCAGCGTGGCCGGCGAGGTGGAGGGAGCGTTCGCGGCCGCCGGCCGCCTGGTGCTGAGCAACGCGAAGAACTACCGCATGGATCCGGACGTGCCGCTGGTGATCCCCGAGGTCAACGCCGAGCACCTGGCGCTGCTGGATACACAGCGTGCGCGGCGCGGCTGGACGGGCGGCATCGTGACCAACGCCAACTGCGCGGCCACCATGGCGGCCATGGCGCTGGCGCCGCTGCACGCCGCGTTCGGTGCGCGTCGCGTCTTCATGGCCACGATGCAGGCGGTGAGCGGCGCGGGCTATCCGGGGGTCCCCTCGCTCGACATCCTGGGCAACGTGATTCCCTTCATCGGCGACGAGGAGCCCAAGCTCGAGCGCGAGATGCAGAAGATGCTTGGCCACGTCGAGTTGGGCGCCGTGGTGAACGCGCCGTTCGTGGTGAGCGCGCATGCCAATCGCGTGGCCGTGGAAAACGGGCACACGGTGTGCCTGTCGGTGGAGTTCGAGCACGCGCCGTCGGTCGAGGCGGCCGGCAACGTGCTGCGCGTGTGGCGCGGCGCCAGCGTCGTGCGCGGGCTTCCCTCGGCGCCCCCGGAACCGCTGCACTTCTTCGAGAATGACGACCGTCCGCAACCGCGGCGCGATGCGATGCGCGGGCGCGGCATGACCGTCTCGGTGGGGCGCCTGCGCTTGGACCCTCTGTTCCACCTGAAATTCGTGGCGACGGGGCACAACACCATTCGTGGCGCGGCGGGCGGCTCCATCCTCAATGCCGAGTTGCTGGTGGCCACCGGCCGCGCCGGCGTCACATGATCGTCGCGAAGTTCGGTGGAACGTCGGTGGGTGACACGGCAGCCATCGAGCGAACGGCGGCCATCGTGCGCGCTCGCCTGGCGCGACAGCCGGTGATCGTCGTCTCGGCGCTGGCCGGCACCACGACCGCACTGCTCGACATTGCGGCGCAGTCGGCGCAAGGGCAGTTCATCGCCGCCCTTCGTGGCATCGAGGTACTGCGTGAACGCCACCTCGCGGTGATTGACGAACTGCTGGGGACGGGCGCGGAGGGCGCGGAAATTGGCGCCGACACCAGCGTGCTGTTCGACGAGCTCGCGCACCTGGGCGAGGCACTGTCGGTGCTGGGCGACCTCACCCCACGGTCGCTCGACGCGGTGGCGGCGTACGGCGAGCGGTTGTCGGCGCCCATCGTGTGCGCGGCGTTCGCCAAGCGCGGGATTCCCGCCGCGTTCGTCGATGCGCGGCGCGTGATGGTAACAGACGCCTCCTTCGGCAAGGCGCTGCCGCAGCTCGACGCCATCGCCGACGCGGCGCGCGAGCAACTGCTGCCGCTCCTGCGCCAGGGACTCGTCCCCGTGCTCAGCGGGTACATCGGCGCCACCGCCGAGGGCATCACCACCACGCTCGGCCGCGGCGGGTCCGACTACACCGCGGCGCTCCTTGGCGCGGCGCTCGACGCCGAGGCCATCGAGGTGTGGACCGACGTCGACGGCATGCTCACCGCCGACCCGCGCGTCATTCCGGCGGCGCGCCTCATCGAGCACATCCGGTTTGACGAGGCCGCCGAGCTGGCCAGCTTCGGCGCCAAGGTGCTGCATCCCAGCACCATCGCGCCGGCGGTGCAGCGCAACATCCCCGTGTTCATCTACAACTCGCATCGCCCGCAGGGTGCCGGCACGCGCATCACCTTCGATGCGCCGCGACTGGCCGTGCGGGCCATCGCCGGCCGGGCCAACGTGGTGCTGGTGAACGTGAAGTCCAGCCGCATGCTTGGCAGCCCGGGCGTGGTGCGGGGCATCTTCTCCGTGTTCGAGCGATTCAGACTCTCGGTGGACGTCATTGCCACGTCCGAAGTGAGCGTCTCAGTGACGGTGGATGCCGACTTCCACCTCGAGGAGGTGCTCAGCGAGTTGCGATCGTTCGGCGACGTCACGGTGGAACGCGGTCGTGGCATCGTGGTAGTCGTCGGATCGGGACTGGGCGCGCACACGCCGGCGATGGCGCAGGCATTGGTTGCGCTCGGCGCTCTGCGGCTGCACATGTGCTCATTGAGCGCGAGCGGAATCAACCTGACGATGATCGTGGACGGCGACCAGGTGCACGAGGCGATGCGCCGCCTGCACCGGGCGTTCTTCGAGGGGGCAACGTGAGTGCATTGCGCATCGCCGTGATCGGCGACGGCAAGATGGGCCTCCTGGTTGCCGCGCTGGCGGTGGAGCAGGGCATCGAGGTGACCGCCGTGCTGGGGCGTGACGCGGTGGAGCGCGACGGCATCACGGCGGCGACGCTGCGAGGCGCCACGGTGGCCGTCGAGTTCACCGTGCCCGCCGCCGCTGCCGCCAACGTGCGTGCCTGCGTGGCCGCCGGCTGTGCGGTGGTGTGCGGCACGACCGGCTGGGACGCGGAACGCGCGACGGTGAGCGATGAGGTGCGACGTAGCGGCGGTGCGCTGGTGTGGGCGCCCAACTTCTCCCTGGGCGTGCACCTGTTCACGAAGGTGGTGGCCGAGGCGGCCCGGCGCGCGCACGCCGCCGGTCTCGAGGCCCATCTCGTGGAGACGCATCACGCGGCCAAGAAGGACGCGCCGTCCGGAACGGCCCGTCACCTGGCCGACGCGGCCGAACGTGCGTCGGGCAGGAGGGTGCCCATCACGTCGGTGCGCGTGGGGAATGTGCCGGGTACGCACGAGGTCATCCTTGACGGCGCCTTCGAGCAGGTGCGCCTGGTGCACGAGGCCCGCGACCGGCGCGTCTTCGCGCTGGGCGCACTGGTGGCCGCGCGGTGGGTCAGCGGTCGCCATGGCATCTTCTCGCTCGACGACGTGCTTTCCCCCCCGACTGGAGGTGCTTCATGAGTGTGCTGCCGCTGCGCGGTGCCATTACCGCGCTCGTGACGCCCTTTCTTCCTGGCGGCCAGCTCGACGAGGCCGCGTTTCGCGCCCTTGTGGCCTGGCAGATCGCCGAGGGGATCGATGGACTCGTTCCCGTGGGGTCCACCGGCGAGGCCGCAACGCTGACGCTTGCCGAGCGAGTGCGCGTGGTGGCGATCACCGCCGAAGTGGCCCGTGGCCGGGTGCCGGTCATCGCCGGTGCGGGGGCTAGCGACACCGCCGTCGCCATCGAGAATTCCGTGGCGCTGGCCGCGGCGGGTGCCACGCACCTGCTGCACGTTTCACCGGCGTACAGCAAGCCGCCGCAGCGAGGGCTCGTGGCACACTTCCGCGCGGTGGCCGATGCGTCGCCGCTGCCGGTGGTGCTCTACAACGTGCCGGGCCGCACGGCGAGCAACATGGAGGCCGACACGACACTCGCGCTGGCGGAGCATCCGAACATCGTCGCCGTGAAGGAAGCGTCGGGCAACCTCGTGCAGATCGCCGAGATCATTCGCCGGCGCCCTGCCGGCTTCGTCGTGCTCTCCGGCGATGATCCGCTGACCCTGGGGGTCATGGCGCAGGGCGGTGACGGCGTCATTTCCGTGGTCTCGAATGCCGCGCCGGCGGCCATGCACGAACTCGCCGAGGCGGCGGGGGCGGGCGACCTGGCCCGCGCACGCGAACTGCACGACCAGCTCGCCCCGCTGTTCGCCGCCGCGTTCGTGGAGTCGAATCCCATTCCCATCAAGGCCGCCCTGGCCGCCATGGGGCGCATCCGCAACATCCTGCGGCTCCCGCTCGTTCCCCTCGACGAGCGTCACGCGAATTCCCTGCGCCTGGCGCTGGTTGCCGCCGGTGTCCTGACGCCATGAGTTCCATCGACACCATCGCGCTGGCCCCGCGCATCGAGGCGCTGTACTCGTTGCCGAACCACATGCCCATGCCCGATGACGCGGAGGTGACGATCGACCTCCTGCTCACCGCGCTCGAGCAGGGCATCGTGCGGGCCGCGGTGCGCGACGACCGCGACGAGTGGATTGCCGTGCAGTGGGTGAAACGCGGCATCCTGGCCGGATTTCGCGTGGGGCGCGTGGTGGACCAGTCGGTGCTGGGCGACGCACGCGTCAGCCGGCCGTTCACCTTCTTCGACAAGCACACGTACCCCACGCGCGCCCTCACCATCGACGACGGCATTCGCGTGGTGCCGGGCGGGTCGTCCATCCGGCGCGGCGCCTTCGTGGCCCGTGGCGTCGTCTGCATGCCACCGATGTTCATCAATGTCGGTGCCTACGTGGGCGCCGGCACGATGATCGATTCGCACGCGCTCATCGGGTCGTGCGCGCAGGTGGGTGAGCGCGTGCACATCAGCGCCGCGGCGCAGATTGGCGGCGTGCTGGAGCCGGTGAACGCGTCGCCAGTGGTCATCGAGGACGACGTGGTGGTGGGCGGCAACTGCGGCGTCTACGAGGGCACCGTGGTGCGCGCGCGGGCCGTGCTGGCAGCGGGAGTGGTGCTGACGCGCGGCACGCCGGTGTATGACCTGGTGAACGAGCGCGTCATTCGCGCCGCGCCCGGCGGAGGCGTGCTGCAGATTCCGGCGAACGCCGTCGTCGTGCCGGGGGCGCGCCAGGTCGGTGGCGAGTGGGGACAGTCTCAGGGGATTTCGTTGCAGACGCCAGTCATCGTGAAGTACCGCGACGAGAAGACCGACCTGGCGACGGCCCTCGAAGGGTGGCTGCGGTGATGCCGCGCGCGTCGCGGGGAGATGCTGCGTGAGAGTGGCGGGCGTGCTTCGCGTGCCGGGCGACAAGTCCATCTCGCATCGCGCGCTGATGTTTGCCGCGCTGGGGGATGGCCCGTCGCGCGTGCGCGGCCTGCTGCAGTCGCTCGACCTGCACAGCACCGCACTCGCGCTGCGTGCCCTCGGCGTGACGATCCCCGCGCTGGGGGACGACCTGGTAATCCAGGGCGTTGGATTGCGCGGGCTGCGGCCGCCATCGGCCAATCTCGACGCCGGCAACAGCGGGACGACCACGCGCCTGCTCTCGGGCGTGGCGGCTGCATTGCCGTTTTCCTCGCGCTTCATTGGCGATGCCAGCCTCAGCCGCCGCCCGATGGGGCGCGTGGCGCGACCGCTTACGGCGATGGGGGCGCGCTTCGCGTTCGAGGGGCCGGGCGAGGGATTGCCCATGACGGTCCACGGTGCACGCCTGCAGGGGCTGACGTGGCGCGCCGAGACGGCGAGCGCGCAGGTGAAGAGCGCCATCCTGCTGGCCGGGCTCGTGGCCGACGTGCCGGTGGAGGTGCTGGAGCCGGTGGCGACTCGCGATCACACCGAGCGGATGCTCAAGGCCCGCGGCGTCGATGTGCGTACCGACGACGGCATGGTGACGCTCGTGCCGAGTGCCCGACTCTTCGCCGCCGACCAGCTGGTGCCCGGCGATCCATCCTCCGCCACCTTTTTTGCGGCGCTCTCCGCGATGGCGGACGGCGGCGAGCTCTCGCTCGAGGACGTCTGCATCAACCCGACGCGCGCCGGCGCGTTCCGCGTGCTCCGCCGGATGGGCGCTCGCCTCTCATATGAAGACCGGCGCGCCGAGGGTGGCGAGGAAGTGGCCCGCGTGGTGGTGGCGCCGGGGAACCTGCGCGGTACGGACATCGAGGGGAGCGAAGTGCCATCCCTCATCGATGAACTGCCCATGCTCGCCTGCGTCGCCGCCTGCGCCGAAGGAGAGACGAGGGTCACGGGGGCCGGCGAGTTGCGCGTCAAGGAAAGCGATCGCATCAGGGCGATCGTCCAGAACCTGCGCGCCGTCGGTGCCGAGGCGGAGGAACTCGACGATGGCTTTGTCGTGCGCGGCCGCGCGCGCCGGCCGTTCGCCGGCCGGGTCACGACGCACGGGGATCACCGCATCGCAATGGCCTTCGGCGTGCTCGGGGCGATTCCCGGGAGCGCCATCATCATCGACGACCCGGCTTGCGCCGCCGTGTCGTTTCCCGGTTTCTGGGAGGAGTTGGCCCGTGTCGTCGTCTGAGGGAACGCACTTGGTGGTCACCATCGACGGCCCGGCGGCGTCGGGAAAGTCGAGTACGGCGCGGCAAGTGGCGACGCGCCTCGGTATTCGCCACGTGGACAGTGGGTCGCTGTACCGCGCGGTGACGGCGGCGCGGCTGGAGGAGGGCGATCCTCCCGACCTGTGGACGGAGCGTTCGGTTCTCGACCTCACCCATCGGGTGACCCTGGTGCCGGCGGAGACCACGTTCGAGCCGCGGCTGGACGGAGCGGAGTGCGAGTCGAAAATTCGCGGCGAGCCGGTGACGGGCGTCGTGAGCCTGGTGGCCAAGATGCCGCACGTGCGTGCCTGGGTGAATGCGACCGTGCGCGCGACGTCGGCGGCCCACGAGATCGTGGTGGACGGCCGGGACATGGGCACCGCGGTCTTTCCCGACGCGCGGCTCAAGGTGTGGCTGGTGGCGCTCCCCGGGGAACGGGCCCGCCGGCGGGTGATGCAGCGAACGGGTCGCGCGCCGACGGCCGCCGAGCTGGAGGCGGAGACGGCGGAGCTGGAGGCCCGGGACCGTCGCGACCGGGAGCAGACGCAGCCGGCGCCCGACGCCGTCTGGATCGACACGACGGGCATCAGCCAGGACGAGCAGGTGGGGCGGGTCGTCGCCCTGGCCGACGAGCGGCGGTAGTACTTGGCGCGGGGATTGCCCGAAGCGCCTGACAGGTCTATGATTAAAGGCTCTGGTTGAATGACCAGGTCCGGGACCTCGACCGCCAACGCGTTCTCGTCTCCCGGCACACATCACCCGTATCCTCGCGCGCGGCGAGCCGCAACCTTCCGCGCCCAGGCTGACGAATGTCGACCGAAGCTGCCATCCCCGAAATCACGATCCCCGAACTCGTCACTCCGCAGATGATCGAGCGGGACAAGCGCATGGCCCAAAAGGCCCAGCTGCGCCCGCTGATCAACCGCCGCCCTGAATTGT
>DATCGU010000425.1:0-2618 GCA_036508735.1 Gemmatimonadaceae bacterium
GCCTCCCTCACCAGTTCGACGACGCGGGCCAGGGTGGTCTCGCCACCCGCGCGAGTCACCCGAATGCGCAGCCACCCGTTGCCGTTCAACGTGCCCGAGAACACCTCGTTGCCGGTCCGTTTGTAGTGCGGCAGAGGCTCGCCCGTGATGGAGCTCTCATCGATACTCGAAGCTCCCTGTTCGATCACGCCGTCGGCGGCGATGCGTTCCCCGGCTTTCACCACGATGCGCTCGCCGGGCACGAGCGACGCCGCGTCCACCACCTCCTCGTGCCCATCGCCGACTCGCCGCGCGGTTCGCGGCAACTGCGCCACAAATCGTTGGATCGCCGCCTCTGTTCGCCCGGCGGCGAACGACACCAGCGTCTCCCCCACCATCACGATGAACATGGCTTCCGCGGCCGCCGCATACTCGCCGACGGAAAGCGCCGCGATCACCGCGATGCACAGCGCCAGGTCCGCCGAAATGGTCTTTTCCAGCAGCCCGGAAATCGTGTTGTAAAACGTCTTGTACCCGGCCAGAACAGTGACCAGGATGGCGGTGTCCAGCCCCAGGATGCCGCGGAACACGCCGGTAACGTTGAGCAGCAGCAGCACGCCCAGCGCCGCCGCGAACCCATACTCCCGCCCATGCTCGGCGAAGAGCGCCGCCAGGAGAGATTCGCGGGGTGTCTCGTTGTGCTCCATCAGACACCAACCCTTCGCTCAAAAGCCGGGCAACCTAAAGCATGCCCCACCACTGCAACTCGTGTTCGCCGATGGTGGGGCGGACCCCCTGGCCCGCGGCCGACACCCCCGTCGGCCTGCCCGCGCCCTGCGAGATGCTGGCATCGTTGTCCCGGCTGCGGGACGAGGGCGTCCCGCGCGGACCAGGGGGTCCGCCCCACAACTAGGGTCGAAAAAGGGGCTGAATGCCTGACCTGATCAATCTGACCATCGACGGCCGCGCGGTCCGCGTTCCCCCGCAGACTCTGGTGATCGATGCCGCCAAGACCGTCGGCATCGAGATCCCGGCGTTCTGCTACTACGAGGGCCTCTCGCTGGCCGCCGCCTGCCGCATGTGCCTGGTGGAAGTGGAGAAGATGCCGAAGATGATGACGGCATGCACGCTGCCGGTATCCGAAGGCATGGTGGTGCGCACCGACACCGACCAGGTCAAACAATCGCGCAAATACATGCTCGAGTTCCTGCTCACCAATCACCCCCTCGATTGCCCCGTCTGCGATAAGGGCGGCGAGTGCGAATTGCAGGACATGGCGTTCCGTTATGGCGCTGGCGTTAGTCGCTACACGGAAGAGAAAGTTCATACTCCCGAGAAGCAGTTCTCACCCGTGGTTTTCTTCGATGCGCCGCGCTGCATCCTGTGCTTCCGCTGCGTACGCGTCTGCAGTGAGGGCCTGGGCGTGGGCGCGCTCGGCGTCGTCAACCGCGGCGTGACGAGCGAGATCGCTCCCAACGTGGGCGACCACCTGGAGTGCGACGAGTGCGGCGCCTGCATCGATATCTGCCCCGTCGGCGCGCTCACCAGCGGCGCCTACCGCTACCACACCCGCCCCTGGGAGATGACCCACACCGGCACCATCTGCACGCACTGCGGCGATGGCTGCAAGACCACGCTCGGCACGCGCAACGACCAGATCATCCGCGGCAACAACCGCGACCGCTCTGGCATCAACGGCGAGTTTCTGTGCATCAAGGGACGCTACGGCTTCGATTTCTACGATCACCCCGAACGGCTGCAATCCCCCCTGCTGCGCGTCAACGGCAAGCTGGAAGAGGTGTCCTGGGCCAAGGCGCTCGAAGCCGTGGCCGCGAAGTTCACCCAGGTCTTGGCCGACGGCGGCAGCTTTGGCGTGATCGGGAGCAACCACACCTCTAACGAAGAGAACTTCTACCTGCAGAAGTTCGCCCGCCAGGTGCTCAAAACCAACCACATCGACCACCACCGCACCGGCGACGTGGTGACTTTGCTCGACGCGCTCAGTGGCAAGGCGTCGAAGCTGGCCACGGTTAGCGATCTCTACGAGCGCAAGGCCATTCTCGTTCTCGGCGCCGACCTGGCGCTAGAGCACCCGATGCTCAGCTACCAGGTTCGCGCGAATTACCGGCATCATCAGGCGCACGTCTACGTGGTGACGCCGCAAGCGGTGCGCGAGGATAAATACGCCGCCGCAATCGTCCGCGGGCGCGATTACGAATCGCTGCGCGACAAGCTGAAAGCCGAGCCGGAACTGGTCATTCTGTTCGACGATACCTACAAGGGCGAGGATCTCCGCAAGCTGGTCGATTTCGCCGAATCGCTCGCCATCCCGGTCAAATTCATCTGCCTGCTGGATTACGCCAACTCGCGCGGCGCGGTGGATATGGGCGTCACACCGGAACTGCTGCCCGGCTACGAGCCGAGCGGGCAAGCGGGCATGCACGTGGACGAAATGGTCCGCGCGGAACTGAGCGCGCTGTGGGTGGTGGGTGCCAATCCCCTGAAGGGCGGGGTGCAGCGCAAGGCGGGCTTCCTCGTGGTGCAGGACATGTTCCTCACCGAGACGGCGCAGCAGGCCGATGTCGTCCTGCCGGCGGCTTCCGCGTACGAAAAGAACGGCACGGTCACCAATACCTCGG
>DATCGU010000426.1:0-14587 GCA_036508735.1 Gemmatimonadaceae bacterium
ATCGGCTCGGCCAGTTCGCGGATGTATCGCGAGTACTCCTCGAACTTCCCGGGCTTGGCGCGCCAGTAGTAGACCTGGGCCAGTGTGCCGGTGGAAGCTCCGGTTGGTATTGCTGCCACCGTCGCGGGACGTCCGTGCCCGGCGCAGGCGCCCAGGCCGGCGGCGAAGAAGACAACCAAGCTGAGCACGAACGCGCGCATGTGAACTCCGTGTAGGTGGTGGCCGGTCCGCCAGCGGACGGCCGGTCGGTTCTTCGAAGGCCTTCCATAAAAGGCGCTCACCGCGGCGCTGCCGCCAGATCATCGGGCCCCCGAGACGACCGCCGGGCCGGCTTCGGGTGACTAAGTTTGATGAGAGTAGTCCGGCTCCCCGCACTCATCCCGCCCTCGATGCTATTCATCACCAACCGCGGCCGTGTCCTTAGCGTCACCGCACTGCTGCCGTTCGCGGTGAGCACCAACCTTGCGCAGCCTGCCACAACACTCCCAACCGACGCGCAGATTGTCACTCGCGTGGGCGAATACATGGCGCGGCTGGAAAGCCTCGGCTACACCGGTGGTGTTCTCGTCGTGCGCGACGGCAAGATTGTCATGACGCACAGTTACGGCATGGCCAACCGGGCCGCTGGCATACGCGCCGACACCTCGACGGTCTACAACCTCGGTTCCATCACCAAGCAGTTCACGGCGGCCGCCATCCTGCGCCTCGAGGAGATGGGGAAGCTGCGCACCACCGACTCCATTGGCCGTTTCTTTCCCGACGCCCCGGCCGACAAGCGCGGCATCACGCTGCACCAGCTGCTCACGCACACGGCAGGGTTCAACTCCGATTACTCGCCGACCGACTATGAACCGACGACACGCGCCGAGTACGTGCGACGCATGTTCGCCGCCCCGCTGCGCAGCAAGCCGGGGAGCACGCACTTCTACGCAAACTCCGGCTACTCCCTGCTCGCCGCGATCGTCGAACTCGAGACCGGGCAGGACTACGAGGCTGCCCTGCGTCACCTCGTCCTTCAGCCTGCGGGGATGCTCGAGACCGGCTACAAGGCCCCCAACTGGAACGCCAGCCGCATCGCCCACGGCTATCAGGACGGCCGAGACTGGGGCACCATCGTCGACCGCATTGCAATGGACGGAGCACCGTACTGGGAACTTCGCGGCAACGGCGGCCTCCACACGACGCTCGGGGATATGGCACGCTGGGACGCGGCACTCGCCAATCGCAGCGTCCTCACCGACTCCAGCCGTACGAAGTTCATGACGGGCTACGTCAACGAGGGGCCCGACGGTCTCTCGAAGTACGCCTACGGCTGGGCGGTGATGAAGACGTCGCGCGGCACGCGGCTGGTCACGCACAATGGTGGCAACGGGGTGTACGTCGCCGAATTTCTCCGTTTCATCGATGACCGCGTGACGATCTTCGTCGCCTCCACCGTGTCGGAACTCACGGCAACCACTGCGGTGCGCGTCGTCTCGCGGATCGTCTTTGGGCAGCCGTACGAGCTTCCCCCCGCCCGTGTCGCCGCGGCACCAGCAGCCATCGCTGCCGCGGCTGGTACATACCTGCTCGCCGACGGCAGTCGACTTCTCCTGCGTGCGGACGATGGGCGCTTGATGGCCGAGGCAGTCGGTCAGCAGGCGTACGCCCTGCTCGCCACGGATGATACCACGTCAGCGCCGGAAGCGACCACCCTCAACGCACGCTCGCGCGCCATCGCCGAGGCCGTGATGAACGGCGACGTCACCCAGCTGCGCACGGCACTCGGCCCGGGGGGTCCTGATTCCGTCGAGGTTGCCTCGCAGGAAGCCGGGCTGCTGGAAGCGCGCCTCCAGCGCTTCGGGGCATTCCGGTCTGTGGAGGTGCTCGGCACGGTGCGTGGGCCTGAAGGCGGATTGCAGACCACCGTGCGCGTCAACTTCGTGCGCGGCGGCGCGACGAACATCTACACGTGGGATCGTGGCGGACACATCATGGACATTGGAGCACGCCCGTTTGCGGCCGTCGAGTTGCTGCCATCGGGGAATGGCGAGTTCCGGTCGTTTGACGCGCGAAGCGGTGGTGGCGCCCGGTTCTCGTTTGCCGCGGGCAAGGCCACGGCGCTGACGCCGCGCGGTCCCGTGACGCTGGTGCGCCCATGAGGATCGTCGGCGGCAAGTGGGCCGGGCGCGACCTCACGTCGCCCAACGATTTTCGCGTGCGTCCCACCGCCGAACGCGTGCGCGCTGCGCTGCTCGACCAACTCAAGGCTGATCTCCCCGACGCGCGCGTGCTCGATCTCTTTGCCGGTACCGGGGCGCTCGGGCTCGAGGCGCTGTCGCGAGGCGCCAAGAGTGCCGACTTCGTGGAGTTCCGGCCGGCCTGCCTGCACGCGCTCAAGGCCAACGTGGCCGCGCTGCGCATGCGCGACTGCACCCGCATCTTCAAGAAGGACGCGCTGCCCTTTGCCACGATGCTCACCACGGCCGGCGCTTATGACATCGCCTTCTGCGATCCGCCGTACGAGTCGAAGATGCTGGACCGCGTCATCGAGGGCTGGCAGGTGACCAGGTTCGCCCGGGTGCTCGCCGTGGAGCACGCCGCCACGCATAAGCTGCCCAAGGGCGCGCTGCGCCGCGATTTCGGCGACACGGCCATCACGATCTATCGCGCCTGAGCGCGCCCGTCAGGCCTCGCGCGATTCGCTCCGCAAGGCGGCGAGAGTCCAGCCCGCGCCGGCAAGATCCACCAGCCCGAACGCGAGGAGTACTCGCGGTGCATCGGCCCCGATGACCATTGCCAGGCACGCCGCGCAGAAGATCATGCGGCCCTGCACCGACGCGACGAAGAACGCGCGTACATTCGCCGAACCGCAGGCCCAGTAGTAATAGCTGACGACCAGGGCCAGCGCGCCGAGTACATGTACCCAGATCTCAATTGTCTTCGGCAGCCCGAGAAGGGACAGGAGAACGTTTGGCGCAAACAGCAGGGCCAATCCGGTCAGTGCGACGTAGACTCCGAAGACCTTGACTGTCAGGGCAGCTGATTTCATGGGTGCTCCAGTCATGGGGTTTTGCAGACACTACCAAATAGGAGGCACCGACGGCCGGCCGCCAGCGGCATGCCACCCCGCATGCACGGCGCTGCTACTGCTCGCCATCAAGAAACCGCCGCACCGCCGCCAGGGTGACCACCGGATCCTCCTCGTGTGGCACATGGCCAAGCGTGGCGAATGTCAGCACGCGGCTGCCGGTTATGTCGCGCGCGAAGCGCACGGCGTTGTCCGGCGGGATCAGCCGGTCGCGTTCGCCCCACATGATGACGGTGGGCTGCCTGATCGTGCGAATGGCGGTCGTGTCCGGGTCGAAGCGCCCCTGCGAGAAGCGCGCCACCAGCGCGGCGCGGTTGCCCTCGCGCCGGGCCATGTCGTAATAGCGGTCCACGAGGGCCGGGGTCACCTTCGCGGGATCGCCGAAGACGTTGCGCACGCTCCCCTCGACCACCGAACGCGGCAGGATGCGCTGCACGAGCTTGTTCAGCACGGGAATGCGCGCCAGGCGAAAGCCGATGGGCACCGATTGCGACTCGAACGGATAGCCCGCGGCGTCCACGAGGACCAGTCGCTGCACCAGTTCGGGGCGCGCCACGGCCACGCGCCACGCAATCCATCCGCCCAGCGAGTTGCCCGCCAGCACCACGCGGTGCGCGCCAAGCGTGTCGAGCACGTGCGTCACGAACCGAACGTACGCCGTCATGCCGTAATCGCCATCAGGAGCGGGGCCCGTGAGCCCGAAGCCCGGAAGGTCGAAGCGGATGACGCGCCGCGTCCCCTTCAGTGAATCGGCCCAGCCGTCCCACGTGTGGAGGCTCGACGAGGTACCGTGCAGCAACACGATGGGCACCGAATCGTCACGCGGGCCTTCATCGCGCAGGTGCACCTGCATGCCGTCGATCGCCAGGAACTGCGAGGGCGGCGGCGCCCAACGCGCCTTCAGCACCTCGACGGAAACGTCGGGCGCCCACGTGGTTGCCACATAGCCGCCGATGGCTGCCAGTACGGTGACGACGATAATGGCAAGTATCGTGAACGGACGTCGCGTGGCGGTCATCAGGAGCTCCGGGTCGGGAAACGGTGGGCAGGGTGCCTGACGGGACTATGTCGCCGGCATCGGTCGCACGGGGCCATGCCCGGCATATACCGTGGTCGCACCCAGGTCGCGCAGGCGCTGCCAGCTTCGGGCCACCGCTTCAGCGGTCTCTTCCGTGACCAGCATCGGATGAGTGAGGTCGCCCGTGAAGACTGCACCGGTGTCGAGCAGCAGGCTCACGCTGTCATCCGAATGTCCCGGCGTGTGCACCAGCTGCCCGTCGAGGCCGATCGTCGCCAGCAACGCGCGACCTTCGGCGCACGTGATCACGAGGTTGCCGTGCAGCGAAATCTCGGTGTAGTGATCCGACTCCTTCACGAATTGCTTCATGAGCGGAATGGCCGCGACCTGTTCTTCAGTGACGATCAGCCGCATCCCTTTGTCCTTCAGATCCTGCGCCGCCCCCGCATGGTCCAGGTGGTAGTGCGTCGCCACGCCGTGCGTGATCTCCCCCAACGGAATGTCCATGCGCTCGAGGTTGGCGGCGAGCGCACTGAACATCCCGGCCCAGCCGAGATCAACGAGCAGCCGAGACCGGCCCGCACTCACCACCCAGAAGTTCGTGGAGCGGTAGCCGACATTGACGATGGACGGCGCGATTCCCATGTGCGGAGACTAACGCGGGCTGCGCCGTCCGTCGAGCGCCTCGGCGCTACGCGCCGCCGAGCGCCTTCTCCAGCAGCGCGTCGAGCTTCTCGAAGCTGTCGTTCCAGCCGCCGATGGCGCCCAGCTTCAGGTTGGCGCTCACCTATACCGGCGGACTCACCGGCACGGGTGACACCAAGGCGCCGCTGTTCATCACCATCGTCGCGCAGGTCGCCCTGCCGCTGGGCGTTCTCACCATGCTGCAGCTGATGCGGCCGCTTATTCCCTCAGACATCTGGCTCGCCATCCTGCTCGGACACATGACTCGGGCGACGCTCACCGTCTGGCGGTTCGGCAGCGGCGCGTGGCGGAACATCCGCGTCGAGGACATCTCTCACCGTGCCGCCAGGCCCTAGCCTCCGAGAAACGCCGCCTCGGTCAGCACCCGGTCGAGTGTGGCGACGAGCAGGTCGACGTCGCCCGCCTGCACGGTGAGCGGCGGCCTGATCTTGAGCACGTTGTCGGCCGGCCCTTCCGTGCCAATCAGTATGCGCTCCTCGCGCAGCCGATTCACGACATAGTTCGCACCGCGTGTCGCCGGAGTCCGCCGTGCGCGATCGGTGACGAGGTCCACGCCGATGAACAAGCCGATGCCGCGCACGTCGCCGATGATGGCGTGACGCAGCTGCAGCGCACGCAGCCCGTCCAGCAGGCGCGCGCCGGTGACCCGCGCATTCTCCTGCAGTCGCTCCTCGTCCACGATGCGAACCACCTCCGCCCCCGTTCGGCACGAGAGTGTGCTCCCGCCGAAGGTGGAGAAGAACTCGATCCCGTTGTCGAAGGAGCGCGCGATGTCGGCGGTGGTCACCACTGCTCCCAGTGGATGCCCGTTGCCCAGCGGCTTGCCGACCACGACAATGTCGGGCTGCGCTTCCTGCTGCTCGAAGCCCCAGTAGAACTCGCCGAGCCGTCCCAGTCCGGTCTGTACTTCATCGGCGATGCACACGCCTCCCGCGGCGCGAATCCGCGCGTAGACTCCCTGCAGGTAGCCAGCCGGTGGAACGACCTGTCCGGCAACGCTTGGCAACGTTTCCGCAATGAATCCGGCAAGTCTTCCACCACGCTCGTGCACGCGGGCAATTGCTTCGTCCACGCATGCCGCGTAGCGTTCGGCGGCATCGCCACCGCGATGCTCGCCACGATACGTGTCGGCCACCGGGACGACCTGCACCCACTTCGCGCGCCCGCCGCCTCCCGGCTTGTTGAACTTGTACGCCGATACGGCGTACGCGCCGGTGGTGTTGCCGTGATATCCATGATCGGGCGTGACCATGTCCTTGCCGCCCGTGTGCGTGCGCGCGAGGCGCAGCGCCAGCTCGTTCCCTTCACTGCCGGAGTTCACGAAGAAGACGTGCGTCAGGTGCGGCGGCATCTTGGCCAGCAGCGCCTCCGCAAACTCCCGCTGCGCAGGGTGCAGGTACCTCGTATTGGAGTTCAGCCGCGCCAGCTGGTCGCTGGCGATGGCCTGCAGTCGCGGGTGCGCGTGACCCACGTGCGGGACGTTGTTGTAGGCGTCGAGGTACGGGCGTCCCCATTCGTCGAACAGGTAGTGCTTCCACCCGCGCAGGAAGAGGCAGGGTTCGCGATAGCTGAGCCTGAGGTTTGCCGCGAAATGCTCGCGACGCGCCGCACCAAGGGCTGCTGTGTCGAGTGGCCGATACTCGACCCTCTCATCGGGAAGGTTGAGCAGTGCGGCCGGGTTGGGACAAGCGGCGCGCCACATCATCAACTCATCGGGATCAGCCACGCCGGGCCAATCGGCGCCGAGTCCTTCGTTCAGCAGCGTCAGCTGGAAATGCAGGTGGGGCGCCCAACCTCCATTCTCGTCAGCGGTTCCGAGCGACGCAAATCGCTCACCCTTGCGGATGCGCTGGCCCGTGGAAAGCGCCGCTACGGCATCGCGCGACAGGTGGCCGTACAACGTTGCGAATCGGCCTCCCGCTGGTGTCTCGTGCCGCAGCACCACCATGCCACCATAGTCGAGGTGCCCTTCGCGATACTCCACCGCTTCCACCGCGCCGTCGAGCGGAGCGTTTACCGGCGTGCCGGCCGGAAAGAAGACATCGACGCCCAGGTGCACGGTGCGCCGGTCAGAGTTTCCGTGTGGACCATTGAAGAAAGCACGGTCCGTGTATACCAGGCGTGGTTCGCCGTAGCAGCCAAGCCACGCGGCACCTCCGAACCCCGTTCCAAGCGAGCGCGCCTCGGCGGCAGTCATCTGCAGCGGGTCACGCGGCGTGGTGGACCCGGCAACGGAGAGCGATCCCACCGGCACATCATCGAGTGCCACGCCCATCACGGGCGCGAAGCATCCGCGTGCCTCACCGAGCCATGAAATCACGCGTTCGGCCGCATCGGTTGCCGGAAGTCCGCAGGCAGCGCGCAACCGGGCGTTCATCAGGTGCTCATCGATGCCCTGGTATGCCTCGAGGAAGCGCCACGCTGGCGCTTGCGACACGACCACGTAGGGATCGTCCGGGCGTTCCCGCTGCATGATCGCCGAATTGGTGACGCTGACCGCCAGCCGGGTGAGCAGGAGGGGCCAGATCAGGTCAACCTGTGCGCCATTGAGTGGCGTCACGTGGTGGTACGCGGCAATGAATTCGGCGAGCGCCCGCTCCGGCAATGGATGCTCCAGCGCCAGGTAGGCTCCGGTGATGGCGATCTCCGCCACCAACGGCCCTTCCATCATGTCGCCGAAGTCGAGTATGCCCGTCACCGCGACGGCACCATCGCCAGGGCGCCCAACGAGGAGATTGAAATCGTTGACATCGTTGTGGATGACGGCGAGAGGCTCGGCAAGCAAGGCCGGCTTCGACACCAGGTACCTGTCGAGGACTCGGCTGACGATGGCGCGCCGACTGGCATCAGTGATCTCTTCCAGGTGAGCACCGATCCATTCCGCCTGCAGCAGGTTCCACTTGAAGTCCCGGCGAAGTGCCGGGTGTACGAAGTCGGCCAACGCATGGTCCAGGCGCGCCAGTGTTTCGCCGACTGCAGCGGCCAAGCTCAGCGAGTGCGGCCGGAAACGAGAGTACTCCGAGCCGTCGAGCCACGCGAGCAGCCACAGGATGCGGTCGGTGCCGCCAGCGTCCTTGCGCACGCACCACGGCTTTCCGTCGAGGCTGACAACGACACCGGCAACGGACACCGAAGCGTCACGCGACCGAATGTGCGAATGCGCAGCACAGAGCAGGTTGACGAACGAGGCCTCGCAGCGCACGCGCATGACTTTCAGCACGTACGTCGAACCGTCGCTCGCGGTGGCGCGGAAGTTCAGGTCGAACTCGCCCGGAAGCGGCTCCAGACGGGCATCGATATTCCACGCGTCGGCGAGCGCCGCCGCCCAGTACTTCGTGGTGTCGTTCATTGCCAAGGCGGTCCGGGTCCGGTGTGCGATCAATGCAAACTTACCCGCTTTCCACCGGGACTGCGGCTCGCAACGAGCGGCTACTCGCTCGAGGACGGACGCCCATCGCGCCGCGGATAGTCCATGTATCGCGCCGTCTCGTCGGCCACGGCGCGCCCGTGCATCGCTTCGACCACCGCGAATGCCATGTCGATCCCGGCGGACACCCCCGCCGACGTATAGATCACGTCCTCGACCACTCGCGCGTCGGCGTCCACGCGAATCGTCGGGTCGAGTTCGGCCAGCGTGGCCAGCGCGCCCCAGTGCGTGGTGGCACGCCGGCCGGCCAGGAGCCCGGCCTTGGCGAGGACGAGCGCGCCCGTACAGACCGATGCAACCCTCGTGGCGGCCGCGGCAGCCCGCCGAATCCACTCGAGCATTGCCTGGTCCTGCAACATTGGTCGCGTGCCAAAGCCACCCGGGATCACGAGTAGCTCGATGCGCGGAACGGATGCGAGGTCAAAATCGGGGAGTACGCGCAGACCACCGGTGGCCACAACCGCGCCAGCGCGCTCCGCAAACGTAAAGACGCGGAATGGCGCCGACTCATCGGAGCGGCGTGACTCGGTACCCGGCTCGAGGCGCGTGCGCGAGAACACCTCGTAGGGCCCGGCGAAGTCGAGCACCTCGACGCCATCGAAGATCAGGATACCAACCGTACTCCGGTTCACCAGCCAACCTCTGCAGTCGGGGTCACTGCAAGCAGGGGTTTCGAACGCCAAGGCCAGCCCCGGTCAACGCGTGCGACTCTACACGATCCTGCATGGTATCACCGCGTCCTCGTCGTAGGAATAGACGGCGCACAGTCGGTGGTAGCCGTCGGCCACGATGACGCGTCGCGTGGCGGCATCCCGCACCAAGAGGACAGGTGACAACGCCTGGCCGGCCTTGATCCGTTGCCTGTACCGATCGACGTGGCCGTTGCTCACGCCAAGCAGCGACAGCGCGGACGCCCGGAAGATGTCCTTCGCCTTGAACTCCGACTGCACGGCACGCTTGAGCTTCCGCACGTAGGTCGCCGCAGTCTTCTCATCGAAGAAGAGCGACAGATAGGAAAGGGCGGCCGGGTAGTTGTGCTTGTTCGGCGACTTGGACCACTTGATGGCAACCTTTTTGGGCATTGAAATTCACTCCGTGCGTCCGGCGCGAGAAATGACCATGCGCATACGTTGCTACTCGGATATCACCTGTCGCAATACGAACCCAAACGCCGCCGGCAGTTCGATGAGCCGGTTGAGCACGAATCGGCGCAGCCGAGGACGCCTGGCAGTCCACACCAGGGCATCGGCAAGGCGCGCATAGCGACGGAACGCCCTCGCACTCGCGCCCTCGTAGCGCGCCAACGAAGCCACGGTCGCCCCCACCGCAAGCGCGGCGGGCAGCACCTCGGCCAGTACCCGCGCCTGCTCGAACCCGCGGGACAATCCCTCGCCCGTGATGGCATCCACATAGCCCGCGGCATCACCCACGAGCGCCGCGCGTCGCAGCGTGCGGGCGTGCACCCGCTGCCGCAGCGGCCCCGCGCCAAGCACCCGAGAGTCAGGCGCGGCTCCAGCCAGCCGCTCACCCAGCACGGGAAACCGCGACAGCAAATCGTCGAAATCCGGAGGTCCGGCCAACGCACCGTCCTCCCACAAGAAGGCCACGCCCACGCGGGTTGCCCCTGACGGCGTCACGTACGCCTCCACCCCGCTGCTGAGGTGCACTTCCACGCGCGGCGCCCAGGACGGCAGCGCAAAGTGGCGACGCAAGCCGAAACGGCGCGCGCCGTGCGGTTCGGCTTCGAGTCCGAGCGCACGTCGCAGGGGAGAATGCAATCCGTCGGCGGCCACAAGGAAGCGCGCAGTCACTGCACCGGCGTCCGTCGCGAGTGACACCGTGTCGGCACCGATCTCGTGCGTGCGTGCTGCGCATCCGTCGCGTACCTCGATTCCGCGCGCTCTTGCCGCGCTCGCCAGCGCGCGACGCAGCGCGGTGCGACGCACTCCCAGGCCGCCTGGTGCGGGCAGCCTTGCCTCGACGCTGCGTCCGTCTTCCTGTACGTAGCGTATGGCACTGAACCCGGCGCAGTCATCGGGATTCAGCCATCGTGTCACGCCCAATCGTTCCAGTGCCGCGCGGCCGTGGGGCATCAAGCCCTCGCCGCACGCCTGGTCCATCTCGCCGGTGCGGCGCTCGAGCACCACCACGGACAATCCGCGCGCATGCATCTCGAGAGCGGCCACCAGCCCCACCGGCCCACCGCCAACGATGGCAACGTCAAACATCATCGCTGCAGGCGGTGACGGGCAAATGCCACCAGCGACCTGGCCACGTGTGCGCCAACCCGCAGCGGCGTCACGGGCTCCGGCGGCGCCAGCTCTCCACGCAGGTACTGCCGCAGCGCGGCACTGCGCCGAAGCTTGCCGCTGCTCGTACGCGGCAGCGTGCCGGGCGCCAGCACCACCACCGTGTGCGGCACGATGCTTGTGTGCTCGACGACTGCGGCCACGATGAGCGACTCCAAGCCGGATGGCGCGTCCTCCGTGCGCTCGGCGAGCACCAGCAGGGCCTCGTCGTCCTGGCCGCGTGGCACAAAACCCAGTGCGACGGCGCACCCGGCTCGCACTCCTTCTACGCCCACCAGGCAGTCCTCAAACGTCTGCGGCGAATGGTTGGCACCGCGGATGATCACCACATCCTTGGCGCGCCCGGTAATGAACAACTCCCCGCCGTCCACGAAGCCAAGATCGCCGGTGTCGAGCCATCCGTCGCGCAACACCTCCGCGCTCGCGTCGGGTTGCCCAAAGTACCCCTGCATCACGAACGGCGCGCGAACCCAGGCGCGCCCCTCCTGGCCATCGGCCATGGAGGTTCCCTCGTCGTCACGCACGTCGACGGCCGCACCGGGAATCGGGGTGCCCACCGACACGATGCGTCGCGTGCCCGCTGACACCCGCCCCGTGGCGGCCAGCACATCGGTGTCGACGCTCAGCTGGCGCTTGGTCCCGTCAGCCCGGGTGAACGTTGCCGCCAGCGCACACTCCGACAGGCCGTACACCGGCATCAGCGACTCGGCGCGGAACCCAACGCGAGCAAATCGCGCGGCAAAGCGCTCCTGCACAACCGCCGACACGGGTTCCGCGCCATTCAATGCGTAGCGCCAGTGACTGAGGTCCACGCCATCGAGGTCCTCGTCGCGAACGCGCTTTGCGCACATGCCATACGCAAAACTGGGCGCCGGCGACACGATGCCGCGGTGCCGTGACAGTGCGCGCAGCCACAGTGCCGGCCGCGCGAGAAAGAGTTCCGGCGGCAACAGCACGAGGTTGCCCGGATAGTACATCGCCTCGAGCAGGCAGCCGATGAGCCCCATGTCGTGGTACAGCGGCAGCCATGTCACGCCGGTCGGCGGCGATCCTTGCGGCACGAGCAGCAGTTGGCTCAACGCCGCCACCTGCGCCATCAGCGCATGATGCGTGAGCGCAACCGGCTTGGGGTCTACGGTCGAACCCGAAGAGAACTGGATCAGTCCCAGCGCATCACCCGTCACCGGCTCCTCATGAGCCACCGCGCCATCGCGCAACTCGGCAACCGTCGGGCAGCCGAGCGCGGGCCGCGCCAGTTCGACGGCGCCGCCAAGCAGCAGGCGAATACGCGAATCGGACAGCAGCACGCGTGCGCCAACCACTTCGAGCATGCGCACCGTGCCGCGCACATACTCCTCCATCCGCCCAAGGCGCACGGGCGGATAGAGCGGCACCGGCACGGCGCCGGCGAGCAGCGCCCCGAAGAACGCGTCCATGAAATCGGAACCGGTGGGCAGCACCATCGCCACGCGGTCACCCGGAAGGATGCCGCGCTCCGCCAGCGCGCCCGCCATCCGTCGTGCGCGGTCGAGCACTTCGCTCCACGGCATGGCGAATTCGTTCTCACGCGCGTCGACGAACACCAGCCCGTGCGCGCTGGCCGCTGCGCGCACGAGCGCCGCATTGACCGTCAAGGCCTTCAGCAGTGGGAGGGGCGGTCCAGCGATCATTCCGCCGAACCTTCGCGCGCGCCTCGTACGCGCAGTGCGACACACGTCACGAGTTCGGCAACCGTCGTCACGCCTACGGTGTCCTCTTGCGCGAGGCGCACGCGGAAGTGGTCCTCGAGTCCTACGGCGAGTATGACCGCGTTCAGCGAGTCTACGTGCAGGTCACGCTGCAGGTGGTGTGCGGGCTCCACCTGACCCTTGAACTCCAGCTCGGTGGCGAAGATGCGCCGGATGACATCGAGCACTTCCTGCTCAAGGGCTGGCAGGCGGACCTCCCGGCACGAAGCGCGGAGTCGCGACGAACGCGCGCGCCCACCGCGCGCCCAGGGCGCGCTCCTCGATGGCAATCCGTGCGCGCAGCAGGAGCGCGTTGCCCAGCGAGCCGAGCGTCGCCGTGATCCACGCGCCACTCGCCAGTGGCAGCGCGATCATCTCGATGATCACCGCCACGTAGTTGGGATGCCGGAGCCAGCGGTACGGACCGCCAGTGACGGGCTCGGCGTCAGGAAGCACGATCACGCGCGTGTTCCAGCGCGGTCCCAGCGTGGTGATGGCCCACCACCGCAGTGCCTGCGCGCACAGGAGCAGAACGATGCATGCCGTGGCGAGTGCCGGAGTGAAGGTGCGATCCAGCAGGAGAGGCTCGCCGACGCACGCCATGAGAAAAAGCAGGTGAAACGCCGTCATCACCCGATATTGCCCCCGTTCCTTTTCCACTGCCCCGCGGGCGAACGCCCACCTGGCATTGCGGCGCGAGAGGCGCAGTTCGGCCACGCGCTCCAGCGCGATGGCGCCCACCACAGCGAACGTGAACTCATGGCCCGCTACCATCGGAGAAGCACCAGTTCCGCGCAGAAACCCGGACCCATCGCCATCATCAGTCCGAGATCACCTCGACGCGCCTCGCCGCTGGCCAGCAGTTCGCTGAGCACGAACAGCACCGAGGCCGACGAGAGATTCCCCACATCACGCAGTGATCTCCACGACCGTTCGAGGGCGGCTGCCGGGAGTTCGAGGGCTTCCTCGAATGCCTTCAACACCTTCGGCCCACCGGTATGCGCCACCCAGTGCGTGATGTCGCTTCGCGTGAGGCCATTCGCACGCAGGAAATTGTCCACATCGCTGCGCACGTGATTACGGACGAGGTCGGGGACGGCCGCCGAGAGCACCAGCTTGAAGCCCGTGTCCACGAAGTCCCATCCCATCATGCGTTCGGTGTCCGGGTAGAACACCGACGCGGTGGCGACCACTTCTGGTCCCTCACCCGCCAGGTCGCCGCCTTCCATCAGGAGCGCGGCTGCCCCGTCGCCGAAGAGTCCGCTGGCGATGATGTTCGCCACCGACAGGTCCTCGCGCTGGAGCGTGAGCGAGCAGAGTTCGACCGTGAGCAGCAGTGCACGGCGACCGGGCCATGCGCGCAGGACATCGCTGACCCGTGCCGTGCCGGCCACGCCGCCGACGCAACCCAGCCCAAAGAGCGGGGCCCGCGTGACATCGGGGCGGAAGCCGAGCCGGTTCACCAGGCGCGCATCTATTGAAGGCGTGGCCAGCCCGGTGACGGTCACGAAACAGAGATGATCGATGTCGGTGGGCGCGAGGCCCGCCACGTGGAGGGCCGCACTCACCGCCTGCGCGCCAAGGTCAAGCGCTGCGGCAGTCCAGGCGTCATTACGCGCGCGGAAGGTGGTCAATCCGCGGTACTGCTCCACCGGGACGGCGAGGTGGCGCCCATCCACTCCGACCGCTCGATGCAGGTCCTCGAGGCGTTCAACATTGAAGTGCTTTCCTGCCCACTCGTCGCGCAGGGCTGCAATCAGGGTTTCCTGATCGGCAAAATGTGGCGGGAGTGCGCGGGCGACGGTGCGAATTCTGGGGGCGGCCATGGTGCATGAAACCTAGCGCGAACACCGGCGATTCCAACTGCCGCCTTTGTGCACCGACGCCGACCTTACACTACCGTCCCAAAAAGGCGTCCCACCAACGCCGTGGCGACCATCGCAACCACACCCCAGAACGCGACTCGTGCAGCGCCGCGTACCATCGGGGCGCCCCCGAGACGCGCAGCGAGCAAGCCAAGCCCGAAGAGGAGCACGAGCGACACGCCCATCACCACACTGGTGAGTTGGGCGAGTGGAACGGCGATCACCAGGATCAGCGGTGTCGCGGCGCCGGCGGCGAAGGCTGCGGCCGATGAGAGCGCGGCCTGGATGGGCCGTGCTCGCGTGAGTTCGTGGAGACCCAGCTCATCCCGGGCATGGGCCGCGAGCGCGTCCTTGGCCGTGAATTGCTCCGCCACCTTCCGGGCGAGTTCCGGCGTCAGGCCGCGGCCTACATAGATCGCGGTCAGCTCGGCAAGCTCGAGGTCAGGCATCGTGGCCAGCTCCCTCC
>DATCGU010000427.1:0-5460 GCA_036508735.1 Gemmatimonadaceae bacterium
GGCGCCGGCCGCGGCCGCGCCCGCCGCCAAGGGAGGGAAGTAAGCCATGTCCGAGGCACGCGCGATTCAACGCACGGCGCGCCAGAGTCCCTACAAGATGCGGCTGGTCATCGACCAGATTCGCGGCTTGGGGGTCAATGACGCGCTGGCGCTGCTGCAGTTCTCCAAGAAGCATGCCGCCAAGCAGATCGCGAAGGTGCTGAAGAGCGCCGTCGCCAACGCCGAGCAGGCCGCCCGGTCGACGAACGCGTCGCTGGACGTGGACGAACTCTACGTGAAGCTGGCGATCGTCAACGAGGGACCGAAACTCAAGCGGTGGATGCCGGCGGCCATGGGCCGGGCGACCCCGATCCACAAGCGGACCAGCCACGTGGAAATCATCGTGGCCGAGAAGGAAGGGCGCTAATGGGACAGAAAACGAATCCGATCGGCTTCCGGCTTGGCATCACCAAGGACTGGCGGTCGCGGTGGTTTGCCACGAAGGACTACCCGCAGCTGCTGAAGGAGGATGACCTCCTCCGGAAGTACCTGCGCCTCCGCCGGTTTCCGGGGAACGCGAGCCCGGCGATCGCCGACATCATCATCGACCGCAAGCCGGGCAAGGTCGTGGTGACCCTGCACACGGGGCGCCCGGGCGTGGTGATCGGCAAGAAGGGCGAAGAGGTGGAGAAGCTGAAGTCCGAGCTGCAGCAGATCACGGGCAAGGACGTCGGCATCAACGTCGAGGAGATCAAGCGCCCGGAGATCGAGGCGCAGCTCGTGGCCGACAACATCGCCGCCCAGCTCGCGCAGCGCATCTCGTTCCGGCGCGCCATGAAGCGCGCGGTGCAGAGCGCCATGCGCATGGGCGCCGAGGGCATCAAGGTGAAGTGCGGCGGGCGCCTGGGCGGGGCCGAGATCGCGCGCACCGAGGGATACCGCGAGGGGCGTGTGCCGCTGCACACGCTGCGGGCCAACATCGATTATGCGACCAGCACGGCCAAGACGACCTTCGGGACGATCGGCGTGAAGGTCTGGATCTTCAAGGGCGAAGTGGTGGATGGCCGTCGTGGCGCCAGCAGCACCTTTTCGTCCGACGCGTGAGGAACTGACCCATGCTGAGTCCAAAGCGAGTCAAGTTCCGCAAGATGTTCAAGGGCCGCACGCGCGGGCTGGCGACGCGCGGGGCGGTGGTGAGTTTCGGCCACTACGGGCTGCAGGCGCTCGAGCCGGGGTGGGTGACCGCCCGGCAGATCGAGGCGGCGCGCGTGGCGCTGACGCGGCACATCAAGCGCGGCGGCAAGGTGTGGATTCGGATCTTCCCGGACAAGCCGATCACCAAGAAGCCGGCCGAAACCCGCATGGGCAAGGGCAAGGGTGCGCCCGAGCAGTGGGTGGCGGTGGTGAAGCCGGGGCGCGTGATGTTCGAGATTGAGGGTGTGGAGAAGGACCTGGCCCAGAAGGCGATGGCGCTGGCCGCCGCCAAGCTGGGCATCAGAACGCAGTTCGTGTCCCGCGAGGAGGCGCACACCGCATGAAGGCCGGACAGATTCGTGAGCTGAGTGGCGCCGAGATCGCGGCGCGCGTCAAGGAGCTCGAAGAGGAGCGGTTCCGCCTGCGGTTTCGCGGCGCGACCGAGCCGTTGAATGACCCGCTGCGCTTGCGTGTGCTTCGCAAGGACATTGCGCGACTGAAGACCGTGCTGCGCGAGAAGGCCGCGGGCGCGGCCACTGGCCGCTGACCCGAGGAATGATGACCAATGGCTGAACAGACGAAGGCTGACGCGGCTGCCCGCCCGGCGCGCAAGGTGCGCACGGGGAAGGTGGTCGGCGACAAGATGCAGAAGACGGTGGTGGTGGCGATCGAGCGTCGCGTGCCGCACCCGATGTACGGCAAGATGATGACCCGCACCACGCGCCTGAAGGCCCACGACGAGCTGAACTCGGCGAAGGTCGGCGACACGGTACGGATCGTCGAGACCCGCCCGCTGTCCAAGGACAAGCGGTGGCGCCTGGTCGAAATTGTCGAACGCGCGCAGTAAGGGGACCGAGAAATGATCCAACAGGAATCCGTCGTGAAGGTTGCGGACAACAGCGGTGCCAAGCGCGCCCTGGTGATCCGCGTGCTGGGCGGGACGCGCCGCCGCTACGCGCGCCTGGGTGACCAGGTGATCGTCGCGGTGAAGGACGCGCTGCCGAACGGCACGGTGAAGAAGGCCGAGGTGGCCCGCGCCGTGGTGGTGCGCACCGTCAAGGAGACCCGCCGCAAGGACGGGAGCTACATCCGCTTCGATGAAAACGCGGTGGTGATCATCGACGACAAGGGCGAGCCGCGGGCGACGCGCATCTTCGGGCCGGTGGCCCGCGAGCTGCGCGAGAAGAAGTACATGAAGATCGTCTCGCTGGCGCCGGAGGTTCTCTAAATGCGCAAGCTGAAGCATCAAAAGACCATGGGCACGCGCCTGACGCGCCGCCATGCGATCAACGCGGAGCGCGAGGCGCTCCCGGTGACCAAGGGCGACACCGTGCGGGTGATGCGTGGTGAGGACAAGGGCAAGGAAGGGAAGGTGATTCGCGTGCTCACCAAGAAGTCGCGGGTGGTGATCGAGGGCGTGAACATCGTGAAGAAACACCGCAAGGCGCGCACCGCCGAGGAGCAGTCGGGCATCATCGAGATGCCGGCCCCGGTGCATGTCTCGAACGTGATGTTGCTCGATCCGAAGTCGGGAAGCCCGACACGGACGCGCCGCCGGATCGATACCGACGGCACGAAGGAGCGGATCAGCGTAAAGAGCGGCGATCCGATCCCGCGCACCCGCTAAGGCCGAGGACTGACTGATGGCAACGACGGAAACGAAGTCTGGCGAGAAGGGCGCCAAGGGCGCCCAGGCAGCCAAGAGCGGCAAGAGCGGCAAGAGCGGCAAGGGGGGCGAGAAGGGGAGTTCCATGATCCCCACCTCGCACAGCGGAACCAAGCTCCCCGTGCTGCCGCCGCGCCTGCGCGACTACTATACGAACACGGTGCGTCCCCGGCTGGCGGCGCAGTTCGGCCTGACCAACCGGCACGAGGTGCCGCAGCTCGAGAAGATCGTGCTGAACGTCGGCATGGGCGAGGCGATCAAGACGCCCAAGGTGCTGGACGCAGTGGTCGACGAGCTCGCGGTGATCAGCGGCCAGAAGCCGGTGCGGAAGAAGGCGAAGAAGTCGATCGCCAACTTCGGCCTGCGCGAGGGCCAGGAGATCGGCGTCTGTGTGACGCTGCGCGGCGTGCGGATGTGGGAGTTCATGGACCGCTTCGTGCAGACGGCGCTGCCGCGGGTGCGTGACTTCCGCGGGCTGTCCACGCGCTCGTTCGACGGACGCGGCAACTACTCGATGGGCGTCAAGGAGCAGATGATCTTCCCGGAGATCAACTACGACCAAGTCGAGCAGATTCACGGAATGGACATCACGTTCGTCACGACGACGGACAAGGACGATCAGGCGCTCGCGCTGCTGCGCGAACTCGGCATGCCGTTTCGCGGCGACGAGAAGCCGATCGTGGTCAAGCACTAACCGGATCGCGCCATGGCCAAGAAGAGCAGCATCGAGAAGAACGACCGTCGCAAGCAGCTGACCCAGCGCTACGCCGCCAAGCGGAAGGCGCTCAAGGCAGTGATCCTGAACGTGCATGCGTCCGACGAGGAGAAGATGGCCGCCCAGTTCGCGCTGCAACGGCTGCCACGCAACTCCTCGAAGACGCGGATCCGCAACCGCTGCCAGATGACCGGCCGCTCGCGCGGGTTCGAGAGCGCGTTCGGCCTGAGCCGCATTGCCATGCGCGAGATGGCGCTCAACGGGTTCCTGCCCGGCGTGCGCAAGGCGAGCTGGTAAGCAGAAGCCAGGCGCTAGGAGCTAGAGGCTAGATCACTAGCACCTAGCACCTAGCACCTAGCTCCTAGCATCCTTTTTCACTTCCTACAGGTCCGCCACGGGCGGAAACCAGAGGAGCCAAGAGACACACTATGAGCATGACCGATCCCATTGCCGATATGCTCACGCGGATCCGGAACGCCCTCGGATCGAAGCACCGCCGCGTGGACATGCCGACGTCGAAAGTAAAGGTCGAAATCGCGCGCCTGCTGAAGGAGACCAACTTCATCACGGACTACAAGACGCTGACCAGCGAAAGCGGCGCGCAGCTCCTGCGCGTGACGCTGAAGTACGCCCAGGGAGGCCAGCCGGTCATCCGTCAGCTGAAGCGCGTGTCGAGTCCGGGCCTGCGCCGGTACGTGGGGGTCACGGAGATTCCCCGCGTCCGCAGCGGCCTTGGCGTCGCCATCCTGTCCACCTCGAAAGGGTTGATGACCGACCGCCAGGCGCGCCAGGCGCGCACCGGCGGCGAGCTCCTCGCCCTCGTCTGGTAGGAGGCCGCATATGTCGCGTATCGGCAAGCTGCCCGTGATCCTCCCGGCCGGGACGAGCATCACCGTCGCGGGCTCGGTCATCACGGTGAAGGGCCCCAGGGGCGAGCTCCATCGCACGTTTCATCCGGCCATGGGTTTCGGGGTCGAGGGAAGCACGGTGACGGTGACCCGTCCCTCTGACGAAACCATGCACAAGTCGCTGCACGGCCTTTCGCGCACGCTCCTCGCCAACATGGTCGAGGGCGTCACCAAGGGGTACGTGCGAGCGCTCGAGATTTCGGGCGTCGGCTACAAGGCGGAAGTGAAGCCTTACGGGCTGCTGCTGTCGCTGGGTTATTCGCACACGATCGAGGTGAAGGCGCCGGCGGGCATCAAGCTGACGGCACCGCAGCCAACGCAGGTCATAGTGGAAGGGGCGGACAAGGAGATCGTGGGCCGCGTGGCCTCCGAGATCCGGGCGCTCCGCAAGCCCGAGCCGTACAAGGGCAAGGGCGTCAAGTATGCTGGCGAAGTCATCCGGCGGAAGGCCGGCAAGGCGGGGGGTAAGTAATGCCGAAGCGTTCACCGAAGACGGGCGCCGAACGTCGGGCCCGCCGTCACTTGCGGGTGCGGAAGAAGGTCACGGGAACGGCGGAACGTCCGCGCCTCGTGGTGTTCCGTTCCCTGAAGCACATCTATGCCCAGCTCGTCGACGACGTCGCCAAGCGTACCCTGATGACCGTGACGGACAACGGCGTCACGGGAAAGAAGGCCGAAAAGTCGGTCGAGGTGGGAAAGAAGATCGGCGCGCAGGCGAAGGCGGCCGGCATCAGCATGGTCGTCTTCGATCGTGCTGGGTACCAGTACACGGGCCGCGTGAAAGCGGTGGCCGACGGCGCCCGGGAAGCCGGGCTGGAGTTCTGATATGGCAGATGAACTGAATCAGACGACGCATCACGCCGGTGGCCCTTCGTCGGGTCCGGGTGCCTCGCGTCCGCAGGGCCGCAGCAGCACGGGCGGCGGCACTGGCGGTGGCACTGGCGGTGGCACTGGCGGTGGCGCGGGCGGCGGTGCAGGCGGCGGTGCAGGCGGCGGTG
>DATCGU010000428.1:0-2494 GCA_036508735.1 Gemmatimonadaceae bacterium
GGCGGGCCAGCTGCTCGTGCAGGTTCTGCTGCGCCTTCCAGATGCGGAAGAGCAGGAGGATGAGCAGGACGAAGACCACCGGCATGAGGATCTGTGCCAGCCCCGCAGCGACGAAAAGGACTTGCTCGAATCCCGTACGAACGGGCGGCACCGGACGGACGAGCAGCGTGTCGGCGGCAAGAAGGAAGAGTGGCTGCATGCTCGTAGCTTCCGCCGTTCCCCGCACAAATGCAAGGGTGAATCTGCCAACGACCGGCGGCTGAATGCCTGCACGGGGGACAATCGCATGCCGTTCCGATGGGAATTCCGCGAACAACACTGGTGTCCCATTGCGCCGTCCGCCTCGCATTCCGCCAACGAATTCCAATTCCGGAATCCGAATTCCGGTTCTAAGTTGGTGGTATGAGATTCCTCGTCGAAGGCTGCCGCCCGCTGAGCGGCACCATCCGCCCGTCCGGCAACAAGAACGCGGCCCTGCCCATCGTGGCGGCCACGCTGCTCACCGAGTATCCGGTCACGCTGGAGAACGTCCCGCGCATCCGGGACATCGAGATCCTCGTCGACATCCTCGCCACCACCGGCGCCGAAGCGCGCTGGACGGGACAGAACTCGCTCTTCGTGCACGCCAGGTCGGTGTCGTCACGCGCGCTGGACCTCGAGATGTGCCGGAAGATCCGCGGGTCCATCCTGCTGGCGGCCCCGCTGCTCGCGCGCTGCGGCGAGGTCACGCTCTCGCCGCCGGGCGGCGACGTCATCGGTCGGCGGCGCCTCGATACACATTTCCTGGCGCTCGAACAACTGGGCGCCGCGCACGTGCTGACGGACCGGATCACGTTCACCACCAGGGGGCTCGTCGGCGCCGACGTCTTTCTCGACGAGCCGAGCGTCACCGGCACCGAGAACGCGCTGATGGCCGCCGTCGCCGCCAGCGGCACCACCATCCTGCGCAATGCGGCCAGCGAGCCGCACGTGCAGGATCTCTGCGAGTTCCTCGTCGCGCTGGGCGCGCGCATCGAGGGCATCGGCACGAATACCGTCACCGTGCACGGCGGGGCATCGCTCGGCGCGGCCACGCACGCCATCGGGCCCGACCACATCGAGGTGGGCTCGTTCATCGGGATGGCGGCGGTGACGCGCAGCGAGCTGCGCATCGCCGACGCTGGCGTGCGGCACCTGCGGTCGATGCTCATGGGCTTCGCGCGGCTCGGCGTGTACTGCCGCACCGAGGGCGATGACCTCATCATCCCGGCCAACCAGGAGATGGTGATCCAGAACGACCTCGGCGGTCACGTGCCCAAGCTCGAGGACCAGCCGTGGCCCGCGTTTCCGGCCGACGTCATGTCCATCGCCATCGTCACGGCCACGCAGTGCGACGGGCTCATCCTGATGCACGAGAAGATGTTCGAGTCGCGCCTGTTCTTCGTCGACAAGCTCGTGTCGATGGGCGCGCGCATCGTGCTGTGCGATCCGCATCGCGCACTCGTCGCCGGACCGTCGGAGCTGCGCGCCGGCACCGTCGAGAGCCCCGACATCCGCGCCGGCATGGCCATGCTCCTCGCCGCGCTCTGCGCCCGCGGCACCAGCACCCTCAAGAACGTCGGGCAGATAGACCGCGGCTACGAGCGCATCGACGAACGCCTCAACGCCCTCGGCGCCAGCATCACGCGCATCGCCGAGGAACGGTGAGCGGCACGCTGCCGCCGCGCGAACGCGTCGCATCGTTCGCCGTGCTCGGGCTCGCCGCCTTCACGACGACGCGGGAGGCTGGTTCGTATGCCTTCACCGATGATGCGCCGGTGCGGCAGGTCAACGATCGCTGGTTCGAGCTGATGCGTGTCACCGGCGGCCGGCTTGCCTCAGCGCATCAGGTGCACGGCACCAAGATCATCATGCACCGGAGTGGCTGGGATGGCTGGCTGCGCACCGACGCCGCCGATGGGCACGTGACGGCGCACCACGACACGGCGATGGCCGTGACCGTCGCCGACTGCGTGCCGGTATTCATTGGGCATCTCAAGGGCGCGTCCGCGCTGCTGCACGCGGGATGGCGGGGCGTGGCCGGCGGCATCCTCGAGGCCGGCATTCACGCCCTCGCGGCGATGGACTGCCATCCCAGGGAACTCGTGCTGCACCTCGGGCCGGCCATCTGCGGCACCTGCTACGAGGTGGGCCCCGACGTCTATGCGCAGCTGATGCGGCGGACCATTGATCATCCGGCGCCGGTCGACCTCCGCGCGCTGCTGGCCGACCAGGCGCGAATCGCCGGCGTGAAGCACATCGACGTCAGCGCGTACTGCACCCGGTGCAACAACGACCGCTTCTTCTCGCATCGCGCGGGCGACACGTCGCGCCAGGTCGCGGTCATCGCGCCTTCGGCGTAACCGCCGCTCCCGGCGCGCGCGCGCCGGCGCGTCTTGACGTTCTCTTGCACGCCATCTATAATCATTCTGCTGGGCGGGTTGGGCGACCGCCTTGGAAATGTGGGGTCGCCCCC
>DATCGU010000429.1:0-4300 GCA_036508735.1 Gemmatimonadaceae bacterium
ACACATATCAACGCGCTCACCGTCCGAAGGTCGGGGCGCACACCGGTAGGCCAACCACCCTGGATATAGTAGGACTGGACCTACACAAGCGCGCGAGCCAGCTGGCCAGCAAGGCGCCGGACGGCACCATCACCGACCGCCGCATCGTGACGAGCCGCGACCGGCGCACCGCCGTCTTCGGCGATCGGCCGCGCGCGCGCATTCTGCTCGAGGCAAGCACGGAGAGTGAGTGGGGCGCGCGCCACCCCCTCGTTGATCTGGCGTCTGTCGGCCGCCGTCGAGGCGCCATTCTCGAGCAACAGCTTCTTGGGGATGCGTTGATTCACACGGCTGTCAGCAGGCAGGTCGAGGGCCGTGAGCAGGTCGGCGGCGTTCATCGCTCTCCGGTTGACCGTGCGTCCGCAAGCTTCGCCCTTCCGGCGCTCGTCAGGCGGTATTTCTGGAGCCTGCTCTTTGGCTTGTCGGGGATGGTCATCTCGATCAGGCCAGCTTCGAGCGCCGGCACCAGATAGGTCTTGCGGAAATGCTCGGCGTTCTTGAGTTCGAGGACCTCCTGCAAGTCCCCGCGGGACATGGTGCCGTGAAGCACCCCAAGCAACCGGAGTACCGGGGTGACTTCCGTGGTGACTTCCGTGGTGACTTCCCCGGTGACTTCCGTGGTGACTTCCCCGGTGACTTCCGGGGTCAGCCGTCGCGTGAAGATCTGCTTGAAGAGGCCGCTCTCTTGCTGGAAGGCGGGCGTCGGCAGCCCCGCCTCACGACAGCGGGCGAGCATGTCGAGAATGCCGGTCCCGGCTTTCTCGATATACCCCGCCAGGAACATCGGCCCAGCCAGAAGGGGATTCCGAGGCACCGACGGGTGCGGTTCGCGCAGTGACGCGAGGGTCAGCGTCGAGGGGAGCTCGCCCGGATTCCAGATCTCCAACCGGTCGGAGAACAGCATCACCTGCACCGACGCGTTGGACGCATAATCACGGTGCGCCACGGCATTCACGATGGCTTCAATGCGCCCCTTGTTCTTGAACATCGGCCGACGTGTGGAGTCGCCGCGCCGGCACGAGCGCCAGCTTGTAGACTTCCAGAGGCATCCGCACTTCCGTACCGTAAGGCGCGTTGAAGTGATGTCCAAGCGCGTTCGATGGACGATTACTTCCATCACGTCGGAGCTATCATGCGCGACATGGGAACCTTTCGCATCAGCCTCGAGATCGAGAATCCGCGGCGACCGGGCGAACGCCGCGTGGTTCCAAGCGCTCTCGTCGACACCGGATCCGAGCTCACCTGGATTCCGAGACACATTCTCGAGTCGCTTGGCGTTGCCCAATTCAAGCTGTGGCACTTTCGGCAAGCGGATGACACCGCGCTCGAGCGCTGGGCCGGTCTCGCCACGGTTTACGCCGAGGGCCTCGGCACGGGTGACGAGGTCGTATTCGGCGAGCCCGGCGACATGGTCCTTCTCGGTGCCCGGTCGCTTGAAGGATTGAATCTTCGCGTCGACGCGCACCGCAAGATTCTCGTTGATGCGGGCCCCGCGCCCGCGGCGTGCACCTAGCCGGCCGACAGAATGCGCATGTAAGACTCTTCTCGCGACCGGCATTGCTTGGATGAACCCAACTCCGGTTGCATGCGGACCTTCGCTGACGGCGTGCCTCACTTTCGACACCTTGCTCTTCGGCGGGACGCTGCTCGTGATAAGCAAGGCGATCTCGGACGCGGAGACCAGGCGGTCGACGAAGGGTGGCCAGTAGTCGTCGATTCCCATGTTGCGGTGAGGACGTGAGCGCGGACTCTGCCATCGCGGCAACGCCAAGGGTGCGCGCCGTTCCGTAAAGCGGTTCGTCGCATACCTTCCAACATTCGCCCGCTCGTCTTCACTGCGCTCACCCGGAGGTGATCCATGCGTCGCTTCGTTGCTCTGACGCTGATCGGTCTTGTTGCTGCAACGCCATTGCCGGCGCAGTTCGAGGGAACCATCACGATGAAAATGACACCGTCCGCCAACAGCACCACGGGCGACATCAATATGAAGATCGCGGTCAAGGGCGACAGATCGGCGACGGTAATCACCATGCCCGCGTCGTCGGGACCGATGGCGGGAATGGAGATGCGGTCGATCTACGATCCGAAGGCGAATACGATGACCGCGCTGATGCCAATGCCGCCAGCAATGGCCGCGATGCCGGCAATGGCAAACGCGAAGGGAATCATCACCGTCACAGACCTGTCGAAGACGGCGGTGCCTGGTTCGTCAGGTGGCGGCGACTCGAAGATGGAGGTCCGGAAGCTCGGGACGACCGAGAAGATACTCGGCATGTCGTGCGATGATTATGAAGTGACGAATGCCAGCGGATCAACCACCCGCATGTGCATGACATCCGCGCTCGGCCGCTTCATTCTTCCGCAGATGAACGGCGGGATGGGTCGGCGTGGAAGTGGCGCACCGTCGCCGGCATGGGCGCAGGCCTTCGGTAACAAGCCCATGTTCCCGCTCAAGGTGTGGAACTCCGACGGCAAGGTGGCGGTCGAAGTCATCGCGATCGACAAAGGCAGCGTGCCAGCGAGTATGTTCGAGATTCCTGATGGCTACGTGGACATGGCGTCGATGTTCGGGCGTCGGCCGTAGCGTTCTATCCTTGTAATGGTCACCGAACGATCCTGGTGGGAGGTCGTGAGCAGTCGATCGCGCGGCGCGTGGTGAGAAGACCACGGAGGTCGAAGGGTTTCGCTGGCCGCGACAGTGGCGCCGTCACACTGGTCCAAGGGGACGTGAGTGTCACGGGATCGTATGACGCCACCACGCTACGCTACCTCTTCGCGGCCGACGGCGACGGCTGGCGATTCGTTCGGCGCGAATGGCTCGGATCGTCGTGATGCGATGAGGCAATAGGCGTTGGCATCGGCGTCGAGCTCCGCGACCAACCCAAGCCACGCGCGACGAGCGGCGGGACCGTTTGTGGCGGCATCGAGCCAGCCCTGCGTGACGCCCGTGATCATCGCGAAGGCGAACATCGCGCTGCCGGAGCTCTCGATCCACAGCCAGACTGCGGTGTGCGCGCCGCCCGCGCCCTGACCGCATCACATCGGCCTACCGCAAAGCGCCAATCTCCCGCGCGACCTGATCGAGCGGCACCGCCCGGATTCGTGCGGCGAGCGGGAACGTCTCACGGCCGCCATGAATCACGTCAAGACGCTGCAGCTTGAGATCGGCCAGCGCCGTTCGCATTGACGGCGTGATCGTGGGCGCCGACGTCCGCTTGAACTCGAAGCCAATCCGTGTGCGTCCTCGCACGACGAGCAGGTCGAGTTCAGCGCCGGCGTGCGTCGCCCAGAAATAGGCCTCCCCGGAACGCGCCCCCAGCCGGTCGAGCACGACGCCGAGTGCAAAGCCCTCCCACGACGCACCGATCTTCGGGTGCCCTTCGAGTTCGCGCGTGGTGTGCACGCCGAGCAGCGCGTGGAGCAGCCCGGTGTCGCGCAGGTACACCTTGGGGGAACGCACCTGCCGCTTGGCGAGGTTGGCGTGCCACGGAGGGAGTTGGCGCACCATGAAGGTCTCGGTCAGCACGTCGAGATAGCGCTGGACTGTGGTGTGGGCCACGCCGAAGGCGCGGGCCAGTTCGGAACTGTTCCACGTTTGCGCGTGGTAGTGCGCGATCATCGACCAGAAGCGGCGCAGCGCCGGGGCCGGGATGCGGAGTCCGAATTGCGGGATGTCGCGCTCGAGGAAGGTGCGGATAAACTCCTCGCGCCAGCGACCGCTCTCCGCCTCGGTGCGCGCGAGGAACGATCGGGGGAAGCCGCCGCGCAGCCAGAGGCGCGGCAGCCGGTCCTCGCCGACCTCATCCAGCCGAAAGCCGTCGAGTTCGTGATAGGCGATGCGACCGGCGAGCGTCTCGGCGCCCTGCCGCAGCATCTCGGGCGCCGCGCTGCCGAGCAGCAGGAATCGCCGTCGCGTGCCGGGCTCGTCGACGAGCACCCGCAGCGCCTGGAAGAGGCCGGGGAGGCGCTGCACCTCGTCGATGACGACGAGCCCCTGCTCGCGGCGCAAGGTGAGCAGCGGGTCGGCAAGCCGGGCGAGATCTTCCGTGCTCTCGAGGTCGAAGAACGCGGCGCCGGTGCGCCGTGATGCGGCGACCTGCCGGGCGAGAGTGGTCTTGCCCACCTGGCGCGCGCCGAGCACCGCGACCACCGGAAACTGCCGCAGGAGGGTGGCAATCTGCGATACGTGGAGCGGGCGGGCGATGGGTTTCGGCATATTGCAAACTGTGCGTTAGACGCTCAGAATGCAAGGTATTGGGAT